>DASVCF010000131.1:0-42371 GCA_036381735.1 Gemmatimonadaceae bacterium | reverse complement strand
GGTCCTTGACGCCTTCCGTCAGAGAAGTGGCTACCACTTCGCGAATCGCTTCCGCGACGCGGTCTGCTCGCCGATGATCGTGAGGCATGAGGAAATCAGGGATGCGGGATGCGGGCGGCGGGAGGCGGGAAGCGGAACTGCCTCGGGGGAGCGTGGCTCACTCGACGAGCCGTTCCCGCATCCCGCACAGCGCATCCCGCCGCCCGCGTTACAACGTTCGCGCGACCTCTTCGGTGCGGTAGCATTCGATCAGGTCGCCGATCTTGAGATCGTTGAAGTTCTCGATGCCGATGCCGCACTCGAAGCCTTCGCGCACCTCGCGCACGTCCTCCTTGAAGCGGCGCAACGAGCCGATCACCCCGTCGTAGATCTCCACGCCGTCGCGAATGATCCGCACGCGACCCTGCCGGTTGATCACGCCGCTGCGCACCGAGCAGCCGGCCACCGTCCCCACCTTCGGGACGCGGAAGAGCTCGCGCACCTGGGCCTCGCCGAGGGTGACCTCGCGCTCCTCCGGACGCAGCATCCCCTCGAGCGCGGCGCGCACATCGGCCACCGCTTCGTAGATCACGCGATAGAGCCGAATGTCCACGCCTTCGCGCTCGGCGGCCGCGCGCGCGTTCGTGTCCGGACGCACGTGGAAGCCGATGATGATCGCTCCCGACGCCTTGGCGAGCAGAATGTCGCTCTCCGAGATCGCACCGACGCCGCGGTGGACGACATCCACCTTGACCTCGGCCGTCGAGAGCTGCCCGAGCGCGTCGGCCAGCGCTTCCGCCGGACCGCCCTGGTCCGCCTTGATGAGCAGTTGGAGCGTCCGCACCTCGCCGGCCGCTGCCTGCGACATGAAGTCCTCGAGCGACACGGCCGTGCGCGCGGTCCGGCGGCTTCTCGCCTCGCGATCGAGCCGCTGACGGCGTTGCGCGATGTCGCGCGACGCGGTGGCATCCTCGAGCACGAGGAGTTGGTCGCCCGCCATCGCCACACCGTCCATGCCGAGCACCTGCACCGGGATCGCCGGGCCGGCCTCCTGCACCGTCTTCCCACGCTCGTCGAACATGTTGCGCACGCGGCCCGAGTACATGCCGCAGATGAAATCGTCGCCCAGCTTGAGCGTGCCGTTCTGCACGAGCACGGTCGCCACGGGTCCCTTGCCGGGATCGAGCTGTGCCTCGACCACGGTGCCGACCGCGCGGCGGTTCGGGTTCGCCTTGAGATCGAGGATCTCGGCCTGCAGCAGCACCTGCTCCAGCAGATCCTCGACGTTCGTCCCCTTCTTCGCGGAGATGGGCGTCGCCAGCGTGGTGCCGCCGAACTCCTCGAGCACGACGCCGTGCTGCAACAGATCCTGCTTCACCTTCTGCACGTTCGCAGAGGGCAGATCGATCTTGTTGATCGCGACGACCAACGGCACGCCCGCGTTTCGCGCGTGCGAGATCGCCTCGATGGTCTGCGGCATGACCTGGTCATCCGCCGCGACCACGAGCACGACGATGTCCGTCACCTGTGCGCCGCGCGCACGCATGGCGGTGAACGCCTCGTGACCCGGCGTATCGAGGAACGTGATCTGCCGACCATTGTTGAGCGTCACGTGGTACGCACCGATGTGCTGCGTGATGCCACCCGCCTCGCCCGCGACGACGTTCGCCTTGCGAATGTAGTCGAGCAACGACGTCTTCCCGTGGTCGACGTGCCCCATGATCGTGACGACCGGAGGGCGCGACTCCAGATCCTCGGGGCGCTCCGCTTCTTCCTCCTCCACGGGCGCGGCGTACTCCGCCTCGCGCACGGCGTGGAAGCCGAACTCGCTGGCGATGAGCTCGATCTGGTCGAAATCCAGCCGCTGGTTGATCGTGACCATGAGCCCGAGGTTCTTGAAGGCGAAGGCGACGATCTGCGTGGCCGGAACCTTCAGGATGTTCGCGAGCTCGCTCACCGTGATGAATTCATTGACGTGCACGGTGGTGCGCTCGCGCTCGGCCTCCGCCGCGCGCAACGCCTGCTGCTCCTCGCGGAACGACGGCTCGCCGGAGCGACGGGGACCGCGCCGGGACGGCGCGCCGCGCATCGCCGTCATGGTGCGCGAAATGTTCGCCGTCACCGCTTCCTGATCGACCGTGCCACGCTTGCTCTTCTTCCGCTTCCCACCGCGCTTCTCCTCGCGTCGCGGCGGCATGGTCGGCGCGGCGCCTGGCGCAGCGGACGCAACCGGGCGAGCGGGATACGGGACGCCGGACGCGACGGGTCGCGGCCGCGGAGGACCGGGTACCACTGGGCGCGGACGCTTCCACTCCGGTGCAGCCGGGGCCGGCCGTGCCGAACTCGGCGGCGGGGCCTGCGGCGCAGCGGCGGCGGGCCGCTCCGGGATCGGGGCGGGTGCCGGCTCGGGCTCCGCCGCCTCCGGGCGCGGCGCAGCTCGCGGCGGGATCACCGGACGTGGCCGTACGGGAGCGGGCGGCACGGGTGCAACGGCCGGCTCGGCCGCTGCAGGACGCGCAGGCACTTCACGCTCGACCTCGCGAGGCTCGGGCGTTTCGACTGCCGCCGGCTGCTCGGGCTGTCGGATCTCCGGCTGCGCCTTGACGGGCGGCTCGACCACCGGTGCAGGCGGAGCTGCCTCCTTCGGTGCCGGACGTGCGGGAGGGGCGGGCGGCGCGGCAGCCTCGGCCATCTGCTCCGTTTCCGCGTCGGCAGCCGCGCGCTCTTCCGCAGCCGCGACGACATCCGCGGCCTTACGACGGCGCCGCCGGACACCGTTGTCCGCCGGCGCCGCGGCTGCAACCTCTGTCTCCTCCTGCGCGCGAGTGGCAGACGCTGACGTGCTGGATGCCGCCCGCCCACGCCGCCGACGCGGGGCCGGCGCCGCCTTCTCGGTGCGCGCACGCTTCTCCCGCTCCCAGCGTGCGCGCAAACGCGCCACCTGATCATCGCTCAGCGGACTCAGATGGCTGCGCACCGGCACGTCCATCGACCGCAGCATGTTCATCAGCTCGTCGCTCGAAACGCCGAACTCACCTGCCAGATCGTGCACACGAAGTTTGATCAAACCAACCCTCCTATCGAGCTCCAGCCGAGCCCTGTCCCGCGACGTCGAGAATCCCCCGCGCGAGATTGCCGTCCACAATTCCTATCGCGGCCATCGGCCGCCTGCCGAGTGCCGTGCCGAGTGCTGCCGCCGTCGGTCCTTCAATGAAACGTATCCGTTTCGCTTCGAGTAGCGGAATCACCTTGTCCACGCTGTTCCCGGAAGCGTCGGACGCGATGACCGCCAGCTTCAACTTCCCATGCCGAGCAGCATCGCGGACCTGCTCCACGCCCACGACCGCGAGTCGCCCGCGCAATCCCAGCCCGAGCAGACCCAAGAGCCGCCGTTCGACTGCGGCATCGAGCATTACGCCGCCGTTCCCTCCGGACCCTCGGCGCCGCCTTCCTCGGTCGTCAGCTCGTCCAGCAGCGCCATGATCCGATCAGCTTCTTCCGGTGCTATCCCGGGAAGTCGCAGAAAGTCCTCGCGCTCGAGGTCGATAATGTCGTTCAGCGTCCGGTAGCCAGCCTCTTCGAGCACCGCCACTGTCGCGGGTCCCAACGCCTCGAGATCGGAGAGCCGGACATCGGCGGCCTCGAACTGCGCCTCCTCGGGAAGCGGCGCGAAGAGCGGCGCCTCACCGGCGCGCTCCAGCCACTCGCGGCTCGAGTAGAGGTCGATCTTCCACCCGGTGAGCTCCGACGCCAAGCGCACGTTCTGTCCGTTCCGCCCGATGGCCAGCGAGAGCTGATCTTCATCGACCACGGCCTGAATGGTGTGCGCGGTCCCGTCGCTGAAGACGCGCGCCACCTTGGCCGGTGCCAGCGCCATCTTCGCGAACCGCTCCGGATCCGCCGACCAGGGTACGATGTCGATGCGCTCACCGCCCAGCTCGTTCACCACGGCCTGCACGCGCGAGCCCTTGAGGCCGACGCACGCACCCACCGGGTCGATGGAGTCGTCCCGCGAGAAGACCGCGATCTTCGTGCGGCTCCCGACCTCGCGCGCCACCGCGCGGATCTCGACGATCCCCTGCTGGATCTCCGGCACCTCGAGGCGGAAGAGCGCCATGACGAACAGCCCATCCGACCGACTGAGAATGAGCCGCGGCCCCTTGGGCGTCTCCTCCACGCGCTTCAGCACGGCGCGGATCGGCTCACCCTGATGAAAGTGCTCCCGGTGGTTCTGGTCGCGATACGGGATGATCGCCTCCGCCTCGCGGTACTTGTTGAGCATGACCACCAGCTTGCCGCGCTCGATCTGCTGCACCTCGCCGGAGAGCAGCTCGCCCACCCGCCCCGCGAACTCGTCGCGGATGCGGGTCCGCTCGCGCTCACGCACGCGCTGGATGATCCGCTGCTTCGCCGCCTGGGCCGCCGTGCGCCCGAAGTCGGCGAAGGGGACATCCTCCTCCATCACATCGCCGAGCTCATAATCCTCATCGTAGAAGCGCGCCTCCTCGAGCGAGATCTCCTTGCTCGGGTCGGTGACTTCCGCGACGACGTAGCGCAGCCGGATGATCTGGATCTGGCCCGTCTGGTCGTCGATGTTGATGTCGGCTTCCACGTTGGGCCCGTACCGCTTCGCGAGCGCTGCGAGGATCCCGTCCTCCAACAGCGCATGCAGCTCCGCGCGATCCAATTGCTTGGTATTCGCGATCTCGCGGAACGCGCTCAGAATGTCGCCGGAACTGACCATCGGGCACTCCCTATCTGCTGTCCGTCGCTTACCAATGAAAAGCCAACCGAGCCTCACGCACCTCGGCCAGCGGAATACGCTGTTCTTCACCCCGCGCCGTGCGGACCGTCACTACCTCGGTGCCGGGCTCTCCTTCCACGTCGACGATCTCCACCTCCTGGCGCCCGCCCAGCGCGGGGCTCAGGACGTTCGCCTGCTCACCCACGAACCGGCGCCAGTCGGCCGGACGCTTGAGCGCCCGCTCGACTCCGGGCGACGATACCTCGAGCACATATCGCTCGCCGACCGGCTGCTCGGCATCGAGCCGCGCTTCGATCGCCCGCGACGCCACCACGCAATCGTCTACCGCGACGGGCTGCCCGTCACGGCGGTCGATCCGCACCTGTAGCGTCGGCCGCGAGCGCGACCCACCCTTCAACATCTCGACGAGATCGAAGCCCAGGTGATCAAGCTCAGCAGCAACAAGCTGTTCCAGCGCGTCGTTCACGTTGCATCACAAGCCATAATAACAAAAAATGTGGGGCGGCATCCCCACATTTCTGCCCGCCGCCAGCAGCGAAGGGCAACCGATGATGAATCTAGACTTGGACTTAGGTAGAGTCAAGGCGAGTGAGCTGTGAGCTTTGGGCTGTGAGTGGGGTTATGAGCTCGACGCTCCCTGGATGGTCGGGCTCACGGTCTGGGATCAAAGGGGTCAGAGGCGATTGATCGCGTGCGATCAATCGCCTCTGACCCCTTTGATCCCATCCTCGACTCACAGCTACTCAGAGCCCAAAGCTCACAGCTCAAAGCTCCTAACTCACCATCACCGCCACTTGCCTTCCCTCATCGCCCGCTCTGTGCGAGTAGAAACGGTCGTTGTCGCAGCGCGTGCAGTACGCGCTCGTCGTGACCTGCCGCACGCCGAGCGCGTGCGCGCGTACCGCGATGAGCGCGCGCAGGTCTACACATGTGGGGCGGGAGACGGATCGTCCCGTGAGTTGGTGATAGACATCCGGGCTCACCTCGTAGCAGGAGCCGCAGATGGCCGGACCCAGATGCAGCACCAGATCTCCGGCGGCGAAGCCGCACTTCGCGAGTGCCGCGATCCCGCGGTCGAGGATCCCGGCCACGGTGCCGCGCCACCCGGAGTGAAGGAGCGCGATTGCGCCCGAGGGGTGCGCCATGAAGATGGGGACGCAATCGGCCACGGTGATGGCGAGCGCCGTCCCGCGCTCCGGGGCCACGTGACCATCCGCGGCGCCGACGCGCAGCCACCCATCCCAGCCGTCTCGGTGCACGACGACGTGGTCGCCGTGCACCTGCCGCGCACTCGCGAAGCGCGGCGCGGACTGCGCCAGGTCGTCGACGAGTCCGTACCACCGCCCCATCACCTCGGCCACGGGCGCGGACACCGAGGTGTTGAAGCTCCCCGTCGCCCGCGTCGTGACGAATGCGCGCACGCCGAACGGCGCGAAGTCGTCGATCGCTTCGCACCCCGGGAGCACGTCAGCGCCCGCTATCGTCGACTCGCGTGATCCGGGCGCCCAGCTCGCGGAGCCGCTCGTCGACGCGTTCGTAGCCCCGCTCGATCTGCCCCACGTTGTTGATCGTGCTCGTCCCCTCGGCGCTCAGCGCGGCCAGGAGAATCGCCATCCCCGCGCGGATGTCGGGCGATTCGACGGTCGCCCCCCGGAGCGGCGACGGGCCGGCCACGAGTGCGCGGTGCGGATCGCAGAGCACGATGCGCGCGCCCATCGCGATGAGCTTGTCGACGAAGAACATCCGGGACTCGAACATCTTCTCGTGCATGAGAATCAGCCCGTTGCACTGCGTCGCGGTGACGATGGCGATGGACATCAGATCCGCGGGGAACGCGGGCCAGGGCTGGTCCTCCAACTTGGGCACGTGGCCGCCCAGGTCGCTGCGGATCTGACGCGGCTGGTCGGCCGGCACGATGAGATCGTCGCCCTCGCACTGACACTCGATGCCGATCCGCTCGAAGCCCATGAGCACGGAGCGGAGATGCTCGACACCCGCGTCGCGAATGCGCAGCGTCGACGCCGTGACGGCCGCGAGTCCAATGAAGGAGCCGACCTCGATGTGGTCCGGACCGATGGCGTAGCGTGTACCGTGCAGCGACTGCCCGCCATAGACGGTCATGCAGTTCGTCCCGATTCCCTCGATGCGCGCGCCCATGGCGACGAGGAACCGCGCGAGGTCCTGCACGTGCGGCTCGCTCGCGGCGTTGCGCAGCACGGTCGTGCCATCGGCGGCGGCCGCCGCCATGATCGCGTTCTCGGTCGCCGTGACGCTGGGTTCGTCGAGAAAGACGTCGGCGCCGCGAAGCCCGGTCGTGCTCAGCTGGAACTCGCTGTTCACCGTGAAGGTCGCGCCGAGCTGCTCGAGCGCGAGGAAGTGCGTGTCCACGCGGCGGCGGCCGATCACGTCTCCACCGGGCGGCGGGAGTGTCACGCGCCCGCGCCGCGCGAGCAGCGGGGCCGCGAGCAGGATCGACGCACGGATGCGGGTGCAGAGCTGCGGGTCGAGCACGTCGCTGCAGATCTCCTTCGCGTGGATCGCGAGCACGTTGCGCGACGTCCACTCGGCGCGGACGCCAAGTGTGGTGATGAGCTCGACCAGTGTTTCGACGTCGCGAATCCGCGGGACGTTCTCGAGTGTGACGGGTTCGTCGGTGAGCAGTGCCGCGGCGATGATCGGGAGCGCGGCGTTCTTGTTGCCTGCGGGACGGATGGTTCCGGCGAGCCGGTGCCCGCCTTCGACGATGAATTGGGGTGCAGCCATCTGGGGGGTGTAGGAGGGGATAGGCGCGAAGGATGCCCACGACGACACGTCCAAGTCAAGCGGCTCCCTGCTTGACAGTGCTGGACGAGGCGCATACGCTACGCCGATTCCACCCCTTGCCCATCGCCCGCATGCAACTGCTCATCGCCGTCATCAATCACGAAGAGCGGCTCGACGACATCCTCGCGGGCTTCGTGGAGCTGGGCATCACCGGCGCGACGGTGCTCAACAGCGAAGGGATGGGACGCGTGTTGAGCCACGACGTCCCGATCTTCGCCGGGCTGCGCTCGCTGACGGCGCGCTCGCGCCCGACCAACCAGACCCTCTTCAGCGTCATCGACGACGGCAAGGTGGACGCCGCCATCGCGCTCATCCAGGAAGTGTGCGGCAATCTTGACCTGCCGGGCGCGGGAATCGTCTTTACCCTGCCAGTCACGCGTGTCGTGGGACTGGCGCCGGAGCTGGAATCGGAAGAGTGAGCAGCGGCTCGGCTCGGGCTGGCGTCATCCTTGCACGTCGGCACGACCGCGGTGGTCGCGTCGGAGCGTTGCTCGCCGTGTACCCTTTCGCGTTGCGTTGCGCATGACAGTCACGATGTCGCCCGTCATTCTCGGGATGCTGCAGGCTCCCGCCGATCCCACGTGGCCCGCTGCCATGGCGGGGATCTCGACGTTGATCATCGCGATCCTGCTGCTCGTGGTCGTGCTGTTCCTCGTCGTCGCGGGCCTCAAGCTCCGTGCGACGGTGGCACAGCTGGACGATCTGCTGCGACGGTTCTCTGGCGACATCGGGCCGGTCACGCACCGGTTGCGCTCGATCGCGGACAGCGCGGATGAGATCACGACATCGGTGCGCACGGACGTGCATCGCCTGAGCGACACGATCATGGCCGCGAACGATGGATTGCGTGATGCGCTCGCGATCGCCGAGCGCCGTCTCAAGGAATTCGACGCGCTGGTGCGCGTGGTTCGACACGAGGCGGAGGATGCGATCGTCTCGGCGGCGGCCACGGTGCGAGGCGTGCGGGCCCTGGCCGCGTCGATCGGAGACGAGACGGCCGCGGCGCTCGCGTTCGGCGACGACGAGGACATCGAGGAGGAAATCGACGATGGCGACGACATCGAGGACACACCCGCGGCGCGGAGGCCGGAGCCGCGCGTCCGGCCGGGGCGCGGCGGGCGAGGGCGAGCGGGACGCGTATGATCTGCTCGGCGCCGCGCTCCTCGGCGTGGTCGCCGGCGCGGGGCTCATGATGCTGGTCCGGCGCGGTCGCGCGAAGCACCACCGCGGCGCACGGGCGCTCGTGCAGCTCGCGGGCAAGGGCGCCACGCGCTACGGCCGTCACCGTTTCAAGCAGGTTGCCGACCGCACGGCATCCGTGCTGGACCGCCTGCCGCTCGAGGACATCGGTGCAGCGCTCGGCGACCAGCTCGCCGCGGCGCGGGAAGCGATCGACGAGGTGGTGGCCGAGGAAGTGAAGGATCTGCGCAAAGCCATTCACCGCCAGCGCAAGCGGCTCGGCGTCTGACCGCGTGGCTGTCGTACCACACCGCGCCTCCCGTGCACGCTGACGCATGGGCGACCGGCCCTTCGTATGCGCTGCCGCCGTGGACCCGTGGTGACCTCCTGCGCATGCGACAGCGGGGGCTGCGCGCGCTCGCGCTCGTCGGCGTTGCGCTGCTCGCCGTGGCGCTCCTCCCGGGTACGGCACACGCGTGGACGCCGGGCACGCACATCTTCCTCGGCGAAGCCGTGCTGCGCTCGCTCGGCCAACTCCCTCAGCATGTCGCCGAGCTGCTCTCCGCCTTCCCTCACGAATTTCTGTACGGGTCGGTTGCGGCTGATACGAGCATCGCGAAGAAGTACGCGCCCGTGGGACGGCACTGTCACTCGTGGCACGTGGGCTTCGAGATCTACGAGGAGGCACGCGACGAACGACTGCGCGCCTTCGGCCTCGGCTACCTCGCGCACCTCGCCGCGGATGCGGTGGCGCACAACTTCTTCGTGCCGCGGTATCTCGCCATCACGGCCATGCTGTCGGGTCTCGGCCACAGCTACTGGGAGAGCCGCTTCGAAACGCATCTCGGCGCCGGATTCAGCCGCCGCGCGCGCGAGGTCGTGCTGCTCGATCACAGCCGGGCGGACGAACACCTCGATCGCATCCTGAGCCCGACGATCTTCAGCACGAAAACCAATCGCCGACTCTTCCGCGGCATGGTGTACGTGACGGACACCGAGTCGTGGCAGCGCATCTTCCAGCTCGCCGCCGACAACAGCCGGCGCGATCTCGCCAGCAGCGATATCGCGCGCTACATGGAGCGCTCCTACGACTACATCCTCGACTTCCTGCAGCGCACCGACCGGTCGGAGCCGTTCGCGCTCGATCCATCGGGCGACGAGGCGCTCCGCCTCGCGAAGCGCGTGCGTCGCGAGGCACGACGCAGTGGCATGACGATACGCGTCGCGGAAGAGGCCGGGCGGCGCTTCGCGCTCCCCGACTCGACGTTGCGATTCGCGGCGGAGCTCTCCGAACCGATCTATCCGCCGGCGAGCTCCGACAGCAACTGATTGACCTGGCGCGGATCGGCGCGCCCTTTCGACTTCCGCATCACCAATCCCACGAGCACACCGAGCAGCTTCTTCTCGCCGTTGCGAAAGCGCTCGGCCTCCTGCGGGTGTTCGGCGAGCACCTCGTTCACCCATTGCGCGAGCGCGTCGGCGCTCCGCTCCTGAACGAGCCCCTCGCGCTCGGCGATCTGCTTCGGCGCGTCGCCCGTCTCGACCATCTTCGCGAAGATCTGCTTGGCGGCCGAGTGACTCACGACCCCCTCGTGCACGAGCCGGATCAACGCCGCAAGATCGGCGGGTCGGACGCGGAAGTGCGCGATGTCCATCCCGGTCGTGTTCAGGACCGCGAGCACTTCGCCCATGATCCAGTTCGCGGTCGCCTTGGGATCGTCCGACTGGCGCGCGACCCCCTCGAAGTACTCGGCGAGCGCGGGTGTTGCCGTCAGCACCTCGATGTCGTACTCGCCGAGCCCGTACTCCTTGGCGAAGCGGTCGCGCTTGGCCGCGGGCAACTCGGGGAGCTCGGCGCGCACCTGCTTGATCCAGTCCGGTGAGAGGTTGAGCGGCGGCAGATCGGGATCCGGGAAGTAGCGATAGTCGTGGCTCTGCTCCTTGCTGCGACTCGGCCGCACCTCCCCCTTCGCGCCATCCCAGAGCATCGTCTCCTGGCGCACCGGCTCGCCACGCTCGAGCAGCGCGCACTGGCGCGCGAACTCCGCCTCGAGCGCGCGCTCGACGCCGGAGAACGAGTTCATGTTCTTGACCTCGGTCTTCGTGCCGAGCTTCGTCGTGCCGCGCGGGCGCACGCTGATGTTCGCGTCGACGCGCAGGCTCCCCTCCTCCATGTTGACGTCGCTCACATCGACGTACTCGAGGATCTGCTTGAGCACGCGCAGGTAGGCACCGGCGTCCTTCGCGGAGCGAAGGTCGGGCTCGCTCACGATCTCGATGAGCGGCACGCCAGCCCGGTTGAGATCGATGGCGCTCTGCCCCGGGAAACGATCGTGAATGGACTTCCCCGCGTCTTCCTCCATATGCACGCGCGTGACCCCGATGATCAGCGGCGTCCCGTCATCCGTCGTCCCGATCTGCAACGACCCATGCTCGGCGAGCGGGCGGTCGTACTGCGTGATCTGATAGCCTTTCGGCAGGTCCGGATAGAAGTAGTTCTTCCGCGCGAAGATCGAAATCGGATTGATCGTGGCGTTCAACGCGTGCGCCGCGCGCACGGCGAGCAGCACGGCCTCCTCGTTGAGCACGGGGAGCGCACCGGGGAGCGCGAGACAGATGGGGCAGGTGTTGGCGTTGGGCGGAGCGCCGTACGCCGCGGAGCACAGGCAGAACGCTTTCGTCTTCGTTCGCAGCTGCACGTGCACCTCGAGGCCGACGACCATCTCGTACTTCGCCTCGCACTGGGCCGTCGTGCTGCGGGGAGCCGTCGCGGTCATCGGTGCGCCTCCGCGCCGAGCGCTCGTTCGAGGGCATAGGCCGCGCGGAACATTCGCGGCTCCTCGAAGTGCGACGTCATGAACTGTCCTCCGACAGGAAGCCCGCGCACACGACCGATGGGCACGGACATGGCCGGAATGCCCGCGAGGTTCGCCGTCGCGGTGAAGATGTCGTTGAGGTACATCTCGTACGGTTCGGCTTTGGCGCCGAGCGGAAACGCGGGCGTGGGCGTCGTCGGCGTGAAGATGACGTCGACCTGCTTGCGTCCATCGCCGAATGCCTTGCGGAAGTCCGCGGCGATGAGCGTGCGGACCTCCTGCGCCTTCTTGTAGTACGCGTCGTAGTAGCCGGCGGAGAGCACGTACGTGCCGAGCAGAATGCGCCGGGTGACTTCCGGACCGAACCCGCACGAGCGCGTGGCCTCGTACATCCCTCGCAGCCCATCGTCACCCGGGACGCGCGCGCCGTAGCGCACGCCGTCGAAGCGCGCGAGGTTGGACGATGCCTCCGCCGGTGCAATGATGTAGTAGACGGGGATGGCGAGCGGTGTGTGCTCCAGCGAGATCTCCTTCACCTCCGCGCCGAGTCGCGCGAGCGTATCGAGCGCACGGTCGCACAGCTCGGCGATGCCCCGGTCCAGCGACGCCGGGAAGTATTCCTTCGGCTTGCCGATCACCAGGCCGCGCACGTCGGCGTGCGCCTCCTCGCGATAGCGCGGCACCGGACGCGCGACACTCGTGGAGTCGAGCGGATCGTGCCCCGCGATGGCTTCCATCGCGAGCGCTGCGTCATCGACCGTGGCGCCGAACACGCCCACTTGATCGAGCGACGACGCGAAGGCGACGAGTCCGTAGCGACTCACGCGTCCGTACGTCGGCTTCACCCCTACGACGCCGCAGTAGGCCGCGGGCTGACGCACGGAGCCACCGGTTTCCGAGCCGAGCGCGATGCGAACGATTCCCGCCGCGACCGACGCAGCCGATCCGCCCGACGAGCCACCGGGGACGCGGGTCGGATCGATCGGGTTCTTCGCCGGTCCGTACGCGCTGTACTCGGTCGATGAGCCCATCGCGAACTCATCCATGTTGGTCTTGGCGATGGGGATGGCCCCCGCCTGGCGCAGCCGCAGCACGACCGTCGCCTCGTACGGGCTCACGTAGCCCGCGAGGATGCGCGACGCACACGTGGTGGGCATGTGCAGCGTGGCGATGTTGTCCTTGACGACGAAGGGCACGCCGGCGAGCGCGCCGGCCGGCGCATCGGCCGCCTGGCGCGCATCGAGCGCACGGGCATCGGCCAGCGCGTGCTCGCGGTCGGACGAGAGGATGATGTTGAGACCGTCCGCGCCCGCGTGCACCTCATCCATCCGCTCGAAGCTGCGCGTCACCGCCTCGAGCGCGGAGCGGGCGTCGGGGATCGCGCCGTACGCGCGCTCGCTGCTCATTCGTCGTCTCCCCCGGCGTCTTCGTGCGTCGCCAGGCGCGGCACGAGGAGGAATCCGTCGCGCATCGACGGCGCGAACTCGGCGAGCGGCTCGGCGAGCGGGAGCTTCGGTCCCCGATCCTCCCGCAACGGCAGCGCGGCATCGCCCACGCCGGCCGTGCCGACCACACCGCTCGTGTTCACCTGCGACAGCACGTCCATGTGCCCGAGAATCGTGTTCAGTTGCGCCACGAGCTCGGGGATGCGCGCTTCATCGAGCGCGATCCGCGCGAGCGCGGCGACGTGCAAGACATCCTCTCGTGTGACGGCCATTCATTCCCACCCGCGCTCGAGGCCCGCGTACGCGACGACGAGCCGCTTGCGCCCCACGGACTCGTCATCGAAATCGATGGTGACCTTCATCTCCCGCCCGATTCCCGACAGCTCCATCACCGTGCCGGTGCCGAACCGCGCGTGCCGCACGCGCTCCCCCTTCACGAAGCGCGGTGCATCCTGCGAGCTGTCGACGTCGATGTCGTCGGCGCGCGCGACGGACACCGGCCGACCGGGCCGCCGATCGGACGGACGCTGCGGCAACATGGCGCGCCCGGCGGCGCGCAGTCGGATGGTCGACCGCTGCTCGAGCATCGCGGGCGGGATGGGCGCCAGGAAGCTCGACGGCAGCGATGGCATGGTCTCACCGTTGCGCCGACGGCTGCGCGCGTACGTGAGATAGAGCTTCCGCTCCGCGCGCGTGATGCCGACGTAGAAGAGCCGCCGCTCCTCCTCGAGCTTCTCCGGTTCGTCGTGCGCGCGGCTCAACGGGAAGAGTCCCTCCTCGAGACCCGTGATGAGCACGACGGGAAACTCGAGGCCCTTCGCGTTGTGCAACGTCATCATCGTCACCGCGTCGGCGTTCGGATCCTGCCGGTCGAAGTCGGTCACGAGTGTGGCGCGCTGCAAGAAGTGGTCGAGCGGGGTGAGCCCGAGCTCGCCCCCTTCATCCACCACCGTCTCGGCCGCGCCCGCGATCAGCTCGCGGATGTTCTCCACGCGCTCGAGTCCCTCCGGTCCCTCGGACTTGAGGTACTCGACGTAGCGGATCTCCTCGATCAGCTCGCGGAGCAGCTCGTCCACGGCCGCATCGACCGCGCGCGCGCGGTAGCGCGTGATGAGTTCAGCGAATCCGGCGAGGGCCGCGCGTGCGGCGGGGCGGAGCGGCGCGAGCAGATCCGCGCGTCCGGCCGCGACGAGCAGCGGTACGCCCGCCTCACGCGCCGTGGCGACGAGCGACTCCAGCGTCGTGTCACCCACGCCGCGGCGTGGCGTGCCCACGGCGCGCAGAAATGCTTCATCGTCGGCCGGATTCGCGATCAGCTTCAGGTACGCCATGAGATCGCGGATCTCGCGCCGGTCGTAGAAGCGCACCGCGCCCACGAGCCGGTACGGGATCGCACGCCGCCGCAGCGCGTCTTCGAGCGCGCGGCTCTGCGCGTTGGTCCGATAGAGCACGGCGAAATCGCGAAGCTCGAGACCGCGTTGCGCGGCCTGCCGCGCCACGATCTCCTCCGTGACCCATTCGGCTTCGTCGCGCTCATCGAGGCAGCCGACGACTTCCACCCGCTCGCCAGAGCCGCGCGTTGGCCGCAGCGTCTTGCCGCGCCGCGCCGTGTTGGCGCTGATCACGACGTTCGCCAGATCGAGCACCTCGGGCGTGGACCGGTAATTCTCCTCCAGTCGCACGATGTGCGCCGCCGGGAAGTCCTTCTCGAAGTCGAGAATGTTGCGGATGTCCGCGCCGCGCCACCCGTAGATCGACTGGTCATCATCCCCGACCACGAACACGTTGCCGTGTTCGCCGCCGAGCATCTTGATGAACTGGTACTGCGCGCGGTTCGTGTCCTGATACTCGTCGACGAGGATGAACTGGAAGCGCGACCGGTACTCGGCCAGCCGGTGAGCCTGCTCCTGCAGCACGCGCACCGGGAGTACGAGCAGATCATCGAAGTCCACCGCGTTCGCGTCGCGATACGTCGTCTCCAGCTGCTCGTACACCTGCGCCGCCGCGCGGCTCATCGGATCCATGGCGAGCGACGCATACTCGCGCGGCGAGACGAGCGCGTTCTTCGCATCCGAGATGGCGGCGCTGATGGCCTTCGGCGACCACTGCTTCGTCGAGATCTTCAGGCGCTCCATCACGCGCTTGATCGCCGACAGCGAGTCGGAATCGTCGTAGATGGTGAAGCTCGCGGTGCGTCCGACGAAGGGCGCGTCGCGACGCAGCATGCGTGCGCCGATCGCATGGAACGTCCCGACCCACATCCCCGCGGGCTCCTCGCCCAGCAGTCGCGCCACGCGCGAGCGCATCTCGCCGGCGGCCTTGTTCGTGAACGTGACGGCGAGAATGTGACGCGGATCGACGCCGTGATGCTCGACCAGGCGCGCGATGCGGTGCGTGAGCACCCGCGTCTTGCCCGATCCGGCGCCGGCGAGCACCAACATCGGTCCCTCGAAGTGCAGCACCGCCTCGCGCTGCGCGGGATTCAACCGGGCGAGCGCATTGGTCGTCGGCGCGGTGAGCTCGCCTCCCAGATCGGTCGTCGTCACATGCATCCTCGAAGTATAACGTCAAAGGCCGCGCCGCGGTCCGAGTTGGCGAGCACGAGCTTGCCGTCGTGGTTCTCCTCGATGATGCGCTTCGCGAGCGAGAGGCCGATCCCCCACCCCGAATCCTTGGTCGAGAACCCCGCCTCGAAGATGCGCGAGCGGATCTCGCGCGGCACACCGGGTCCATCGTCGGCCACGCGCACGCGCACGCGGTCCTCGTCCATGCGATCGGCGGTGATCGTGATGCGGCCGCCGCGCCCGGCGAGCGCGTCCAGCGCGTTCTTCGTCAGCGCCTCGAGCGCCCATTCGAGCAGCACCACGTCGCCTTCGACGACGAGCGGTCCCTCGCCGCACGTTGCCGTGATCGTGACGCGGTAGGCGAGCGTGGGCACGCGGGCCTGGAAGTAGCGCGCCATGCGTTGCGCGAGCTCGCCGACATCCACAGGGTCGCGCCGCGGCGGGCGCCCGATGCGCTCGAAGCGATGCGCGACGCGCTCCAGTCGATCGAGGTCGCCATCCATGTGCGACACGGCAGATGCGGCAACGGGATCGTCGCTCCGCTCGCGCAGCAGCTCGATCCAGCCCGACAGACTCGAGAGGGGCGTGGCCAGCTGGTGCGCCGATTCACGCGCCATCCCCGCCCATACGCGCTCGCGCTCCGCGCGACTGCGCACGCGCAGCACGTACGCGCCCGCCACGAAGATGATGACGAGCACCGCCGTGAGAAACACCGGGATGAAGCGAAGGCTCGTCGTGAGCTCGCTGTCTCCGTAGTGCACGGCGCCGAATCCCGGCGTGATGACGGGCGGGTTTTCGCGATCCAGCGCCGCCACGTAGGCCCGCACACGTGGATCGCTCGTCGCTGCGTCGAACGGCAGATTCGCCGTGAAGGTGGGGTGCCCGGCCGTGTCGGTGACGATCAGCGGGACGCCAAGCTCGCGAATTTGCCTCGCCAGCTCGAACAGCGCTTCGTTCCCCGCCTCCTCGCGCGGATCGTTCATGGCGCGATAGACACGCGCGTACATCTGCGCCGAGCGCGATGCATCGCGACGCAGCTCCACCACGACGCGACGAGAGTACAGGATATAGGAGCCGAGCAGCAGGGCAAGCACGAGCCCCAGCACCACGACCGGCGCGCCGCGGCGCATGGGCTACGCGAGCACGTCGACGCCCAGATACGGCCGCAACACGTCCGGGACCGTCACGGTACCATCGGGGCGCTGGTAGTGCTCGAGAATCGCGATGATCGTGCGCGGAAACGCGAGCCCCGAACCGTTCAGGGTGTGCACGAAGCGGGGTTTCTCACCCGGCGCTGGGCGGTAGCGGATGTTCGCGCGCCGCGCCTGAAAGTCGATGAACGTGCTGCACGACGACACCTCGAGCCACTTCCCGACCCCCGGTGCCCACACCTCGAGGTCGTACGTCTTCGCGCTCGCGAAGCCGGTGTCGCCAGCCGCCAGCAGGATCACGCGATACGGCAGCCCGAGCTTCTGCAGAATCGCTTCGGCGTGCGACGTGAGCAGCTCGAGCTGCGCGTCGGAGTCCTCCGGTGTGCTGTACCGCACGAGCTCCACCTTGTCGAACTCGTGCACGCGAATGAGCCCCCGCGTGTCCTTGCCGTGCGCACCCGCTTCGCGGCGGAAGCACGGCGTGTACGCGGTCATCGCCATGGGGAGCGCGTCGGCGTCGAGCACCTCGTCGCGATACAGGTTCGTCACCGGGACCTCGGCCGTCGGGATCAGAAAGAGGTCATCCGTCGTGACGTACGCGTCATCCTCGAACTTGGGGAGCTGCCCCGTCCCGGTCATCGACTGCCGGTTGACGACGAAGGGGACCCACGTCTCGGTATACCCATGCTCCCGCGTGTGCACGTCGAGCATGAACGACATGAGCGCCCGCACGAAGCGCGCGCCGAGGCCGCGGAAGACGACGAACCCCGAGCCGGTGAGCTTCGCGCCGCGCGCGAGGTCGAGGATCCCCAGCTGCTCACCCACCTCCCAATGCGGCCGCACGCCCTGCGCATCGCGCGGCGTGCCCCAACTCCGGATGATCGTGTTGCACGATTCCCCGCCCTCGGGGACGCTCGGCAGCGTGATGTTGGGGAGCTGCAGGAGGATCTGTTGCAGCTCGGTGTCGACTGCGGTGAGGTCGGCCTCCAGCCGTGCGATCTCCTCGCCGATCGTGCGGGTCTGCGCGATGAGGTCGTCCGCGTTCTCCTTCGCGCGCTTGCGACGCGCCACTTCCTGGCTCGCGCTGTTGCGCGCCGCCTTGCGCTCTTCGACCGATTGAATGAGACGGCGCCGCTCGCGATCGAGCTCCTCCGCGCGATCCACCAACGGGGCCAGCGCATCCAGCGCACCACGTCGCCGCAGCCCCTCGCGCACCGCCTCCGGATGCTCGCGAACCAGCTTGAGGTCGAGCACGATCAGCTCGTGGGCACGCCCGGAGCGAACGACCGGAAGTTGCAGTTCGGGTCCACCACCATCTTCACCTGAACGGTGCGCGGCGGCATCACGCTGGGGGTGCTCACCGTCGTGTCGCTCGTGTTCACCGCCGTCACCTGCATCTTCGAGTAGATGTACGGATTGAGCCCGAGGATGTTCGAGCACGCCGCGGGTTGCGCCCGCACGGCGATCACATCGCCGACATTGACATCGACCACCGTGGTGTCGTTGTAGCCGCTCAGCGGCGCGGCGAGCAGCGAGTCGAACGGGACGCCGACTTTCTGGATGGCCGCGCTGGCGACGCCCGTGAGGGCCATCGGCGGGATCGCGACGGGCTGCCCGTTGCGAATGTCGAAGATGACATCGGCCGTCGAGCTGCCGTCGGTCACCACGGTGCGACCGCCGAACGTGTCGATCCCCGTAGGCGCGCTCAACGGCGTACCGGTGAACGCGAACACGGTGAGTGTGGCGGAGAACGTGTTGAGGGAGGCGGTGATGCCTGTCGGGCTACCACAGCCCGCGATGGCGGCGGCGCCGGCGATGAGAAGAAGCGATCTGCCCTTCATGGAGCCTACGGAAAGTGAGGACTGGCCGCACGGTGCGGGCCGCGAAGCTTATCGCGCGACACGAGATAGTTCAAGCGATTCGCTTCGCTTGACTTCACTACATGGGCGGCCTAGCTTCGCAGCACCCGAGCAGGAGCTTGCATGCCAACCATCCGCGATCTCGTCGCCGCACTGCGCCAGCGGGAGGGCGTCGACGCCGCCGTCGTGCTCGGACGCGACGGTCTCCTCATCGACAGCCAGGTGGCCCCCACCATCGATGCGGAAGGCGTGGCCGCGCTCATCCCGGCCATCATCGGTGCAGCCGACGAGCTCGGCGCCCACATCGGTCGCGGCACCGCCAACACGGCGGTCCTCGAGTACCAGGACGGCATCGCGATCGTCTCGGTGCTCTCCAACGAGGCCATGCTGCTCGTGCTGGCGCAGTCCAGCGCGAACACCGGAAAGCTTCTCTACGAGCTCCGTCGTCACCGCGAGCACATCGCGGCACTGATGTAGCAGTACGCATCCGTCGCCCGGCACGGCGGCCGGACCACCATCGCGCGCGCCCGCACCCTTCCGCCGCGGCGGAGCTGACTTCACCATTTTCGACGCACGGCAGACATGGACCAGTTGCACGTTCTCGTCGCCGACGACGAGCCACACATTGGACGCATCATCAAGATGAAGCTCGAACAGGGCCCCTTTCGCGTGACCCTGGCGTACGATGGCCGCGAGGCCCTGGACGTCCTGGAGCGGGACGACGACCTCGCGCTCGTGCTGCTCGATCTCATGATGCCACGCATGAGCGGGCTCGACGTGTTGCAGCGCATGCGTAACGACCCTCGCTGGGCGAAGCTCCCCTGCATCATCCTCACCGCCGCCGGACAGGAGCAGCAGCACCGGCGCGCGATGGAGCTCGGTGCGAGCGAGTTCCTCACCAAGCCGTTCAGCCCCAAGAAGCTCTACGGTCGAACCGCCGAGCTGCTCGGAGTGTCCACCGAAGAGTTTGGAGCCCGCGAATCGTGACGCTCTGGGCCGTGATCCTGGCGGGCGGCGTGGGCTCGCGGTTCTGGCCCCTCAGCACTCCCCAACGCCCCAAGCAGCTCCTCCCACTCGTCGACACTGAGCCGCTCCTGGTCGACACGGTGCGGCGACTCGCCCCCTTGGTCGATGCCGCGCACACGCTGATCATCACCAGCGCGGTCGTCGCCGATGCCGTGCGGGCGCTCCTGCCCGATGTGCCCGCGGCGAACATCGTCGCCGAGCCTCGCTCGGCCGGCACGGCCCCCGCGCTCGCTTGGGCCGCCGCGGAAATCGAGCGCCGCGATGGACCCGAGGCGACCATGCTCTGCGTACACGCGGACTGGGCCATTGCCGAGCCGGATGCGTTCCGCGCCACACTCCAGCGCGCGGGCCGCGCGGCCGCTCGACACGAGAGCCTCGTCACGGTCGGCGTCGTGCCCACCCGCCCGGATCCCGGATTCGGCTACATCCAGCCCGGTGAGCCCGTGGACGGTGCACGCCGCGTCGAGCGCTTCGTCGAAAAGCCCGATCGCACCACCGCCGAGCGCATGGTGCGGGACGGCTACCTCTGGAACTCCGGGATCTTCGCCTGGCGCGCGGGTGATTTTCTGGACGAGATCCGCGCGCACACCCCCGAGGTCGCCCCCGCGCTCGACTGCGCGGCCGTCGGCGATGCGGAGCGTTTCTTCGCATCCGTCACGTCCATCTCGGTGGATCACGGCGTACTCGAGCGCAGCGCACGCGTGCTCGTGCTCCCCGGCGATTTCGGGTGGGACGACGTCGGGACATGGGCGGCGCTCCGCCGCGTTCGGTCGCGCGATGCCGCTGGCAACGCGGTCGCCGGCGATGCGCAGCTCGTCGCGTCGCACGACAACGTGGTTCACGCCGAAGGGAACACCGTGGTATTGTACGGAGTGTCCGATCTCGTTGTCGTGACGCGCGCCGGCCTGACGCTGGTCACCACGGTCGAGCGCGCCGCCGATCTCAAGCTGCTGCTCGACGCGCTCCCGCCAGCGGTGCGCGACATGCCGTGACGTCCCTCGTTCTGTACGACGACGCGCAGGCGCGCACGTTCGCGCCCTTCGCGCTCACGCGCCCGCTCGGCGAGATGCGCGCCGGCGTCGAGCTCATCCGCCGTCGCTGGGCGTCGGTGACCGGCGCCGAAGTCGCAGGGGCGATCGTGGCGCCGCATCTCGAAGACTTCGAGGAGCTCGATGCACCGCCGGCGCTGCGGGCCGATGTTCCCGCCGGCGCCATCGTCGCCAACACGCGCTGCGTGGTGCCACTCGGCATGCAGGCGTGCGATGCCGACGTCTGGACGTGCGCGGGACGCGTGGCGGCAGTGCGCGTGCGGAGCGACGTGCCCGCCGGCCGGTTCGACGACGGCGCGCCGCTCGAATCGTTCGCGTCACGCGGTGCGCGTGCGCGAGAGATCCCGGGGCGGTGGCTCGAACACGTGTGGGATTTCGTCGCGCAGCTCCTCCCGCAGCTGCGGGAGGACATCGAGGCGCTCGGGCCGCGGCTGGATTGTGTGCCGCCGGAGCACGCCACGATCATCGGATCGCATGCCGTGTACATCGAGCGCGGCGCAACGGTCGAACCGCTCACCTGCATCGACGTCTCCGCAGGCCCGGTGCTCGTGCGAGCCGGCGCGTCCGTTCGGGCGTTCACGCGACTCGTTGGACCGTGCGCCGTCGCGAGCGGCGCGACCGTGCAGGCTGAACGGGTGCACGGATGCTCGATCGGCGAGATGAGCATCGCGCACGGCGAGCTGAGCGAGACCGTCATCCTCGGCCACGCGAACAAGTCGCACGATGGCTTCGTGGGGCATTCGTATCTCGGACGGTGGGTGAACCTCGGCGCGGGCACGATCACGAGCAACCTGAAGAACACGTACGGCCCGGTGGCGCTTTGGACGCCGCAGGGGATGCAGAATACCGGCATGTCCAAGCTCGGCACCTTCTTCGGTGATCACGTGAAGACGGGGATCGGTCTCCGTCTCACGACGGGGAGCGTCATCGGCGCGGGTTCGAACATCTATGGCAGCGCGATGCCGCCCAAGCACGTGCCGCCCTTCTCGTGGGGACAGGGCGACACGTTGGCGACGTACCACCTGGATCAGTTTCTCACGGTCGCCGAGCGTGCGATGGCGCGCCGGGGCGTGGCGCTCGGTGACCGCGGGCGGCGTCAGCTCGCCACGGCGCACACGCGGAGCCGGAGCGACATCTCGTGAAGCTGTGGATGCTCGGCAGCGGAAGCCGCGGCAACGCGGTGCTGCTCGAGGCACGCGGCACGCGCGTGCTGATCGATGCCGGGTTCCCGGTGCGCGCGCTCGCCGAACGACTCGCGGCCATCGAGGTGCCGGGTGAATCGATCGAGGCGGTGGTCGTGACGCACGAGCATCAGGATCACGTGCGCGGCGTATGCGCCGGCGCCAAGCGGTGGGGGTGGTCGGTATACGCGACCGAGCGGACCATCGATGCCTACCCCGCCCTGCGTGACGCACGCACGACGAGCTTCATCGCGGGGGGCGTGATCGAGCTCTCCGAGCTGTCGCTCCACTCCGTATCCACCGCGCACGATGCCGCCGATCCCGTCGCGTTCGTGGCGACGGCGCGGTCGAGCGGCGTGCGAGCCGGCGTGGCGTACGACCTGGGACACGCATCGACTCGTGTGCGCGAGGCGATGCGCTCGCTCGACGTGCTGGTGCTCGAAGCCAACCACGACGAGGGGATGCTGCGCGCGGGCCCGTACCCGCCATCGGTGCGGCATCGGATCGCCGGCAGCCATGGCCATCTGAGCAATCGCGCGGCGGCCGCGCTCGCGCGCGACACGGCCCACTCGCACCTCGCGCACGTGGTGCTCGCGCATCTGAGCGACTCGTGCAACGACCCGGCTCTCGCCGCCCGCACCGTGCGCGCTGCCCTGGGCGACGCACGATGTGCCAGCCGCATCCACGTCGCTCCCCAACACGCGGTGCTGGGACCGTTCATGCCGAGTGGCAAGCGGTCGTGGCGGGCCGAACAGCTGTCGCTGTTCTGACGAACATTCGGATGCAAAAAAGGCGGGAGCCGGACCGGCTCCCGCCTTTTTTGCATCGTGGGCGACGCTCAGTACATCCCGCCCATGCCAGCGCCGGGCGCGGCCGGCGCGGGTGCCGGAGGCTCCTTCTTCTCCACGACGAGCGCTTCCGTCGTAAGGAGCAGCCCCGCGATCGACGCGGCGTTCTGCAGCGCGGTGCGCGTCACCTTGGTCGGGTCGATCACGCCCGTGTCCACCAGGTTCTCGTAGGTATCGGTGAGCGCGTTGTAGCCGTAGTTGTCCGGCTTGCCCGAGCGCACCTTCTCCACGACGATCGAGCCCTCGCCGCCGGCGTTCTGCACGATCATCCGGATCGGCTCCTCGATCGCGCGCCGCACGAGCTCGACGCCGATCTGCTCATCGGTATCGCTGAGCTTGAGCTTGTTGAGCGCCCGCTGCGCGCGGAGCAGCGCCACGCCGCCGCCGGGGACGATCCCCTCTTCGACCGCCGCGCGGGTCGCGTGCAGCGCGTCCTCGACCCGTGCCTTCTTCTCCTTCATCTCGGCCTCGGTCGCGGCCCCGACATTGATCACCGCCACGCCGCCGGCGAGCTTCGCAAGGCGCTCCTGCAACTTCTCCTTGTCGTAGTCCGACGTGGACTTGTCGATCGCCACGCGGATCTCGTTGATCCGGCCCTGGATATTGTCCTCCGTGCCGGCGCCGTCGATGATCGTCGTATTGTCCTTGTCGATGACGATCCGCTTCGCCCGCCCCAGGTCGTTGACCACGGCGTTCTCGAGCTTGAAGCCGACCTCCTCACTGACCACCTGGCCGCCGGTCAGGACCGCGATATCCTGCAGCATCGCCTTGCGGCGATCGCCGAAGCCCGGCGCCTTCACGGCGCAGACACGGAGCGTGCCGCGCAGCTTGTTGACGACCAACGTCGCCAGCGCCTCACCCTCGACATCCTCGGCGATGATCAGGAGCGGACGACCCATCTGGGCGACCTTCTCCAGGATGGGGAGCAGATCCTTCATCGACGCGATCTTCTTGTCGTGGATGAGGATCAGCGCGTCCTCGAGCACCGCTTCCATCTTCTCGGGATCCGTCACGAAGTACGGCGAGAGATACCCGCGGTCGAACTGCATCCCCTCGACGGTCTCGAGGTTCGTCTCGAGGCCCCGCGCCTCCTCGACCGTGATCACGCCGTCCTTGCCCACCTTGTCCATCGCCTCGGCGATGAGGTTGCCGATTTCGGCGTCGTTGTTGGCCGAGATGGTGCCGACCTGCGCGATCTCCTTCCGCCCGCTCGTGGGCACGCTGATCTTCTTGAGCTCGTCGACGGTGGCCGCGACGGCCTTGTCGATACCGCGCTTCAGGGCCATCGGGTTGACCCCGGCGGTGACGTTCTTGAGCCCCTCGCGGTAGATCGCCTGTGCGAGCACGGTCGCCGTGGTGGTGCCATCGCCAGCCAGGTCGGAGGTCTTGGTCGCGACCTCCTTCACCATCTGCGCGCCCATGTTCTCGATCGGATCGGCGAGCTCGACTTCCTTGGCGACGGTCACGCCGTCCTTGGTCACGGTGGGAGCGCCGAACTTCTTGTCGATGACGACGTTCCGCCCCTTCGGGCCGAGCGTCACCTTCACGGCATCGGCGAGCTTGTCGACGCCGCGCTTGAGCGCCGAACGCGCCTCGGTGTTGAAGTACAGGTCTTTACTAGCCATAGGTCTGCTCTAGGTGTTGGAGAGTTTGTGGTAGTCGTCAGCTCACGATCGCGAGGATGTCGGACTCGCGGAGGATGAGGTACTGCTCGCCGTCGATCGTGACCTCGGTGCCGCTGTACTTGCCGTACAACACCTTGTCACCGATCTTGACCTCCATCGGGACGCGCTTGTCCTTCTCGAAGCGGCCCGGGCCCGCGGCAACGACTTCACCCTCCTGGGGCTTTTCCTTGGCGGTATCGGGGATGTAGAGCCCGCCGCGCATTTGCTCGCTCTCCTCGAGCGGCTTCACGACGACACGATCGGCCAGCGGCGACACCTTCGCCGCTGTTGCACTCTTGGTGGCCATGAGTCGTGCTCCTCCTGGGTCTATGGGTTCAGTGGTTCCGTGTGGGTATCGGTCGGCTGTTAGCACTCTACAACGGAGAGTGCTAACCTCGGACGAAACTATGAGGTCACACGGCTGACGTCAATGCGGCTCCATCCCGCAGCACGCCGTGTACCAGCCTCGTAAGCCATTGTGATCCACTTGGAAGCGGCCGGATAGCCGCTCTGGCAAACCGCCGGCGAACTCCTCTGCCGAGTGGACAGACCCGCCCCGGACGCGATCAGCCGGAGGGCCGGAATTCAGCGGCTCGTCAGGCCGATGGCGGCCTACCGCCGGCGCTCCGGTTCAGCCGCGGCAGGCCCCGCTGAGCAGATCGTGCGCCATCCGCAGACCGTACAGCGTGAGGAACGGCTCGACCAGATCCACCTCGGCGCATAGTGGTGCGATCGATTCGGCAAGTCCGCCCGTCGCGATCACGCGCGGAACGGCGTCCGTCGGCCACTCGCGCTTGATGCGTCGAACGAGACCATCCACTTCGTCGGCCGCCCCGAACATCACGCCGGAGCGGATGCACTCCTCGGTGCGCTTGCCGATGGCCCGCGCCGGTGGCAGCAGCTCGGTGGCCGGGAGCTTGGACGTGCGACGCACCAGCGTGTCCGCCGACGTGCGGACGCCAGGAGCGATGATGCCGCCGAGAAAGATGCCGTCCGCGGTGATGCAGTCGTACGTGGTGGCGGTGCCCAGATCGACGACGATCGTATCACACTTGTACATCCGGCTCGCGGCGAGCGTGTTGATGATGCGATCCGCACCGACCGTGAGCGGCTCATCGACGTCGAGCACGATGGGGAGCCGAGAGCCGGCGTCGACGATGATCGGCTCGACGCCCAGCCAGTGCACGCACGCCTGAGCGAGCGGCACCGTCACGGGCGGCACCACGGAGCCGACCACCGCCCCGGTCACCGCGCCGCGCGTCACGCTCTGCGACGACAGGAGCGCGTTGAGCAGCAGTCCGAACTCGTCCGGCGTGCGGGCCACATCCGTCATGATCCGCCAGTGCGCTTTGAGCTCTGGCCCGGCAAAGAGCCCAATGGACGTCTCCGTGTTGCCGACATCGAACGCGACGATCATGCATCCTCCTCAAGGACGAGAGAGCCGCTCGTGTGTGCGACATCGCCGGCGGCGGTACGAATGATGAGCGCACCGTGCGCATCGATCCCCTGCACGAGGCCGATAGCCGGCTCGCGGCAGCGGCGCCCCCGCGCCAAGTCGCGCGCCGCGAATTGTGCGAGCTCGGATTCACTGAGCTGACCTCGAGCAGCGGCGGCGGCGCGCAGCGCCGGAATGAGCTCGGCGAGCACCTCGACGCGCTCCGTCTCACTCTGAAGCGCCGCGGCGCGGGGGACGCCGCCGGGGATGCGGACATTGAGCCCGAAACCGATCGCCACCCAATCGATACGCTCGTCGCGCCAGCGGGATTCGACGAGGATGCCGGCGAGCTTCCCCGCGCCGACGTACAGATCGTTGGGCCACTTCAGCCGCACCGGTGACGACGTGTAACGGTCGAGCACCCGGGCGGCGCGCAGTCCAAGGCGCAGCGACAGCAACTGAACCGCGGTGGGATCGACGGGACGCTCGATGAGGGTGAGCCAGATGCCGGCCCCCGGAGCGGACTCCCAGCGGCGACCGTGCCGACCTCGCCCGGCGAGCTGTTGGTCGGCGAGTACCAGCGTTCCCGCCGGCGCACCCTCGGCCGCCAGGCCGTGCGCGATGTCGAGCGTGGACGAGACGGAGTCGTACGCGGCGACGCGAGGCACGTCGAGCAACGTGCGGAGCGCGTCCGCGCTGCATCCATCATACATGGCGGAAGGGATCACTGCGGAACGAGAAGAGCGTGCGTGAGGCGCTCAGACGCGCACGGCCGCGAAGGCGAGCATGGCGCAGAGCATCGCGAGCTTGAACAACGTCGGTGCACCTCTGCGCCCACGCAGCGCGGCACGCGCCGCGAGAGCGCAGAGGACCAACGCGGGAACGAGAACGACCGCGAAGCGTGGCCGGCCCGCGACGAGCGGAGCGAGCACCGCGACGAACAGGATCAACGCGCCCACGAGAAAGATACGCGCGGCGGCAGGGTTGACGACAGCGACCGTCCGGCGTGCAAGCGCATCCCCTTCCGCATCGTCGATGTCCTTGGCCAGCTCGCGCGCGAGGTGCAGCGGCGCGGCCACGGCGACGAGCAACACACCCGCGTGCGGGCGGCCGACGGCCCAGGCCCCGTACAGGAACGGAAACGATGCGAGGATCGCGACGGCGATGTTGCCGACGAACCCATGTCGTTTGAACCACGGGCTGTACCCCCACATGGCGACCAGCACACCGATGCTCACCAGTCCGAGCACCGGGCGCGCGATCGTCGCAAACACGAGGCCGATCGCGGCCGCGCCCCATGCAATCGCGCGTGCCGCGTGCACATCGATCGCACCGGATGGCAGCGGCCGGTCCGGATGCGCGATGCGGTCGATGTCCTGGTCCGCGACATCGTTCCATGCATTGGCCGCGGCGGTGAACGCGATCGCGGCGAGCGCGGCAGCAAGCACGGGATGCCACGCGCCCCACCCCGCCCACCACGCGCCGAGAAGCACCCCCGCCACCGCGATGAGCGCGTTCTGCCAGCGCACGAGCGCGAGCACGGCGTCAGCCGAGGACACGATGATAGAACGCTTCGTACTGGGCCACGATCTCCCGCTCGGAAAACCGGGCGCGCGCGTCCGCGGCCGCCGCGGCACTCATCGTCTGCCACCGATCGCGATTCATGAGAATCCCGCACGCCGCCTCGGCCATCGCATCGACATCGCCCACGGGACACAGCACGCCGGTCACGCCGTTCTCGACGACTTCCGGCAACCCTCCGGCGTTCGATGCCACCACGGGCACGCCGCTAGCGAGCGCCTCCAGCGCACTCAACCCGAACGACTCGCTCCGACTCGGCAGGAGGAAGAGATCCGCGCTCGCGAGGAGGGGGGCGACCGCATCGAGTCGCCCCGGAAAATACGTGTCGTCCTGCACGCCGAGCTCGCGCGCCTCCTGCTCCGCCATCATGCGCTCGGGCCCATCGCCCACCATCACGAGCACGCTCGGGATCGCGCGACGCACCTTCGCGAAGATCTTCACGACGTCGGCCACGCGCTTGACCGGGCGGAAGTTGGACACGTGCATGAGGATCGCCCGGCCGCGCCCCACCTGCTCGCGCAGCACAGGTGCGTATCGCTCGCGATCGTAGATCGCGGGGTCGATGAAGTTGTGGATGACATCGACCTGACATCCCGTGCAGCCGAAGGTGGCGACCGTCTCCTCCTTGAGGTAGCGCGACACGGCCGTGAGTCCATCCGAGCGCTCGATGGAGAACTTGGTAATGGCGCGGAAGGAGGGATCCTGTCCGATGAGCGTGATGTCGGTGCCATGGAGTGTCGTGACGATCCGGACGTCGTCGCCGTTCTCCTCGAGCATCTCGCGCGCGATCCAGGCACTCGTCGCGTGCGGGATCGCATAGTGCGCGTGCAGCAGATCGAGCTTGTACGAGCGCGCGACCTCGTGCATGCGCACGGCGAGCGCGAGATCGTACGGGGGGTACTCGAACAGCGGATAGCGGACGACGTCCACTTCGTGGAAGAAGACGCGCGGCAGGAACGATGGGAGCCGGAACGGCTGCTGATACGTGATGAAGTGGACTTCGTGCCCATGCGCCGCGAGCGCGATGCCGAGCTCGGTCGCCACCGCGCCGGAGCCGCCGTACGTCGGATAACAGGTGATGCCGATCTTCATCTCAGTGCCTCATGCTCGCTCGCCGTCCACCACGCCGCCGCCCGGCGCATCGCATCGTTCGCCATGGGATCGAGGACCGTTACGCCGGCGCCGGAGAGCTGGTGTCGAAACCATGTGCGCTGCCGCTTGGCGTACTGCCGCGTGTGAATCGTCACCCGCTCGATGGCAGCCGCCCGCGACAGCCGCCCGCGCACGTACTCGCGAACGATCGAATAGCCCGTCGCGTTCCAGGCCGGTGCCTCGTCCGGGAGCTGCGCCGCGAGTGCGGCGACCTCGTCGGGCCACCCCGCCGCGAACATCGCGTGCACGCGGTCCGCGATCCGCTCCTGCAGCACCCCACCGGGATCGACGACAAGATACCGCGCGGCGATACCGGGGGCGCGAGGCGTGTGCGTGTGCCACGTGGAGATCGGGATCCCGGTCAGCAGCGCCACCTCGATCGCTCGCAGAAGCTGCGTGCGGCCGAGGCGCGCGCGGGCCGGGTCGAGGCGCTCGCACCAACGGCGAAGCTCGGCGGTGGTCAGCTCGTCGAGCACGCGCGCGAGCGCTCGCCGCCGGACCGGGTCGAGCTCGGGCTCGGCGAAGAGCGGTTCCGTGAGGGCGCGAACGTAGAAGCCGGTACCACCGACGACGACGGGGGTTGCACCGGCGGCGGTGCTCTCGGCGAGCCATCGCTCGGCACTGCCGGCCCACGCGGCCGCGGAGTAGCGCTCGGTCGGACTGGCGATGTCGACCCCGTAGTGCGGCACGCTCCGGCGCTCGCCGGCCGTCGGCTTCGCGGTTCCGATGTCGAAGCCGCGGTAGATCTGCCGCGAGTCGGCGCTCACGATCCGCGCGCCGAATCGCTCGGCGAGCGCCATGGCGAGCGTCGTTTTCCCCGCTGCCGTAGGACCGCAGATGATGCGAAGCTCAGCGTCGGCCAAAGCGACGCTCGATCTCGTCCCAGGAGAGGTGCACGATCGTGGAGCGACCGTGAACATCGTGCGCCGGGAGGGTCGTGTTGGCGAGCGCGACGTACAACGCGCGCATCTCGCCGAGCGAGAGCGCATCGCCCGCCTTGATGGCCGCTTTGCAGGCGAGCGTCGCCGCGAGACGCTCGTGTCGCGCGGCCGCAGCCGCGTGGCGATTGCCGGTGAGCGCATCGAGTGTCTCGCGCAGACAGCGCGGCGCGTCGAAGCGCGGGTGCGGCATGGGGACGCTGCTGACGATGAGCGTGTGCCCGCCGAAGCCCTCGATCTCGAAGCCGAGCCGCTCGAAGAGATCACGATGCTCCTCGAACGCATCGCCTTCGGCGGGACCGAGGTGGAGCGTGATGGGAAAGAGGAGGCGCTGTGACGGCGACTCGCCGCGCTCCAGCGTGCGCATGAACCGCTCGTACAGCACGCGCTCATGCGCGGAGTGCTGATCGATGAGCACGACACCGTGCTCGCGCTCGAACATGATGTAGGTGCGGTGCAGCTGAACGAGGGGCGGGACATCGATCCCCGTCTCGTCGGCCGCCGTCCCCTGCGCGTCCGCGGCAGGCGCCGCATCGCCACTCGCGCTGGCCAGCAGCGGTGCGTCCTCCGCCGAGAGTCCCGGAGTCTGGAGGATCTCGACATCGACATCCGGCGCACTGGGCGCCGGGGCGAACGACGTCCAGCCGCGCGCGCCGATGGACACCGCGCTCTCGACGCCGCCCAGCGCGCGCCGCACCGCGTGCTCGACCGCGCGCTCCATCGACCAGCGATCGCGAAAGCGCACTTCCGCCTTGGTGGGGTGGACGTTGACGTCGACGTCATCCACCGGGAGCACGATGTCGAGCAGCAGCGTGGGTCGTACGCCGGCGGGGATCGTGGATCGATACGCCGCCTCCGCCGCGCGCACGATCCCCTGATCGCGCACGGCGCGGCCATTCACCGAGAGAAAGAGCCGGCGTCCCGCCGTCCCGACATCACCCGGCCGTTCGACGAGTCCGCTGATCTGCATGGTACCGCTCACGTCGTCCACGTCCACGAGCCGTTCCGCCAGCGCGCCGCTCCACAGCGCCCCGATCCGCTCGCGCAGCGACGACGCGCCGGGGAGCGTGAGGATGCGTTTGCCGTCGTGCGTGAGGAGGAGTCGGACATCGCGGCGCACGAGCGCGAGCGTGGTGACGACATCGACGATGCCGCGCCACTCCGAGCGTGCGGAGCGCAAAAATTTCCGGCGGGCCGGCGCGTTGAAGAACAGTTGCGAGACGGTGACGGTCGTACCGCGGCGACGGGCGATCTCCCGCCGGTCCACCAGCTCACCGGCCACCGAGCAGAGCGCGGTGCCGGCGCCGTCGGTGGCCGCCGTCTCGAGCTCCAGGCGGGAGATCGACGCAATCGCCGGCAGTGCTTCACCGCGGAAGCCGAAGCTCCGTACGCCGACGAGGTCCGACGCATCGCGAATCTTGGATGTCGCGTAGCGCTCGAGCGCCAGCGCGGCATCGGCCGACTCCATGCCGATGCCGTCATCGGCAACGCGAATGCGAACGCGGCCGCCGTCCTCCACCGCGATGTCGATGGACGTCGAGCGGGCATCGAGCGCGTTCTCGACGAGCTCCTTGACCACCGAGGCGGGACGTTCGACGACTTCGCCCGCCGCGATCTGATCGACGACGGTGCTCGGGAGCACGGCGATGTGATGCATGCGTAAAGCTATGGAGCGCGTGCGTCGAGCGTCAATCGCGATCGAGCGGCAGCAGCGCGCTCCGCGGTATCCATCCCTCGTGGTCGCCGGCGACGCGCACGAAGGCCCACGCATCGCGCCGCTCTTCGATGCGCGCGACATCGCCGACACGCACCGCGCCAGTAGGCTCCGCGTTGAGCACGGGGAGAAAGTGCAGCGTCTGATTGGCGGCGACGATGGCGAGATTGTGTGGCGACAGCTGCCGATGCAGCCGCGCCGCGACCAGCCCCGTCACGAGCGCTATGCCGACGAGGCCCGATCCGAGCCAGGCACCGGGACGCGCGCGCTGCAGCCGCACGGCGAGGAGGATCCACCCCGCGATCCACAACGCCGCGGCGAGCACGGCCACGAGATGCGCCGGAATCGCGGGAACGGCGCCGGGCCCGGCCTCGGTGGCCGCGAGCACGGAGTCCAGATGGTCCCGGGCATCGTGCGCTCGCGGGTCGAGGCGCAGCGCCTGCTCCCAGCCGAGCGCGGCACGCGCCGTGTCGCCCGCGCTCCATGCGGCGGTGCCGAGATTCGCCCACGCATCGGCGGCACGGGGCGCGCGCGAGGCGACCCATGAAAAGTGCATCGCGGCCTCGCGATAGCGGCCGTGATGATACGCGTCGACCCCCTGCGCGAAGCGCGCGGCTTCGTCCGCTGGAGCGGCGAGCGCCCATGCTCCGCTGAGCGCGAGCGCGACGCAGAGAACGAGCACCACGGATGCGTGCGGCACGTGAAAGGTGCGCGCCTCCGCATCGATCGCGGCCACCGAACGCGATGCGCGCTCCGCGGCGTCGGGCATCGGGTGCGGCGTGTCGCTGAACGATGAGGCGTTGAGCGTCTCGAGTAGCGCCGCCGCGTCGCGAGCCGTGTCTCGCGACGTGCCCGCACGGCGCAGCGCGCGCTCGAGTGCCGCCGGCTCGGCGAGCGCCGTACTCGGCACACGAATCCGATCGGCGACGGCGCGCAGGTACAACGCACGCACTTCACGGGGCGCGAGCCGCGTCGATGTCTCGCGTGCACGGGAGTGCAGAACGTGCGCGGCGCTCCGCCCTCGGCGATGCGGACGTCGCGGACGACGTGCGACGAGCAGCACGACCGCCGGGAGCGGCGCCAGAAGCACGATCACCCAGAAGGGCGGGCGCGTGTACGGTGGCTCGGGGAGCGCACCGTGATAGACCGTGCGAATGGGCAGACTCGGTGCGACACGCGGCGTCGTATCGAGCGTGGCGAGCTGACCGGCGGCGATGGTGAGCGTCTCGGGGAGCGTCTCGGCTACATCGTAGCGCTCGCGCACGGGATCGAAATACGGATAGCGGATGGCCGGGAGCGTGACCGCGCCGGACTTCAGCGGCGTGACCACCCAGTCGAACTCCTTGGAACCGCGAATCACGCCGGGATCGGACGCAAGCGATACACGCTCGCCCGCCGGCACCAGCGACGCCCATGGCACGACGACGCGCGGGCGCGGGAGCAGCTTGACGTTCCCGATCCCCGTAACACGGACGGTGAGCGTCATTGGTTCACCGACGCGCGCGGTGCCGCCATCCACTCGCGCATCCACCTGCAGGCGTCCGACCGCACCCGCATAGTCCGGCGGCCGTGCGGCGAGCGGAGGCGTGATGGCGACGATGACCACGCTGTCGCTCGGCAGCTCGAAGTTCTCCTCGCGGCTGAAGAAGCTGAATGACAGCGGCATCGCGTACGACAGGTGCGCGGGCGGGATCGTGAAGCGGCCGGCCGTGAGCGGAAAGATGGCGCGCTGGTAGACGTGCACCTCGTACCGGCGCGAGCCCTCCGTGCGATACGCGAGCCCTGAGATCGGCGTGGGCGCATCGTAGGCGAGCATCGCGCGCATCTCCGGCGCGATGGCCTCCATACGGCGCACGCGATCGCGCACGCGCTCGTCGACGAAGATGCCGAGCTCGTACGTAGCCTGCTGCCCGACGTACACCGTGTCGGGGAGGACCAGCGCGCGGAAGTTGATCACGCTCGTGTCGAGCTGCGCGCGCTGCACGATGGCGAGCAGCTTTTCGCTGCTGTCGGGCGGCGCGGCCGCCGTGATCTGCGCGAGGAGCAGCAGGGCCGCGAGCATCACCAGTCCTTTCCCCCAGGGGGACGCGTCGGCCGGTTCTCGCGCTGCTGCTTGGCCTGCACCTCGCGCTCCTCGCGCTCGGCGCTGTTCAGCAGCTCGTCGGCTTCCTGCTGGCTGAGCGCACCCGCTGGCGTTTGCGACGGGGGTTGGTTCTTGGGCTGTGGCGGCGCCTGCCCGCCCCCGCCCCCACCTCCGCCGCCACCGCCCCCACCGCTCTTCTGCTTACGCTCGCGATTGGCCAGCTCGTAGTTCCACTTGGCGTCGAGCGACTCCGGCTGCAGACGCAGCGCGCGCTTGTACGCGTCGACGGCCTGCGAATACGCCTCATCCGCGTCCTGTCCCTTGGCGGCCCGCCCACGCTGCAGATAGAGCAGCCCGAGGTTGAAGAGCGCGCGGTAGCGAATGTCGAGATCGTGCGATTCCGCGGCGCGCTGCAGCGGCTCGATCGCATCGTCCGCCCGCCCCGCCGCGATGAGGGCGGTGCCGAGGTTGTAGAGGAGGCGCGGATCGGTGTTGCCGTCCTGGATGGCCTTCTGGTAGGCCGCGGCGGCCTCCTGATAGCGTCCCTCGCGGAAGAGCTTGTCGCCCTGGCGGCCGTCGTCGGCGCGCGCCGCGCGCGGGAACGCAAGCGCGACGAGGAGCAGCATCGCCGCTGCTCGCGCGGCGGCCGCCGCCCGGACGCGCGCGCCACGACGCTCCGCGAGGAGCGTGTCGAGGAGGACGAGGAGCACGGCGGGGATGAGGAAGAGCTGGAATTGCGGACGGCGATTGCGGCCGGCCTCCGCCCGGCGCGCGCTCGTCTTGAGCGCCGCGAGCGCGCGCTCGATGCGGGTCGCTTTGTCGGTAACCGCGGCATCGATGAACGTCCCCTTCCCCGCGGTCGCCGCGGCCTGCAACATCGACGGCGTGTAGTGCGTCACCACGATCTGGCCGTTGTCGTCGCGCTTGAGCGTCGTGCCTCGGGCGGTTTGCTGCGGAATCGTCGAGCCTGCCGTAGTGCCGAAGCCGACGGTGATGACGGTGATGCCGTTGTCGGCAGCGCGCTTGGCCGCGGCGACGACTTCCTCCTGCGGCTCGAACGCTTCGCCGTCGCTCATCACCACCAACGCACGGTCGCTCGAGGTCTGCGTACTCAGCAAGAGATCGGTCCCCTGTTGAATCGCCCGGGCAAGCGAGCTGCCGGCCTGCCCTACCACCGAGGGATCCAGATTGTCCAGGAAGAGACCCAGCGCACCCTGGTCCACGGTGAGCGGCGTCAGAATATAGCTCCGCCCGGCGAACGCGATGAGCCCGTAGCGATTGCCCTCGGTGCTCGCGAGGAGCCGGCGCGCCTCGTCCTTCATCTTGTCGAGCCGCGTCGGGTGGACGTCGGTCGCGAGCATCGAGAGCGAGGCATCGAGCGCGAGGGCGACATCGACCCCGCTCCCGTGGACCATCGACTCTTCGCTCCCCCATCGTGGTCCCGCAAAGGCCACGCCCGCGCACAACGCAGCCGCACCCAGCAGCACGACGCGCTGTCGAGGTACGCGCTCGGCGGCCGCGGGCACGAGGCGGCTCACGAGACTCGGCGCTCCCATCCGCTCGAGACGGCGGCGACGACGACGGAAGGTGACCAGCACGAGCGCGGCCACCACGATCGCGAGCACGGGTGCCAGCGCGAGCGCCCACGGGTAATCGAAGTAGGGGATCATGGCAGCGGCCCTCGCCAAGCGAGGAGTCCCATCTCGAGCGAGAGGGCGAGGAGCGCGAGCCCCAGCGGCCAGCGGAACTGCTCCGTGTAGCGCACGTAGCTCCGCGTTTGCACCGGCTCGCGCTCGAGCTGATCGATCTGCTCGTAGATGTTCTGCAGCGCCGCCGCATCCACCGCGCGGAAGTACCGTCCGCCGGTGATCTTGGCGACGTCGCGCAACAGGTTCTCATCGATCTCCACCGGGCGGTACTCGTACTGCAACCCCGTGAGCCCGCGCCCGACCGGAACGGGCGCCATCCCCTGCGTGCCCACGCCGATGGTGTAGATCTTCACGCCGAAGGTCGCAGCGGCCTGCGCCGCCGTGCGTGGATCGATGGAGCCCCGATTGTTGACGCCATCGGTGAGCAGGATCATCACACGCGAGTGGCCCGGCGCATCGCGCAGGCGGTTCGCCCCCGTCGCGATGGCCGTGCCGATGGCGGTTCCGTCCTCCAGCTGCCCCGACTGCAGGTTGTCGACGGCCGCCATCAACACCGGGTAATCGACCGTGAGCGGCACCTGCGTGAGCGCTTCGCCGGCGAACGCGACGAGCCCGATGCGATCGTTCCGGCGCCCGTTGATGAACTGCTTCACCTTGGCCTTCGCCACCTCGAGCCGGTTCTGTGGCTGGAAGTCCTCGGAGAGCATCGAGCTGGAGAGATCGATGGCGAGCACGATGTTGATCCCTTCGCTCGTCACGTTGACGGCGTGCGCCCCGGTTCGAGGACGCGCGAGCGCGATGATGAGCCCGGCGAGCAGCAGGTTGCGCAGCACGAAGAGCGCGCGCGTGATGGCGCGTCCGGCGCGCGGGCCGGAGGCGAGCACCGCGGCGCGCGAGAAGACGATCGCGCGCTCGCGCCGACGCCGGCGCCAGAGCCACCACGCGGGGAGCGCGAGCAGCAGGACCAGCGCCCACGGCGTGGCGAAGTGCAGTCCGCCCAACGCGCTCATGCGGCCTGATCCTCGGGCGACGGGGCCGGTGCTTCGGGCGCCGTGAGCGCCTGCTCGACGTCGTGCACCACGTCGCGCACCTCGCGCGCGAGCTCCCGTGCGCGGTCCGTGCTCACAGGGCGGCGCGCGAACTTGACGAGGTCGGCCTCGGCGAGCACGGGCGCCAATCGCTCGGACGGGAGTGCGCGCTCGTCGCGCAACGCGCGCAGCAACTCCGTGCTCGTGAGCGAGCGATGCGCCACCGCCACGCGTGCGGCCAGGTACTCGCGCAGCACTTCGATATTGAGCGCGACGAAGCGCCCACGCTCTCCCGCCTCCAGCAAGCGCAGCGCATCGATGCGCGCGAACGCCTGCTCGGCGCGCGCGTACGCCCCGAGCTCGGCCGGTACGGGGCGCCGGCGACGGAGCCACCACCAGAGCAGCAGCAGGATGAGCGCGAGCGCGACGAGCGCCGCCACGAGCCACGGCCACCACGGCGCACGCGCGTCGAGGATGCCGCGTGCGGGCTTCGGCACGCGCAACGAGGTGTCCGCGGGAAGGACGCTGTGCACGTGCACCACGGTGCTGTCGACGGGGATCATCCGCCGCACGCCACCTGCCGTCACGACCACAGTGCCGAGCGTGGTGTGCACCGCGCCGGTGTCCCACGCCGCGAGCACGTACCGCGCGGTCTGCTCCACGGCGGCCGTGTCATCGAACGTGGTGACCGTGCGAGGGTCGATCGCCTCGATGGACGCGCCGCTGTCCGGTCCAGCGGGAAAGGCGATCGTCGCGCCCATCGGCGCGCGCACGCGGACGAGCACCTCGAAGTGCTGACCGACGGTGACGGTGTCGGGGCGCACGGAGATCCCGTACTGGACGACTGGCGCCTGCCCCTCCTGCGCGGCCGACCGTCGCGGGGTACCCACGCTCACGAGCACGAGCGCCGTGGCCAGCGCGACGCGGATCACCGCCGGCGACTCCGGATCTCGCGCATGCGGAAGAAACGAAGCAACGGCTCCACGTAACTCTCGTCCGTCCGCACCGCGATCTCGTCGATGGCGAGCCGGCGAAAGAGCTTCCGGTGCGCGTCTCGCTCCGCGCGGACGCTCCGGTCGAAGTGCTCTCGTACCCGCGGGTCGCTGGTGTTCACCGCGACGGTGGCCCCGGTCTCCGGATCGACGAAGCGCGCGACGCCGATGTCCGGGAGCGCGAGCTCGCGTGGGTCCTCGATCGAGATCGCGACCACATCGTGGCGCTGGCTGAGGAGCGTGAGCGGTCGCTCGAGCGCCGCATCCTCGAAGTCCGAGATCACGAACACGATCGACCGGTTGGGCAGCATGCGACCGAGGTAGTCGGTCGCGAGGGCGATGTTCGTGCCCGTCCCCTCGGGCTCGTAGACGAGCAGATCGCGGATGAGCCGGAGCACGTGGCGGCGCCCCTTCCCCGGCTGTACCACGTGCTCGATGCGATCGGTGAAGAGCAGCGCGCCCACGCGATCGTTGTTGCGGATGGCGGACATGGCCAGCACCGCGCTCAGCTCCGTCGCCAGCTCGCTCTTGAAGCGCGACACCGTCCCGAACCGCTCGGAGCCCGAAAGATCGACCGCGAGCATGACCGTGAGCTCGCGCTCCTCCACGTAGCGCTTGACGTATGGATGCGCCATGCGCGCCGTGACGTTCCAGTCGATGCTGCGTACCTCGTCCCCCGGCTGGTACTCGCGAACCTCGGCGAACTCCATCCCCTGCCCCTTGAACACGGAGTGGTACTCGCCCGTGAACAGTGAGTTGACGAGCCCGCGCGTGCGCAGCTCGAGGAGCTTGACCTGGCGGAGGATCTCGGGGGGGACGGCCGTGGCGCGGGATGCGGGATGCGGCGTGCGGGATGCGACCGGCTCGTGGGGAGACGACCCTCCCTTCCGAAGCCGTCCGCGCATCCCGCCCCCCGCCTCCCGCATCCCGTGCTTCACGGCGCCTCGACTCCCGCGAGCACGCGCCGCACCACGTCGTCGCTCGTCACCTCTTCGGCCTCGGCTTCATACGTCGTGAGCACGCGGTGACGCAGCACGTCGGGCGCGATCGCCTTCACGTCATCGGGCGTGACGAAGTTCCGACCGCGGAGAAAGGCGAGAGCGCGCGCGCCCTGCGCCAGAAAGATCGTCGCGCGCGGGCTCGCACCGTACTCGATGAGCGGCGTCAGATCATCCATCCCCGCCTCGGCCGGTGTGCGCGTCGCGTGCACGATGTCGACGATGTAGTCCACGATCCGATCGTCCATGTACAGCTCCGCGATCCGCTGCCGAGCGTCGAGGATCTGCCGCGGCGTCGCCACTTGCTCCACCGGAATCGGGACGCCGCTGGCCATGCGCCGCATGATCTCCTTCTCCTCGACGCGCGAGGGGTAGCCGACGTGAAGCTTGAGCATGAAGCGGTCGACCTGCGCTTCGGGGAGCGGATACGTTCCCTCCTGCTCGATCGGATTCTGCGTGGCGAGCACGAGGAAGGGCTCCTGCAGCGGATACGTGGTTCCGCCGATCGTCACCTGCTTCTCCTGCATCGCCTCGAGCAGCGCGCTCTGCACCTTGGCGGGTGCGCGGTTGATCTCGTCCGCGAGCACGATGTTCGCGAAGATCGGCCCCTGCTTCGCGCGGAACTCCCCCGTCGACTGATCGTAGATCATCGTGCCGAGGACGTCGGCCGGGAGCAGATCGGGGGTGAACTGTATCCGCTGGAAGGTGGTGTGGATCGTCTCCGCCAGCGTCTTGACCGTGAGCGTCTTGGCGAGCCCGGGCACGCCCTCGAGCAGCACGTGCCCGCCCGCGAGCAGCCCGACGAGGAGGCGCTCGACCATGTATTCCTGTCCGACCACCCGGCGCCCAACCTGCTCGAGGATCGCCTGGACGAGCTCCGTATCCGATGCCGGCACCGCACGTGTTGCCACGCCTGCGCTCCTTGGAATAGAGGTCCGTGCTGAGGGACCGGTGATGGTCTGTTATACCAGCGGGCGGGGATTGCGGTCCCGCACTCACCTCATGATCCGCACCCCGCCATCCTCGTGCTCGAAGATCCAGACGGCCAGCTTGGCCGGAACGAGTGGCGCATCGGGGTTCACCGCGGTCCACTGCGCACCCGAGCCCGTGCGCGAGTCCGAAGACTGCGCCGAGATCTGCTGCGCGCGCCGGATCCACTGCTCCATGTTCGTCGGGCGGAGATCCACCCAGCCACGCGGCGCGATGTCGGCGCCGCGACCATCGGGGGGCACGACCACCGTCTCGCCGCGGAGTACAGAGGCGCCATCGGAGAGCAGGATCGGGAGTCCGACCGACAGGATCTGTCGCCGCAACTCCGGCTCGCCTTCGCGCACGACCTGCTCCGCCTCGCGCGCGACGCACGCGGCATCGGCCGTCGCGAGCGCGCGTGCCGATGGGTACAGGCGACTCAGGATGTACCCCTCGTAGAGCAGCTTGGTGAGCCGCGGCGGCCCGAGCATCTCGAACGCGATCGAGCGCACCCCGCGCTCGGCCTCGAGCGATGCGAGCCCTTCGACGGCCACCGAGCGCAGATAGCCCGCGCGATACGTCGGGCCGAACGTCGCGCCGTCGAGCGCGGCGACGATGTCCTTCCCCGTCGCGTAGCCTCGCACTTCCATGACGACCGCGTCGGCGATCTCCTCGGGCGTCACGAGCTCCATCTGCCCGAGCGCGCTCACCGTCTCGAACTCCTCGCGCGCGAACACGCCGTTCTCGCCGACGTTGATGAACACGTTCTCGAGCGGCTGCCCCGTGCGCGTCCATCCACTCGCATCGGGCGCGAAGGCCTTCGCCACGGCGATCGGCTGCTCACAGTCCACGAGCTCGAGCGTGCGGCCGCCGCGGCGGATGGGGCCGTAGCCGATCTCCTTCCACGCGATGGCGGCCGTCGGCTTGATCTCGATGATCGCGGGCGCGCCCGGCGTGCGGCCGAGGAGAAACAGGAAGAGCGAGTGCGCCCCCGCCACCGCCGACTTGGACATGAGCGTGCGCGACGGCTTCTGCTCGCTGTGCGTGTACGGAATGTTGAGCCCCATGCCGCCCGTCCCGCTCGTGCCGATCTTCACGTACGCCTTCGTGCCCGCGCGGCGCATCCCTTCCAGCAGCACTTCCACGTGCCGGATCAGCTGCGGCATGGGCATCGTGAGCACGTGCCGCTCGACCATCTCGGCATCGACCGTACCGGCATCGGCCGCCGCGAGCAGCTGCGCCGCGCTCGCGAAGTTGTCCTGGTAGGCGAGCGCGGTCGCGGTGTTCACACAGTCGACGACGAGCGACGGCTCGTACGTGGTGAGCCACGTGAAGAGAACGTTCTGCTCGAGAGTCTGCGGCGTGCTCGCGCCGAGCACGTCGTCCACCATCCGCCGCCGCGAGACCGCGTTCCGCAGCAGTACGTCGCGACGCTCATGCGCGAGATCGCTCGGGAGGAAGATGTTCCCCCATGCACCCACGATCTCCGTGCGGCCGGCGTCCGGCTCGAGCGCCTGCACGCTTCCGTCTACCTCGTCGCGCGTGAGTCCCGTGATCACGATCCGCTCGGGCTCGAACGCCAGCAGCCGACGAGCCACCGCCATCCCCACGAGACCGCTCCCGCCCAGCAACAGCGCCGTCGAATTCTTGAGTTCCATACGTCGCCTTATCGCTTCACGTTGGCCAGCGCCTGGATGATCGAGTGCTCGCGCCGCGTGAGCTGACGTGTCGCGCCCGGCGCGAGCGTACCCAATGTGACCGGACCGTAGCGCACGCGCACGAGCCGATCCACGAAGAGATCCAGCGCCTTGCACAGACGCCGGACCTCGCGATACCGCCCTTCGGTGATCGTCACGGTCAACTCCCAGTGACCGTGTCCGATCGGCACCGCCTGTATATCCTGCGGCACGACGAGCCCGTCCGCGAGCTCCACCCCGCGTCGTGCCCGTCGCACCGCGAGCCCTGCGTTCCCCCGAACCGTCGCCACGTACGTGCGCTCGATCTCGTGCTTCGGATGCATGAGCACGTGCGCGGCCGCGCCATCGGTCGTCAACAGCAGCACACCTTCCGTGAGGTAATCGAGCCGCCCCACATACGTCAGCCCTGGCACGTCCGGGACCAGATCGAACACCGTGCGCCGGCCGCGCGGATCGCGCCGCGTGGTGAGCACGCCGGCTGGCTTGTTGAGGACGATCCAGTAGTCCGGGACCGCGGCGCCGACGGGGTGACCATCCACGACGATCGCATCCTGCTCGGGATGCACGATCTGTCCCACCTGCGCGGGCGTGCCGTTGACCAACACACGCCCCGCCGCGATCAGCTCCTCGGCTCGCCGTCGCGAGGCGACACCCGCGCGCGCCAGGGCGCGCTGAATGCGCATCGCATCGGCCGTCACGGTTCGTTCGACTCGGGTCGGAGCGCGATCGCGAGCTCGTCCGCGCGCGGGAGCTCGTTGAGATGACGGAGCGCGAAGTGCTCGAGGAAGGCGGACGTCGTCCCATACAGCAGTGGACGTCCCAATCCTTCCGACCGGCCGACGACATCGATGAGGCCGCGCTCGTGCAGCGTCTTGAGCATGCCGCCCACCGACACGCCGCGGATCTCCTCGATCTCGGCGCGGCCGATCGGCTGGCGGTAGGCGATGATGGCCAGCGTCTCGAGCGCCGCGGCGGAGAGCCGCTGCGGACGTGCCGCGAGCGATGCGCGCTCGATCGTTTCCGTGTATTCGGGGCGCGTCAGGATCTGCCAGCCGCCGGCGAGCTCCACGAGCTCCACGCCGTGTCCCGTTGTCTCGTAACACTCGCGAATCTCGTCGAGCGCCAGGGCCATCTCGGCGCGCGAGACCTCGGGGTCGAGCGCGGCCAGCTCATCCAGCGGCAACGGGCGACCGCTGGCGAACAGCGCCGCTTCAAGCAGCTTCGCTAGCGGCGTCACGCGAAATCTCCACGGAAGCAAAGGGACGGGGTTGCAGCAGCTTGAGCTCACCGCGCTTGGCGAGCTCGAGCAGCGCGAGCAGCGTCGAGAGCACCTGCCAGGGTTCGGCATCGCCGTGCAGCATGTCGCTCCACCGCGCCGTCGCGCGCGCGGCGAGCACCGAGCGAATCGTCGTGATCGCGCCATCCACATCGAGTGCTCGCGGCACCACGTCGTGGATGAGCGGCTGCCGCGCCATGCGCAGCACGCGGTCCACGGCGGCGAGGAGCTCCGGGAGCGACAACGCGAGCGGCGAGGGCGGCGGTGTCGGCTCGATCGGCAGATAGCCGCGCGCGAAGCGATTGCGCCGCTCCTCGCCGCGCCCCTCCAGCACGTCCACCACCTCGCGCATCTGCTGATACTCGAGCAGCCGGCGTACGAGCTCGGCGCGCGGGTCCTCCCACGTCTCATCATCGGTGGCGCGCGGCAATAGCATCTGCGCCTTGATCCGCAGGAGTCGAGCCGCCATCTCGAGATACTCGGCGGCCTGCGCGAGTCCCAGCGCATGGA
>DASVCF010000130.1:0-29265 GCA_036381735.1 Gemmatimonadaceae bacterium | reverse complement strand
GCCGCGCTCCCCAAGGACATTCTCGAGAATGAGCTCTTCGGCCACGAGAGGGGCGCGTTCACCGGCTCGACGAACGAGAAGCCGGGGGCGTTCGAGATGGCCGATGGCGGCACGCTCTTCCTCGACGAAGTCGCCGAGATGGCGCCCGACATCCAGGTGAAGCTGCTGCGCGCGCTCGAGTCGCGCACCGTGCGGCGGCTGGGCGGTAAGAAGGAGATTTCGGTCGACATCCGCGTGGTGGCCGCGACGAACAAGGATCTCCAGAAGGCGCTCGAGGATGGGGATCTGCGCGAGGATCTCTACTATCGGATCGCGGTGGTCGAGCTGTTCCTCCCGCCGCTCCGCGAGCGGATGGGTGACATCAAGCTGCTCGCCACGGAATTTCTGGCGCGCTTCGCCGGGCAGAACGGCAAGGCGATCACCGGGTTCGATGACGCGGCCATGGATTGGATCCTGTCGTACCACTGGCCGGGGAACGTCCGCGAGCTCAAGAACGCGGTGGAGCGCGCGGTGATCATGTCGCGCGGCACGACGATCACCGTGGACGACATCGTGCCGCGGCACGTGCGGAGCGCGGGCGACATGCCGAACACCATCACGCTCCCCGTGGGCGCGTCGATCGCCGAGGCGCGGCGTCAGCTCGTGCTGCGCACCTTCGCATCCACGGGCGGCGACGGCGAGCGGACGGCGAAGATGCTCGGCCTGAGCCCGCAGGAGGTGCGTGCCGAGCTGTCCTCGCTGCTGCCGACGAATGGTGTGAGCAGAGTCGTTGCGGGTGCGGGCGGCAACGCGTCGGGATCACGGGCGGCGGCGAGCTCGACCACGAACAAGAACGCGAAGGGGAAGACGAAGTCCAGGGGTCATCATTGAGCACGACGAGGTGATGGTATGGGGAAGCGATACGAGGAGTACGACGACGATGAGCCCATCGTGATCGTCGAGAAGCGGAGCGGCGGCATGGGCGCCTTTCTGTGGGGGCTCGCCATCGGTGCCGGCGTCGCGCTGCTGTATGCGCCGCATTCCGGCGAAGAGACTCGGCAGGAGCTTCGTCGTCGCGCGCGTCGCGCCCGCACCGCGGCGCAGGACGCCGCCGGGGAGTTCGGCGACTCGGTGGTGGATCAGTACCAGCACGCACGGCGCGCCGTGGAGGAGAGGCTCGACTCCGCTCGTCGCGTGCTCGAGATGAAGAAGGAGCAGGCGTCGCAGGCGATTCGTGCGGGACGCGAAGCTGCCGAACAGGCGCGGCGCGAGCTCGAGGCGCGGCTGGCGGAGACGCGAGCCGCGTATCAGGCGGGCGCCGATGTGGCGCGCGACGCGCGCACTGAGGCGCGCACCGCGGACGAGCGTCAGGCGCGGGATGAGGAGCGGGGCGCGGCCGGTGCGTGATCGCTGAGGCGGCGCGCCGTCTCACCACATGCCTGTTCCAGCCCTGCTCGCGCGTCCTGCGCGCGTCCTGCGCGACTACGTCACGCGCATCTACGACACCTCCGCGGACGACAACATCTTCTTTCTGGCGAGCGGGATCGCCTTCGACCTCCTGCTCGCCGCCGTCCCGTTCGTCCTGCTGCTGCTCGCGGGGCTGGGTTACCTGCTGAACCAATCCGCGTCGGCGTCGTCCGCGGCGATCTGGACGGTCATCGATCAACTCCTGCCGCCGCACGCGGAGACGGCCAACGCGCCCATTCACGCGCTCATCAACGATGCGATCCGGGCGCGCGGCCCGACCGGGCTCATCGGTCTCGTCGGCTTCATCTGGTTCTCGACACGCCTCTTCGGTTCCGTGCGCACGGTGCTCGCCGACGTGTTCGACATCGAGCAGCAGCGCAGCATCATCATCGGCAAGCTGTTCGATGCGCAGATCACGGTAATCGCGACGCTGCTCTTCGTGGCGTACACGGCGCTCAGCGCATACGTCCGGATCGCCACATCCCACGGGGCACAGGTCTTCATCGCCCTCGGGCTACGCGACGAGGTGATGAGCGGCGTCGAGTACGTCTTCGGTAATCTCGTCGCCGCCGCGCTCATCGTGATCATGTTCTTCGCGCTCTACCGATTCCTCCCCGACCGTCGAATTCCGTGGCGTACCGCGCTGGTCGCCGCGCTGTTCACGAGCGTGCTGTTCGAGATCGCCAAGTTCGCGTTCACCGCCTACCTCTCGTCGTTCAATCCCGGCAGCTTCTACACGGGTACGTTGTACGCGATCGCGATCATCGTGCTGTGGGTGTACTACGCGGGCCTCATCTTCATCCTTGGCGGCGAGGTGGGGCGCGTCTACGAGCTGCGCCGCATGCGTCGCCTGCAACGCGTGATTCTCGAGGACTGAGCCTGGCGCGAAGGTTGCCATTCCCGGCGGCACACATTGTCGACGGAGGAACAACGTGCGCACTACGATCCTTGCCGCGAGCCTGCTCGTGCTCACTGCGCTCGCTGGCTGCAAGAAGACCGGGGAAGGGCAGTACCAGGTCACGACGCCCGACGTGGACGTGTCGAAGGACACCCACACGGTGAATACCCCGACGATCGACGTGAAGAAGGACACCCACACCGTCGTCACGCCGAAGGTCGAGGTGAAGAAGCCGAAAAGCGACACGGGAAGCTAAGCCGTGAACGCTGGGTCATGAGTTATGGGTTCTGAGTCGGGGGTCGTATGTAACACCGGGCCCTCGTCACTCAGCGCCCATGACCCACGACTCACAGCCCTTCTTCACCTCTCCCGCCTTCTCTTTAAATTCCCCCTCCATGCCAATCGATCTACGAAGCGACACGGTCACGAGGCCGACGCCGGCAATGCGCCGCGCGATGGCGGAGGCCGAAGTCGGCGACGATGTGCTGGACGGGGATCCGACGGTCCGCCGTCTCGAGACGCGGGTGGCCGAATTGCTCGGGAAGGAGAGCGCGCTGTTCTTTCCGAGCGGCACCATGGCGAACCAGACCGGGGTATGGCTGTTGGCGCGCCGCGGCACCGAGATCCTGCTCGATGCGGAATCGCACATCGTGCACTACGAGCTCGCGGCCGCGGCCACGCTGAGCGGCGTGCAGGTGCGCCCCGTGCGCGCGAGCGATACGGTGATGAGCGCCGAGGATCTGCGGAGCGCGATCCGGCCGGCGTCGCCACATACGCTCTCGGCGAGCCTCGTCTGCCTCGAGAACACGCACAACGGTGCGGGCGGGAAGATCACTCCATTGGCCGAGTTGCGCGCGCTCCGCGATGTCGCCCGTTCGGCTCGTCTCCCGGTACATCTGGACGGAGCACGGCTCTGGAACGCATCGGTGGCGAGCGGCACAACACTCGCCGACTTCGCCGCCTGTGCAGACACCGTGATGGTGTCGTTCTCGAAGGGGTTGGGCGCGCCGATCGGCGCGGCGTTGGCGGGCCCGCGCGATGTGATCGAGGAAGGGTGGACGGTGCGCAAGCGGCTCGGCGGCGGCATGCGTCAGGCCGGGATCCTCGCCGCGGCCGCGCTGCACGGCATCGACGTGCATCTGCCGCGTCTGGCGGAGGACCATGCGCGCGCGAAGGAGTACGCATCGATGGTCGACGGCGTGCGCGGCGCGCGCGTCGTGCCGCCGGACACGAACATCGTGATGCTCGACCTCCCCGAGGCGGTCGATGCCGGAAGCATCGTCAAGGCGGCCGCGGCCGAAGGCGTGCTCCTGAGCCCCTGGTCGCGCCATCGCATTCGCGCCGTGATGCACCTGGACGTCGATCAGGCGGCCGTACGGCGCGCGGCGGAGACGGTGGCGCGAGTGATTGAACAGCAGGGTGGAGGGAGTAGGGTGTCGAGCAGGGTGTAGGGGATAGGGTGTCGGGTGTAGCCGACCTCGGGATGCTCCTACTCGGCCGGCGGGACATTCTCGGTGTACTCGCTACACCCTACACCCTACACCGTACACCCTAACCCCTACCCCCTGACCCCTGTTCGTTGAACCCATCCCATCGCTCGACTATATTTCCTTCGTCCCAGGTCCCGGAGGGCGCGCGCCCGCTAACTCCGTCAGGACCCCGCAGGTAGCAGCGGTATGTGGTGTCGAGTGTTGCTCCGTCAGGCCTGGGACATTGCGCGGGGCGCTGAGCGCCCACTGGGCGGCAGGCCCGCGCGACATCGAGTCAGAGCCCGTTGCGGGTGACAGTCTATCGAGAGCCTGACGGGCCCGCCGTCAGGCTCTCGTGCATTCACCACGGCCCTTCGTCTCCTCACCCCGCCCGGCATGTACATCTCGCTCGCGCGCAAGTACCGCCCCAAGACGTTCGCGTCCGTCGCGGTCCAGTCGCACGTCTCGAACACGCTCAAGGGCGCGATCGCGCGCGGCCGCGTGGCGCACGGCTACCTCCTGTGCGGTCCGCGCGGCGTCGGCAAGACGACGCTCGCACGCGTGCTGGCGATGGCGTTGAACTGCGAGCGGCGGGATTCGGGACTCGGGGAACCCTGCGGCGAGTGCGCGTCCTGCACGCGCATCTGGAGCGGCTCGGCGAGCCTCGACGTCATCGAGATCGATGCCGCGTCGAATCGCGGCGTCGACGACGCGCGCGAGTTGCGCGAGCGGGCGATGTATGCGCCGTCCAGCGATGGCCACTACAAGGTGTACATCGTCGACGAGGCACACATGCTCACGCGAGAAGCGTGGAACGCGCTCCTCAAGATTCTCGAGGAGCCGCCGCCGCGCGTCGTGTTCGTCTTCGCCACCACGGAGCCACAGAAGATCGCGCAGGCTGCGGCACCGGTGTTGAGCCGGTTGCAGCGCTTCGACTTCAAGCGCATCGGGCCCGCCGACATCCGCGATCGGCTCGCGGCGGTGCTCGATGCCGAGCACGTGGAGGCCGAGCCCGATGCGGTGGCATTGATCGCGCGCGCGGCCGACGGCTCCATGCGCGATGCGCTGAGCCTCGCCGACCAGGCCCTCTCCGTGGGCACGGGCGCGCTCACCGCCGATCGCGTGCGCGAGGCGCTCGGCCTGGTGCCGGACGACGAGTATCTCGCCATTCTCGATCTCGTGGCCGAGGGGCGCGCCGGAGAGATCTTTCCCGCGGTGTCGCGCTTGGTGGATGCCGGCGTCGACCTCGGCGGCTTTCTCAGCGGGCTCACGGACACGCTGCGCGCGTTGCTCGCGCTCACGCTCGGCGCGCCGATGACCGATCTGTCCGAGCGGATGCGCGATGCGCTCGCGCTGCGCACCGATCGACTCGCGGCAGGCGACGTGCTGCGCATGCTGCACATTATCACGGAGCTCGAGCCGCACTTCCGCCGCAGCGGGCAGCAGCAGGTCCTCCTCGAATCGCTCCTCGTCCGCTTCGCGCTCATGGATCGTACCGTGTCGCTGGAGGACGTGCTGCGAGGACTGGGTGGGGAGGGGGGCTCGGACGTCGGGCGTCGAGCCGCGGGCGGCGGACCAGTGCCTCCAACTCGGCGGACGACATCCGGCCGCGACCAGCAGGCGCTGGACACCGGACGACGGGATGTGGACGAACATTGCTCGGAGCGTCGAGTGCCGGACGTCGTGCATGACGAGCCGGGGCGCCCACACGCAGCGCAGCCCGCATCCCAGTTCTCGCGCCCCGCGGAAGACCGCTCGGAGCCCAAAGCTCAGCGCTCAGCGCCCAAAGCTCAGAACTCAGAGCTCAAAGCTCAGAACTCGAAGCCCACAACCCACGACTCACCACTCGCACTCGACCTCAACGCGCTCGTCGAGCGATGGGGTGAGATCGTCGCGCAGGTGCGCGCCGATGGCCGAGCGCTGCTCGCCGTTGCGTTGGAGCAAGCGATGCCCGTGGCGGTGTCCGGACGCGGCGACGTGACGCTCGAGCTGGAAGGCGATCTGCACCAGCAGGCGATCGCGAGCGGCATGGACGACGTGCTGGCGGGGATCCGCTCGTTCTTCAGCGGGGCGACGCGGATCATCGTGCGCGTGGCGGCCTCGAGCGGTCCGGTCGCCGACGGCGCACCGCGCCGCCTCACGCAAGAGGCCGTGAAGGAGCAACGTCTGGCGCTGCTCCGCAAACGCGACCCCGCGCTCGATGCGGCGGTCGACGCGCTCGATCTCGAGCTTCTCGAATGATCGGCGCGCGCTTGCGGCCCGCGCATCTGGCGGGGTACCTTTGCACTCACCTTCCTACTCTCACGACGTACGACGCATGCCGGATTTCATGAAAATGCTGCAGCAGGCGCAGGAGGTGCAGGGCCGCCTGCAGCAGTTGCAGGAAGAATTGCAGAATCGCACCGTGTCGGCCGCGAGCGGCGGTGGGATGGTCACGGTGACCGCCGACGGGAAGGGGCAGATCCGCAAAGTGCAGATCGATCCATCCGTCGTGAATCCATCGGATACCGAGATGCTCGAGGACCTGGTCCTCGTCGCGATCAACGAGGCGCAGAAGAAGGCGACGGCCCTCGCTGAGGAAGAGATGCGGAAGCTCACCGGGGGGCTGTCGCTGCCGTTCAAGCTGCCCTTCTAACATGTCGGCCATCGACGAGCTCGCCACGGAGCTCTCGAAGCTTCCTGGTATCGGCCGCAAGACGGCGCTGCGTCTCACCTACCATCTGCTCAAGCAGCCACCGGAAGAGAGCCGGCGCCTCGCGCGCATCCTCTCCGAGCTTTCGGCGCGTGTTCGGCGGTGTTCCGTCTGTGCCAACCTGACCGAAGATGATCCGTGCGCCATCTGCGCGGACCCTCGACGTGACCAGGGGCTCCTCTGCGTCGTGGAGGAAGCGTCGGACATCGGCGCCATCGAGCGAGCCGGCGAATTCCGCGGCGTCTATCACGTGCTGGGCGGCCGTCTGTCGCCGCTCGATGGCGTGGGACCCGAGGATCTGGCCGTCGGGCAGCTCGTGGACCGCGTGACGTCGGGCGCGGTGCGCGAGGTCATCATCGCAACCAATCCGAGCCTCGAGGGGGAAGCGACCGCGCTGTACGTACAGCGCCAGGTGGCCCCCTTGGGCCCGATCGTTACTCGCATCGCACGGGGGATTCCAGTGGGAGGAGACCTGGAGTACGCGGATGGCGTCACCATCGCGCAGGCGTTGAGCGCGCGGAGGGCAATGTGACGCGGCGCACAGTGCAATCAGCCGTCGCGGCTGGGTTTGCGAGTGGCCTTGTCGTGGGGTTGATCGTCTGGAGTCAGCAGACCCACCGCTCGCGCCACAACCTGTTCAGCTCGCATCCGATGCGCCGGCTGGCGGCGTTGGGGTATCTTCGCGGACAGCGGAGCGCGCGGACGGTCAGTCTGCTGCGAGACTACGTGCGGTGGGAGCAGACGCCGCGGCTTCGCCGCCGTGGTGAGCTGATTCTGCGGCGCATGGAACACTCCCTCGACGCATAAGGACGGATCATGCCGGTTGGCGCAGCGAGCTGGTCGTTTACCGAAGACGATTACGGTGCGATTCAGCGATCGCTCCAGCAATTCCTCTACGACAGCAACTCCCGGTGCGCGCTCCTGGTCGATCGCACCGGGCAGCTCGTGGCGACGGTGGGCGAGCAGCCTCGCTTCGATCCCACCGCGTTCGCCACGCTCACCGCGGCAGACTTCAGCGCGAACGATCAGCTCGCGCGTCTCATCGGGGAAAGCGAGTTCAACTCACTCTTCCACCAGGGTGAACAGGAGTCGATGTATCTCGTGGACATCGCGCGCCGCGTGATCCTCGTGGTCATCTTCGACAGCCGCACCACCCTCGGCCTCGTTCGCCTGAAGGTGAAGCAGACCGCCGAGGAGCTCAACCGCCTCTTCATCGAGATGTTTCAGCGCACACACAACGCTGATTCGACGCCCCATCTCCTCGAGGGCGCCGACGATGAAATCGACAGGCTCTTCCAGTAACCCGGGGGCATGCCATGTCGATGATCAACTACGCCTCGCGCGAGATCAACTGCAAGATCGTGTACTACGGTCCGGGACTCGGCGGGAAGACGACGAACCTGGAGCACGTCTACGGACGGGTGCAGCCGAACACGCGCGGCAAGCTCATCTCGCTCGCGACCGAAACGGAGCGCACGCTCTTCTTCGATTTCCTTCCCGTCGACCTCGGGACGATTCGCGGCTTCAAGACGCGCTTCCACCTGTACACGGTGCCGGGACAGGTCTACTACAACGCGAGCCGCAAGCTCATCCTCAAGGGTGTGGACGGCATCGTCTTCGTCGCCGACTCGCAGATCGACCGCATGGAGGCGAACCAGGAAGCGATGCAGAACCTGTACGACAACATGGCGGAGTACGGCTACGATCTGACGACGATGCCGTTCGTCATCCAGTACAACAAGCGCGACTTGCCGAACGCCGCACCGGCGAGCGAGCTGCAGGCTGCACTGAATCCAGGCTGGGAAGTGCGCGAACCGCAGAAGCAGCGGGTCACGCCCGATCCGTATCATGCGGGGGAGAATCTCATCGAGCGGATCCCCACGGGTGAGTGGGTGGAGCGCGCCCCGTACTTCGAGGCGGTGGCCGTCGCCGGCGACGGCGTGTTCGACACGCTGAAGGCGGTGAGCAAGCTCGTGCTGAAGACCCTCGCCTGACGCTGCGTGGCGCGGTGAACCTTCCCAACGCGCTCTCCCTCGGCCGCATCGTGGCGGCGCCGTTCATCGCGCTGCTCCCCTTCGGGGCGTCGTGGGAGCTGCGGCTCGCGGGGTTCGTGCTCTACATCGCCGCCGCGATCACCGATTACTACGACGGTGTGCTCGCGCGCACGCGCAATCTGGTGACGGATGTCGGCAAGCTCCTCGATCCGCTCGCCGACAAGCTCCTGCTCTTCGCGACGTTCATCCCGATGTATCTGCTGCAGACGTCGTCCACGGACCGGCTGCTGGGGTTCATCCCCGCGACGTCGCTCCCGGGCGCCGCGTTCGACTTCGCCTTCGTCACGCCCTTCGGCCGCGTCGGTCTCCCGTTCTGGGTCGTGGCCGTGATCGTCGGCCGCGAGCTGTTCATGACGATCTTCCGCCAGGCCGCCGCGCGCCGCGGCGTCGTGATCGCGGCCATCGGCCCCGCGAAGTGGAAGCTGGGCTTCCAATCCACCTGGGTGGGTGCCGCGTACTTCTGGTTCGCCGCCGCGAGCGCTGCGCGCTCCTACGGCTGGACCGGCCTCGCCTGGCGCGCCTTCGCGAACTTCAACGGCCTCGTCGGCGTTGTCACGATGAGCGTAGCCGTCGTGCTCACGCTGTACTCGTTCGGGCTGTACCTGCGCCGGTACAGCTCCGTCTTCGTGACGAGCCGCGGATAGACCGCGGATGGCTCCGAGCGGAGCCGCGGATTGGGCCACGGATCCTACCACTGCGGGAGTTGCCGCGGATCAACGGCAACTGCAACGACAACGGCGGCACGCGGATGCCGCGGACGAAACGCGGATGACCGCGGATCGATCGCGACCGGGGAGCGGCTCGGGACTCGAAGGCCGAAATGATTTTTTGAGGGGGATCAGGCGAGGGCTGGGGCGAGCGAGATGAGCCCTCGTGCGGCCGTTGGATTGGCCTCGTGCTGCCGCGGTGCTGGCCCCGGCGCTCGACGCTCGCCCCCCAAACATCATTCGGCCCTGGCGGGTCGGAGTTGTCGTTCCGTCCCGATCGATCCGCGTTTCATCCGCGTTGATCCGCGGCTACTGTTGCCGTTGCTGTTGCAGCTGTCGTAACCGCGTTCATCCGCGGCAATCCGCGCTTCGCTGCCGAGCCTTCTTTTGCACATTCGCGGTTCCATGCATGTTGAGTTGATCACCGTCGGCGACGAGCTTCTGCTCGGCTACACGATCGATACGAACGCCGCCTTTCTGGCGCGGGAGCTGTCCGCGGCCGGGGTCGAGGTGGTGCGCAGGACGACCGTCGGCGACGACGCGCTGGCGATATCCGCGGCGGTGCGCGAGGCGCTCGATCGGACGGGGGCGGTCATCACGACGGGAGGGCTCGGTCCCACCAGTGATGATCGAACCAAGCCGGCCATCGCCGAGCTCTTCGGACGTGGTATGCATCGCGACGATGACGTGCTCCGGGCGGTCGAGCAGCGCTTCCGCGCGATGGGTTCCCCCATGCCACCGGCGAACGTGCAGCAGGCGATGATCCCCGACGGGGCGCGCGTGCTGCACAACCGGCACGGCACGGCGCCTGGAATCTGGCTCGAGGACGAACGCGGGCGCTGGGTCGCGATGCTGCCGGGAGTCCCGCGCGAGATGCGCGGGATGGTCACTGATACGCTCCTGCCGCTGCTCCGCACGCGCAGTGGATCGGCTTCAACCGTGGTGCTGTCGCGCACGCTGCGCACCACTGGGATCGGGGAGTCCGCGCTCGCGGAGCGGCTCGGCGACGACGCGCGCGAGGTGGCGGGACTTCTTGTCGCGTCGCTTCCGGGATGGGCGGGGGTCGACCTCCGCATCACGTCCCGCGGGCTCTCCCCTGAGCGTGCGCACGAGCTGCTCGATGCGGGCGCCGCAAAACTCCGTGTGCGTGCCGAGCCGTACATCTACGGCGAGGATGACGCCGATCTCGCGGCCATCGTCCTCGAGCAGTGCCGAGCACGCGGACTGCGCATCGCGACGGCGGAAAGCTGCACGGGAGGATTGCTCGGCGCGCGACTCACGGCAGTCGCGGGGTCGAGCGACGTGTACATCGGCGGTGCCGTCGCCTATTCGAATGCGGTGAAGGAGCTGTGGCTCGGCGTGCAGCCCGATGAGCTCGCGCAGCACGGCGCGGTGAGCGAAGTGGTGGCGCGGCGCATGGCCGCCGGCATCGCGAGCCGATTGGGGAGCGAGATCGGTGTGGGGATCACCGGGATCGCGGGACCTGGCGGCGGAACACCGGACAAGCCCGTGGGCACGGTCTGGATTGCGGTGCAGGTGAATGGGGAGATCGCGGCACGCTGCCGCGTATATCCGGGCGATCGCGAGGAGATCCGGCTTCGCTCCACGCAAGCAGCGCTCGACATGATCCGTCGCGCGCTGCCTCGCGCTTCGTAGACTCTGCCACCTCGGCAGCGGCGCGGGGCATGGCGGTTGCACCCCCTTGCCGTGATGTGGAGATTACAGGCAACGACACGACGGGGCGTGCGCCGCGCACGCTCCGGGCGATCCGAGCCGATCATCGACTTCAGGGACCGAACGTGCGGGATGACATGAATATTCGTGAAGATCAGGCCGACGGCGCGGACCGCGCCGACGATCGTGCGCCGAACGCGCGTACCGGCTCCATGACGCAGCAAGCGCAGGAGGCGGCGGCTGAACGGTCACGGAATGCAGGCGACGCGCAGAACGAAGGTGTGGAGACGCCCGACGCCGTGGCTGAATCCCAGCGTCAACTCGAGGAGCAGCGCGACAAGTATCTGCGGCTCGCCGCGGAGTACGACAACTACCGCAAGCGCGCCGCGAAAGAGCGTCAGGAATCGGCGCCGCGCGCGCAGGCGGAGCTGCTGCGGCATCTGCTCGATTCGCTGGATGACCTCGCACGCGTCGCGCACGTGAATCCGGAGACCACCGATGTCGCGAGCGTCGTGCACGGCGTCAATCTGGTCGAGCAGAAGATGCAGAAGACCCTCGCGGCACAAGGGCTGGAGGTCGTCACTCCCATCGACGAGCCGTTCAACCCCGAGCTGCACGAAGCGGTGGCCACCGAGCCGGCGCTCTCGCCAGAGGACGACCACATGGTGTCGCAGGTCTATCAGCCGGGATATCTGTTCAAGGGACAGCTGCTTCGCCCTGCGCGCGTCGTCGTGAAGCAGTGGAACGGATGAGGCGGCACTAACAGCCTATGGCGCAGAGCAAGGACTTCTACGCGGTCCTGGGCGTGTCGGCGTCGGCCACCCAGGACGAGATCAAGAAGCAGTACCGCCGGCTCGCCAAGAAATTCCACCCTGACGCCAACCCGAACGATCCGAAAGCCGCCGAGCGCTTCAAGGAAATTTCGGAAGCGTACAACGTGCTGGGCGACGCGGAGAAGCGGAAGCAGTACGATGAGATGCGCCGGCTCGGTGCGTTCTCGTCCGGCTTCGGCGGGCGGGCGGGCGCGGGCGCGCGCCCAGGGGCAGGTGCGGGCGCGGGCGCGGGCGCGGGTCCGTTCCAGAGCGGCAACATCCGCTTCGAGGATTTCGACATCGGCGGGCTGGGTGGCCTAGGCGACATCTTCGCGTCGATGTTCGGCGGAGGACGCGGGGCCGCTGGTGCGCGGACGCGTGGGCCGGAGCGCGGGCAGAGCGTGGAGGCGAATCTCGAGGTTCCGTTCCGCACGGCGGCGTTGGGCGGCAAGGTGCCGATCGAGCTCGAGGTGAACGAGGAGTGCCCGACCTGCCATGGTAGCGGCGCCGCGCCGGGTGCATCGTTCAAGACGTGTCCCGAATGCAACGGCCGAGGCGTGGTTTCGTTCGGGCAGGGCGGGTTCGCGGTGAATCGCCCGTGTCCCATGTGCCTGGGTCGCGGTCAGATCCCGACGGAGCGGTGCCCCACGTGTGCGGGCTCCGGCGAGGTGCGCGAGCGCAAGCGCGTCATGATCACGGTGCCGGCGGGGAGCGACACGGGCACACGCGTCCGGCTGCGCGGCCAGGGCGGGCGCGGTCCGAACGGTGGCGAGCCAGGCGATCTCATCATCACCTTCCAGGTCGCACCCGATCGCTTCTTCAAGCGCGAGGGACTCGATGTCATCGCGACGATCCCGCTCAACATCGCGCAAGCGACGCTGGGGACGAAGATCAACGTCCGCACGCTCGAGGGGAAGAAGGTGGCGATCAAGATCCCGGCCGGCACGCCATCGGGGAAGCGCTTCCGAGTGCGCGGCCAGGGGATTGCGAAGGACGGCGCGCGCGGGGACATGATCGTCGAAGTCAGCATCGCCGCGCCCGAGCAGCTCACGCCCGAGCAGGAGCGGCTCATGAAGGAGTTCGCCGCGGCGGGCGGGATGAAGTACTGATCGCCCGGGGGATGACGTACCGATCGCCCGGACAATCACACGGGCGGGTGCGGTGCTACCAGACGGCGAGCAACAGGTTGAACATGAGCATGACGGTCGCCGCGCTGCTCGCCAGGACCAGCTGCGGCCACTCCAGGAACGCCGGCTGCTCCACGCGATCGATCTTCCCCCGCGTCAGCCGGCACAGCACTCGATAGCACGCCCTCCGCAGCCGGCCGTTCGTCCAGTTCGCGGTCTTCGTGCACGTGTACGCGAAGTGGTAATAGGTGTTCGCCGGGTAGGAATCCCGCGTGCTCATTGGCAGCCGTACGAAGTGTGGCGTCGTGCCGTTCAGCAGCGCTCCGAGCCCGAGGAGGTTGCCGCAGGCATCCACGTAGTAGAATCCGTACATCGGATCGACGAGCACCGGGCGATCGTCGAGCCAGACCTGCACCAGGCAGTGTTGTGCCTTGCCGGACACGTGGTACAACGTCACCTGGCCGGCCCGAATGCCGATGCTCTGAAGGCTCAGGATGTAGAGGCGCGACAAACCGGAGCAGCACCCACCGCGCAGGAGGACGGACAGTGGGGTGGCTCCGAGCTCCGACAGGAACGGCAGCGGCACGAACGGCGGGTCGATGCCGCGTCGTACGCGCGAATGGATGATGCCGGCGAGCGTCAGAAGCGTGCTCATGTCGCGCCGCGCTCCGCCTGTCCACTCCTGTACGATCGCGCGAAGTCTGCTCTTCTCGAAGTGATAGTGGGCGATCAAGAAGAGCAGCCCGGACAGCAACACGAGGTTCCCTGCAAACCAGAATACGGCGGGCAGTCCATTCATGGGTGGCTCACGTTGGCACGACGTGGCGTTGCATCTATCGGACCGCTTCTCTTCATTGGGGAACGATCGGGTGGGGCTATCCATTCGCCGCATGAATGGGTGTGCACGCGAACGGTGTCCCCGGGAGGAGTGCCATGACGGCCGTGCTTGGTATTCACCACATTACGGCGATCTGCGGCGACCCGCAGACAAACCTCGACTTCTACGTGGGGCTGCTCGGGTTGCGCTTCGTCAAGCGGACCGTGAACTACGACGACCCCGGCACCTACCACTTCTATTTCGGCGACGGCATCGGGACGCCGGGCAGCATCCTCACCTTCTTCCCGTGGCCCGGGATGCCGCGTGGACGGCAGGGCACCGGGCAGGCGACGGTCATCGCGTTCGCCATTGCCCCGCGTTCACTCGGCTACTGGGTGGAGCGGTTCCTCCGGCACGGCGTATCGTACACGGGTCCGACGAAGCGCGACGGTGTGCAGGTGATCGAGCTCCGTGATCCCGATGGGTTGATCCTCGAGCTGGTGACCGACCCTCGCGCCGACGAGCGCCCGGCGTGGGGCGGTGCGGTGCCCGAGGAGCACGCGATCCACGGTTTCCACTCCGTCACGCTCTGGGAAGATGGCTACGACGACACGGCGTCGTTGCTCACGCAGCAGCTGGGCTTCCGACTCGAGCGTCAGAGCAGTGAAGAGCTGTTCCATTTCTCGACGGGCGATGGCGGGCCGGGGACGCGCGTGACGGTGCGCGTCGCACCGGGATTCTGGCGTGGGGCAACGGGTGTGGGCACGGTGCATCACGTCGCCTGGCGTGCCGAGGATGATGCCGCGCAGCTCGCGTTGCGCGACGCCATTCATCAGCATGGCTGCAACTCGACTCCGGTCATCGACCGCACGTACTTCCGCTCCGTGTACTTCCACGAGCCGGGCGGCGTGCTCTTCGAGATCGCGACGGATGCGCCGGGGTTCACGGTCGATGAGCCCGTGGAGCGGCTGGGGGAGCGCCTCATGCTGCCACCGCGGCTCGAATCGTACCGCGCGCAGATCGAATCACACCTGCCGTCGATCCACGAGCCCGGCCGTGGTGCGCGCGTCGTGGGCGCGGGCGTGAGCGGTGCGCGGGAGTCGAGTGTGCTCGGTTTCGGCAGCGCGACATCTGTGCCGGATGCGTCGAGCATCATGCGCGAGGTGCTGTAGCGGTGCCGGCCCCATCGACGGCGGAGCTGGGCTTCGTACACCGGTTCGTCGCCGGGGAAGGCCCGCACGCCGACGTGACGCTGTTGTTGCTGCACGGTACCGGCGGTGACGAGAGTGATCTGCTCCCGCTCGGCCGCGCGCTGCTCCCGGGTGCGGCGCTGCTCAGTCCGCGCGGTCAGGTGCTCGAGCACGGGATGCCGCGCTTCTTCCGCCGCGTGGCCGAGGGCGTCTTCGACGAAGCGGACCTCATCGCGCGGACACACGATCTCGCGCGCTTCGTGGAGCGGGCGGCGGCGCAGTATGGTCGCGATCCGTCGCGCATCATCGCCGTCGGTTTCTCCAACGGCGCCAACATCGCGGCGAGCACGTTGCTGCTGTATCCGGATCTGCTTCGCGCGGCGATCCTGCTCCGACCGATGGTGCCATTCGAGCCGAACGCACCGCCTCGAATTCCAGAGACACCGGTGTTGATCGAGGCAGGGCGGTTCGATCCACTTGTGCCGGCCGACAACACCGAGCGGCTCGCGGAGCTTCTGCGCGCGTCGGGTGCCGCCGTGACCGTCCAGTACGCGCCCGCTGCGCACGCGCTGTCGCCTGGCGAGGTGGAGACGGCGCGACGCTGGCTCGCGGACGTGGTTACGAGCATGTCGCCTGGCGAACGCGGCGCGAGCTGATGCGGGCGGAGCGGGCGCTCGCGCAACGCGGGTGAGTCGTGTAGCGCGACGATCGTCGTGTGTTACGCGCCGCGTCGCGCGTGGTGTGCTACGCGGCGAGTACGGGAAGCGCGACGCGAGCGCCGCGTGAGGCATCGATGAACCCGCCGCCGAGCACGCGCTCGCCGTCATAGAGCACGAGCGACTGCCCCGGCGTGATCGCGGCCACCGGCTCGTCGAGCGCGAGCTCGATCTCGTCGCCGTCCAGCCGCACGATCTCGGCGCGCGCCGGCGCTGCGCGATGGCGCACCTGTACTTGCACGCGCTCGCCGACGCGCGGCGCGTCGTCCACCAGCCAGTTCATCTCGCGCGCGATCACGCCGCGCCCCAGGAGCTCCTCGCGCGGCCCGATCACCACCGCGCGCTCCGAGGGGCGAATCGCCACGACGTACATCGGCTGGGTGAAGCCGCCCGGGAGTCCGCGCCGCTGGCCGATGGTGAAGCGGGCGAAGCCGCGGTGCTCGCCCACCACGCGGCCATCGGACGTGACGATCGGTCCGGGCGAGAGCGACGGCGCGTCGGGGCCGAGGTGCTTGGCGAGGATCTTCGTGTGGTCGCCGTCGGGCACGAAGCAGATGTCCTGGCTCTCGATCTTCTCGGCCACGACCTCGAGGCCGAGCGCATGCGCGCGGGCGCGCGTCTCGGGCTTCGTGAGCTCGCCGATCGGGAGGAGCATCTTCCGCACGACCTCGCGATCGATCCCCCAGAGGAAGTAGCTCTGGTCCTTCGCGTGATCGGCGCCGCGATGGAGCTCGCCGTTCACGATGCGCGCGTAGTGGCCTGTCGCGATCCACTGCGCATCGATCGCCTCGGCCTTGTGGAGCAGATCGCGGAACTTGGTGAACGTATTGCAGCGCACGCACGGAATGGGCGTGCGACCGGCCGCGTACTCGCTCACGAAGTTCTGCACCACGTCGCGCCCGAACGCGCTCTCCATGTTGAGCACGTAGTGCGGCACCCCGAGCTGCTCGCACACGCGACGCGCATCGTTGATCGAGTCGAGGGAGCAGCACGGCCGGTCGGGGACGCTATCGCCGTAGCAGAAGAGCTTCATCGTCGCGCCGATGACCTCGTACCCCTGCTCGTGCAGCAGCGCCGCGGCCACCGACGAATCGACGCCGCCGGACATGGCGACGAGCACGCGTCCCATGCTCATGGGTGCCTCATGTTGCTCACGGGCGAAAACACGACCACGTCACGCTCGCGCTCAGCTCGCGATCCCCGAGAGGCGGCGCGCCTTCGTGATGAGGGCAGGGAAGAGCTCGGCCACGCGGTCGATGCACTCGGGTGTAGTGAGCGAGCCGAGGCTCATGCGCACAGCGGCCGTCGCCAGCTCGCGCGGTGTACCGATGGCCGTGAGTACGTGCGAGGGGTCCACGTTGCCGCTCTGGCACGCCGAGCCGGACGAGCACGCAACGCCCGCGAGGTCGAGCGCCATGAGCAGCGACTCGCTGTCGGTGCCGGGGACGGAGATATTGAGTATGTGCGGCGCCCGCGGCGCGGTGCGTGCGTGCACGACGGCGTCCGGGATGCGCTTCGTGAGCTCCGCCTCGAGGCGATCGCGCAACGCCGCGAGGCGCGTCATCTCCTCTTCGCGCTCCGCCACCGCCAACTCCGCTGCGCGCGCGAGCCCTACCGCGGCGGCGACGTTCTCCGTTCCGGGGCGCACCTTCATGTTCTGCGACCCGCCGTGCAGCAGCGGCTCGAGCGGCGTGCCGCGACGGATGAAGATCGCACCGATCCCCTTGGGTGCGCCGATCTTGTGTCCGGACAGCGTGAACAGATCGAACGGGATGGTGCGCACATCCACCGCGATCTTGCCGAACGCCTGCACCCCATCCGTGTGGAAGACGGCGCCCGTGGCCTTCGCGCGCTGCGCCAGCTCGGCGATCGGCTGGATCGTGCCGATCTCGTTGTTCACCCACATGACGGAGCACACGGCCACATCGCCGTCCACCAGCTCCTCGAACGCGCCGAGGTCGACGAGCCCATCGCGTCCCACGCGCAGCATGCGCTCCTCGGCGCCATCGTGCGCTGCCTGATGCACGGCGCCGAGCACCGCCTTGTGCTCGATCGGGGTGCTCACCACGGCGCGCTTCCCCTTGGAGCGCAACGCCCACCAGGGTCCCAGCACGGCGAGATTGTCCCCCTCCGTGCCGCCCGAGGTGAAGCAGACCTCATCGGGCTCGGCGCCGAGACAGCGCGCGAGGCGCTCCCGCGCTTCGTCCAACGCGGCGCGCGCCTCACGTCCCCAGCGATGCGTGCTCGAAGGGTTGCCGAAGCGGGGGCCATAGAACGGCTCCATCGCCTCGCGCACTTCCGGCCGGACCGGCGTGGTGGCGGCGTGGTCGAGATAGATGGGCTGTGGCATGACTGTGAATCTAATGCCGGGAGTGGGCGGTGGAGAGGGCGGAACTGCGGTCGTCGGTCATCAGTCGTCGGTTGTCAGAGGCGTGCAGGGAGTGGCCCGCGATGCTCGCACAATTAGAGCCGCCGTAAGACCGCGCGCACCGGGGCCGCATCGACCGCCTGCATCTTGATGGGCAACGCGATGAGCTCGTACTCGCCATCCGCGACATCGCGGAGGTCGAGATTCTCGAGCACGTTCGCCCCATGCTCGAAGAGGAGATGGTGCGCGTCGAGCGACTTGCTCTCGCGCGGATCCACCGATGGCGCATCGACGCCGAGCAGACGCAGTCCGCGGTCGAGCAGCGTTTGAAGTGCTGTGAGCTCGAACGCGGGCCACGCGTCGGGGAAATGTCCGTCGGCGACTGAGCGGTTCGTGCGTAGCAGCAAGCGCTCGATGCGCTCCTCGCGCGGGAGGGTCGGTAGATCGGCGAGCGTCAGCTGTTCCACGTCGCCGCGCACGGTACACACCACTGCGCGCCCGACGAATGCATCGAGCGGCAGCGCGTCCGACGCCGGCCAGCCATCGCGCACGTGCAGCGGCGCATCCGCGTGCGTTCCGACGTGCGGGCTCGAGGTGATGGCCGAGACGTTCACGCTCGACCCGTCGCGCATACGCCACGTCCAGCCGCAGGAGAATGGCGTGTCGCCGGGCCATTCCGGGGTCCTGCTCCCCATCGCGATGCTGATGTCCCGCATGACGCGGCTGTCGTGCATCAGCGCTCCGAGTCTCCGAGGTGCTCCCGATGCTCCGTGTTCCCGTAGAACTTCGCGCGCACCTCCCACAGCCTCGGAAAGAAGCGTTGGTTGACGGTGCGCTGCAGATACCGCGCACCGAGCGTGCCACCCGTTCCCGCCGTGCCGGGACCGATGATGCGCTCCACGAGCTGCACGTGCAGAAAGCGCCACCGCGCGAAGCCTTGCTCGAACTCGAGCAGCGCTTCGGCGAGCATCAGCAACGGGGAGTGCGTCCGGTCCGCGTAGATCGCTTCGAGCGTCGTGTCGTGCCGCTCGAGCACGTGCTCGAACAGCGCTTGCAGCGTCGGCCGGTCGAGCCACTGCTGCACGATGGCCGGCGGCTCGCCGTGCTCCGCGATGGCGTGCATGAAGTGCGCGTCGCGCAATCCCGCCGCCGCTTCGATGGCGCGGAACTGCGCACTCTGCGATCCGCTCGACGAGCCGAGCAGGCCGCGGAACTCCGCGAACCGCTGCGGCGGCAGCGTGTCGAGCGCCGAGAGCTGATCGGTGACGATGCGGACGAGCGCGTTGATGCGCTGTAACGTGAACACGGCACCGAGGACGTCGGCGTCGTTCAGGCGGTGCATCAGCGTTTCGAGCTCGTGCAGGATCACCTTGAACCACAGCTCGCTCGCCTGGTGCACGACGATGAACAGCAACTCATCGGGATGCTCCGGGCGCGACGCCGGCCGCTGGAGGGACAGCAGCTCCTCGAGGTGCAGGTACGACGGATAATCGATGTCCGGCCGATGGTCGGCGCGCTCCATGGATCTCCTCGTTTCGCCCGGCATCAGAACGTCGACACCTGCAGCGTCGTCACGTCGTCGACACGCATCATTTCGTCCGTGTAGAAGGGCTCGCCGTACCGGGTGCGAATGAGCGATCCGTAGTGCGCGGCCTGGTGGCGCACGATGTCGAGCAGCGGCTCGCCGTTCGGGTAGACTTCACCCGCCTGCACCACGCCATCGAACTGCGATGCGTAGCACGCGATGGCCTCGAGCTTTCGCTCGAACTCCTCCGAGATGTCCACCACGAACGTCGGCCTGATGACGTCCTCGCGGTAGGTGAGCACGTGGATCACCTTGCGCGGACGATGCGGCGGAACCGACGGCTCGATCTTGCGCAGCCCGGCCACGAAGCACGCGTCGCGCACGAGTTCGCCCGCGATCCGGTGATCCGGATGCCGTCCGTTCCGCCACGGCGCGATCACGATAGTCGGCGTGAATTGGCGAATCAGGACCGCGAGCGCCGCGCGCGTCTCCGGCGTGTTGACGATCCCCGCATCGGGGAGCCCCAGATTGACGCGCGCCTGCACGCCGAGCACTTCCGCCGCGCGACTCGCCTCCTGCGCCCGCAGCTCGGCGCTCCCGCGCGTCCCCGTCTCTCCCTGCGTGAGATCGACGATCCCGGTACTGTGCCCCTGACACGCGAGCTTGACGAGCGTGCCGCCGCAGGTGAGCTCGATGTCATCCCGATGCGCGGCGATCGCGAGAACGTCCACGTGAGTCATGCGGGGAATATAGCCCTCGACGGTCGCGCGACCAGCACACAGCGCTCATCGTGCGGCGGGCTCCGTGATGTTGAACAGCACCGCGGCGACGCCGCCCACGCCGAAGCACAAGATGCAGCTCTCGATGTCGGAGTGTGTGGTTTGCAGCGGCGAGGGCTGGTCCATGTTACTGCATCACGCAACCGCGCGCGGCGAATCACACGCACGACGCCTCATGTCGGGAGATGCGCTTCCGACATGAGGCCAAAGGCGAATCGATGACGAAGGACGGGTGAGCAGTTACGCCGTGCCCGGCCCCGGACGGCCTGGGTTCGTCCCGCCGGGATTCGTCCCGCCGGGATTGGTCGCACCGGGGTTCGTCCCACTCGGTGCCGTCGCTCCTGGTGCCGGGGTGCCTGCCGGTGGCGGCCCATAGTACGGCCGTGCGCGATTCCCCCACCAGTTCCATCCCCAACCGCCCCAGATGATGATGAGGAAAAAGATGATGATGATGATGATCCACCACCATGCGCAGCCGGCGTCTCCCCACCAGCCACCGCCTCCGCCAGGAACATTATCCCTGTTCGCCATCGGTCACTCCTGAGTCGTCGGGCACCGCGGCGGCACCGCCGCTGGCGAATTCAGCGGCTCACGGCCGCGACGACATCTCGCGGCGCCCTCTCCCAAATCCCCGCGCTGCATCCTCGTCCCGCAGCAATGACGAGAGTGCGCGTCCGCGTCCACGCCGCCATTCGGTCGGCCGCATGTGGCCGTGGAACGCGCACCGTGACGGGTCGCAATAGGAATGCCGAGGGGGACACGGAGGGAAGAACGGTTGACGAACAGGGGGTAGGGGGTAGGGGGTAGGGGGTAGCCGACCCCGGGAGGCTTCTCCTCGCGCGTCGATCTCGCAGGATGTGCCGGCTACACCCTAACCCCTACACCCTACCCCCCGGCCCCCTGTCTCACTCGTACCGCAACGCCTCGACGGGATCGAGTTTGGCCGCGCGTGCGGCGGGGAGGAGCCCGAAGATGATGCCCGTGACCGCGCTGACCCCAAGTGCGGCGACGACGGCGAGGGGCGGAATCGATGCCTGGATGGGCGTCGCGTGACGGATGAGCAGCGTGAGCCCGCCCCCGACCAGCAGACCGAGGATGGCGCCGATCATCGTCAACGTCGCGGCCTCGACGAGGAACTGCCAGAGAATCGTCGCGCGTGTCGCGCCGAGCGCCTTGCGCACGCCGATCTCGCGCGTGCGTTCCGTGACGCTGATCATCATGATCGCAACCACGCCCACGCCGCCGACCAGCAGGCCGATGCTCGAGAGCCCGAGCATTACGAGGAAGAACACGCCCGTGATCTTGTTGTACAGCTCCAGAATCTTCTCCTGCGTGTTCACGAAGAACGTGTTCTCCTGCGCCGGGTGCAGCGCGCGCCGCGCGCGGAGCGTCGCGATCGTGGCATCCATCGCGACGTCCTGGGGAACGCCGTCGCGCGGCCGCACGGCCAGGTCCATCCACCGGACACCCAGGTTCAGCCGGCGCCGCGCCGTCTCGAAGGGGATGATCGCTTTCGGCGAGTTCCCCGTGTCGAAGACGTTCCCGACCGGATGAAAGACCCCGATGACGCGGAACGGCTGATTCGCGATCTGGATCTCCTGACCCACGGCGTCCGCATCAGGGAAGAATTCTTCCTTCATCTTGTCGTTGATCAGCACGACCTGCGCGGCGCTCGTGTTCTCGCCCGGCGTGAAGCTGCGGCCCGGCGAGATCTCGCCGCCGTCCACTTCGGTCCAGGCAGGCGTGAACGCGTCGTAGCTCACGCTCGACAACCTGCGATCGTGAAACTTGAACGGGGCCTGTCCACCCGCGTGCGCGACGACGGCGCGGATCTCGGGACGCTTCGCGATGGCGTCGGCGTCCTCGATGGTGAGCGATGGGAAGTTGATCCAGGGGCAGCTGCTCGGCCCGTCGCAGGCGTTGATCTCCGCCGGCCACTTGCTGACGAAGAACGTGGTCGGTCCCGCGGCGGCCAGGCTCTGCTCCACGCCCGCGTTGATGCCGTGGACGGCGGCGGACATGGCCGTGACCACGAAGACGCCGACCGCGATCCCCATCACGGTGAGACCCGCGCGCACCTTGTTCGCGCGAATGGCGTCGAGCGCGATGAGCACGCCCTCGCCGAGCGCCTGGAGCAGCATCAAGAATCGCATGTCACTCCGCCCGGAGCGCGGTGATGGGATCGAGCCGCGATGCCCGGCTGGCCGGGTACGCGCCCGCGATGATGCCGACGCCGGCCCCCAGCGCCACCGCCACCGCGACGGACCACGGCGCCACGCTCGTCGGCAGCGGCGACGCCGTGGAGATGATCATCGCCAGCCCGGCGCCGAGCCCGACGCCGATGGCCGCGCCCACCATGCTCAGCGTCGCCGACTCGATGAGGAACTGCGTGAGGATGTCTCTGCGGCGGGCGCCGAGCGACTTCCGGATCCCGATCTCGTGCGTGCGCTCCGCGACCGCGACCAGCATGATGTTCATGATCACGATCGCGCCGACGACGAGTCCGATGACTGGAAGGACGATCCCCGCGAGCACCAGGTACTGCTGAATCTTCGCCCACTGCGTGAGCGCGGCGGCGGACGTCTCCAGCACGAAGTCGTCCTCTTGCGCGGGGTGGAGCTTGTGCCGGCGCCGCATCACTTCGGTGACCTTGCCCATGGCGGCCGTGAGCACATCCGGCGTCGGCGCCTGCACGATGACCGCATCCGGATAGCCGCGCGGCGCCGTGAGCCGGCGGAGGGGCGACGTGTAGGGCGCGATCACCTGCCGGTCGAGCGAGTGTCCGAGCACGCTCCCTTGCTTGGCCAGCACGCCGATTACGCGGTAGGGCAACCCGGCGAACTTGAGCTCCTTCCCGATCGGATCGAGGTTGGGAAAGTAGAAGTCCGCCACCTCCGAGCCGATGACGACGACCGGCGTGCCGAGCTGCTCCTCCGCCTGCGTGAAGGCACGGCCGCGCTCGACCTCCAGCCCCTTGATCGCGAAGAAGTCCGGCGTTGCGGCATGCGCTTCCACCTGCGGCGTGGTCGCGTAGCGCGACTCCGTCGGCAGGCGCCGCTCCGTATCCATCGCCCAGTGCGAGCCGGCCGGCAGCACGTCGCGCACGGCGAGCGCATCGTCCGCGGTGATCCGCGGCCGCTGCTGCCACGCCCGCCACATCTCCTGGGTGACGTTTCCGAAGTTCATGTCCGGGAAGCGGCGCAGGTAGAACGTGTTCACGCCCAGGAACTTCGCGGCGAAGTCGTTCTCCACGTACTTCCCCATCCCGTTCACGATCGACACGACCGCGATGAGGAACATGACGCCGATGGTCACGCCGATCAGCGTGAAGAAGCTCTTGAGCTTCTGCGCGCGGATCTGTGCGAGCGCCAGCCGAACCGCTTCGAAGAATGGCACGTCAGAGCCCGACTTGCGCCTTGAACTTCTCGCTTCCGTCGTCGGACGAGATGCGTCCATCGCGCAGGACGACGACGCGACGCGCATGCGCCGCGATGTCCGCCTCGTGCGTCACCATGATCACCGTCTGCCCCTGATTGGCCAACTCCTCGAACACGCGCATGATCTCCGTCGACGTCGTGGAATCCAGGTTCCCCGTCGGCTCGTCGGCGAGCAGGATGGCCGGATTGTTGATGAGCGCCCGCGCGATGGCGACGCGCTGCCGCTGTCCACCGGAGAGCTCGTTCGGCTTGTGCTCCATTCGCTGTGCGAGCTGCACGCGCTCCAGCGCCTCGATGGCGCGCTTGCGCCGCTCGGCGGCCGGGACGCCGGCGTACACGAGCGGGAGCTCCACGTTGTGCAGCGCCGTCGCGCGCGCGAGCAGGTTGAACGTCTGGAAGACGAAGCCGATCTCCCGATTGCGCACGCGCGCCAGCTCATCGTCCTTCATGGACGAGACGAGCGCACCGTTGAGCCAGTACTCGCCGGCCGTCGGCGTATCGAGGCAGCCGATGGTGTTCATGAGCGTGGACTTGCCCGAGCCGGACGGACCCATGATCGCCACGTACTCGTTGCGGCGGATGGCGAGGTCCACGCCGCGCAGGGCGTGCACGACCTCGCCGCCGATGTCGTAGTCGCGCGTGATGCCGCGCGTCACGATCACCCAATCCTCGCCTGGCGCCTGGCCCGCTGCCGAAGTGACTGCCCGCCGCTCGGCCGTCGTGCTGAGCGGTGCTTCATAGGTATGTGCGCTCACGTCTTGGTTACCCCTTTGGTATTGTCCGACTTCACTTCGCGCACCAGCGAGGAGTCCTTCAGCTCGCGGATCGCCTGGTAGCTGCCAGCCACGATGCGGTCGCCCTCCTGCAGCCCACTCAGGACCTCGAAGTACTCCTCCCCCGCGATCCCGGTCTTCACCGGACGGAAGGTGACGTGGTTGTCCTTCCCCACGACGAACACCCCTTCCACCTCGGACTGGCCGACCTGCTTGGCTGGCTTCTTCCCAAGTACGATTTGCGCCGAGTCGGCGTTGGACGCCGCCTGGCGTTCCCGAACCGTGAGCGCGATGATCGGGATCGACAGGACGTGCTTCCGGACATCGGTGATGACCTTCGCGGTGGCCGAAAAGTCGGGGCGCGTCTCGGGGGGCGGGTTGAGGAGCCGTACCTTGACGGCGTAGTCCACCGCCTGATCGCCGGTGCTCGCGGCGGCTGCCGTCGGCGACTGCGTCGAGCTGTTCGCGATCTCCACGACCTTGCCGACGAAGGTCGTGTCGGGGAACGCGTCCATCTCGATGGACGCCGAGTCGCCCACGGCGACACGGGCCACGTCGCTCTCGTCCACCTTGACCTCGGTCTCGAGGACGCTCATGTCGCTGATGGTGAGCAGCGTGGCCGCATCCTTGTTGAACGTCCCCGGTACGGCGGTCTCGCCCTGCTCGACCACCAGCCGCGTGACCTGACCGCTCATGGGCGCGACGATCGTGGTCTTGTCGAGCTGCGACTGTGCGTCGCTGAGCGCGGCTTGGGACTGATCCACGTTGTGCACGGCCGCGTCGTACAACGCCTGGTTGACGTCGACCGCGGTGCGCAGCTGCTCCATCTGCTCATCGGAGACGAGCGCGGAGTTCGCCTTCTTGATCTCGGCCGAGCGCTGGTAGTTGCTCTTCGCCTGGGCGAGGTTGGCCTTCGCCTGGGCGAGCTGCGCCTTGGACGAGGCCAGCGTCGCCACGGCGCGCTCGACGCCCGCCTTGTAGGTGGACGGATCGATCTGCAGGAGGAACTGCCCCTTCTTCACCATGTCGCCTTCCTTGACGGCAAGGCGGATGATCCGGCCGCTGATGTCCGAGGCGACATCGACCTTGGTGCGCGGCTCGACCTGCCCGCTCGCGGTGACCGAGGCCACCAGGTCGCGCCGCTGCACGGTCTCGATGCGGACGTCGGTTGCCTTCCCTCCACGCTTTGCCGCGGCGAGCACGAACACGGCGGCGATGACGAGGAGAAAGACGATGCCGACCGACCATTTGGTGCGTTTACTCATGATGTTCCCCGGTTAGCGAAGCGGGTGGCCCACCGCGCTCTCGAGCGTGGCGAAGGCCTTGTGGTACTCGTAGATCGCGGTGATGTAGGCGTTGTCGGCCTGTGCGTACGTGACGCTCGCGTTGTTCAGATCGAGGAAGGTCGCGGCACCGACGCGATACTTCTCCTGCGCGAGCTCGAGGCTCTGCTTGGCCGTCTCGGCGTTCTGCTTCTGCATGGCGACGGTCTTTGTGTCGGTCTCGAGCGTGAGGTAGGCGCTGGTGACCTCTTGCGTGAGCTGCAGCTCCTGGGCGCGCACCTGGTAGCGGGAATTGTCGCGATTGACCTGCGCCTGCTGGATGTTCTGCTCGCGCGTGAAGCCATCGAAGATCGGGAGGGTGAGCCCCACGCTGAACGACCAGGGCGATGTCGTGAAGCCGAACGGGAACACGTTGTTGGCGCGTCGCACGGCGGCTGCATCGGCCGGGCCGAAGTCGATTGCCGAGCAGGCCGAGGCGATGCTCGACATGCCGGCGCCGACACGCAGCGAGTCCTGCGTGAAGCAGCTCGAGCGCCCCTGCAGCGCCTGCTGGCGTGCCAGTTGGACGGGATAGTTGCCATCCGTGTACGAATTCGTGTAGCCACCCCAACCGGTGCTGAAGGACAGCGTCGGAAGATACGACGACTGCGCGACGCGCACGCTCACACCCGCTGCTTTGTCGCGCGCACGGAGCGCCTGAAGCTGCGGGTTCTGAGCGTGCGCGATGTCGAGCGCGGAGTCGAGGGTGATGGGCACCGGTTCGACGCTGAAGGTGGAGACGAGCTGCACATCGGCCGGCTGCGGTACGCCCATCTGCTGAAAGAGCGACAGCTTGTCGATCTCGACCTGATTGTGAGCCTGCAGCGCATTCACCTGTGCCTGCCCCAGAGCCACTTCAGCCTGGCTCACGTCGAGCTGCGTGCCCGACCCCACAGCCAGCCTGGCCTTCGCCAGCTCGAGCTGCCCCTGCGCCTGCGTCACGAGCGTGTCCTGCAACGCGGCCTTGGCCCGGGATTCGAGCACGGTCAGGTACTGCGTGGTCACCTGCGTGCGCACGCCTTCGGCCGAGTTGGCGATGTCCGCATCGGCCGCGTTCAGATTGGCGGATTGCATCTTCGGCTGCAGGATCTTGCTCAAGCTGAGGCTGTAGTTCAGCGAGATGTTGTATTGCGACGAGACGACGTCAGATGCGGCGCCGAGGTTGATACCCTGGAACGGCTGGGCGCCGGACTTCCGGTACATGCCGTTCAACGATGCGCTCGCGCTGGGCAGCAAATTCCCATATGCGCTTCGTACTGCCGCTCCCGCGGCCGAGCGGTTGCTGACCACTTGCAAATGCGCGGGATTGTTCTTGAGCGCCAGCGCGATCGCCTGGTCGAGCGTCAGAACGGGGCCCTGTGGTGCTGATTGTGTGGTGTCGGTCGACTGTGCATGCGCCGGGATGGCGGTCATCGGGGCCACGATGACGCCAAGTGTGGCCGCGGCAATGAGCAGGGGTCGCATCAGGTGAAGTCCTCTCGTGGGGTCGGCGGAACGTACGGGGGAGCGTGTCGAGCGGTTTCAGCCATCACGTGTGCACGTGACCGCTCCCGATCGTCGCATGATAGCACAGTAACCAGTCGTGCGCGCAATCAAAAATGCCCCGCGTGAAGCGAGGCATCGCCGACATCGAGAGCCGGAATGGATCGGAGCCGTTCATATCACCGCGGCGGCTCGTCACGCACGGCCGTGAGCCCCTGTGCACCGAGCTGCACCTTGAGCACACGGCCTTTGCTGTCCACCCACAGCTGGCGCACCGCGCCGCTGGGCTCGGTGAGCGTGAAGTGCCGCGCGCTGATCGGGTCGCCGCCGATGGTCACCGGCGTCGTTCCGCTGGAGGCCACCTGCATCACGAGCTGGACGTTGCGCCGGGGGATGATGATCGGCACGGTGCCGGTCCGATTGCCCAGCGCGAGAAAGTAGTACTGATGGAAGACGTCGTCATCGAGCACGAGCGCGCCGTCGGACACGATGTACTCCTTGGCCGATTCGCCGCGCGCCGTCTTTACGCGTGCACTGAACCGGCCGCGTCCCACCTGTCCGCTGAGGCGCTCCCGCACCTGCGATCCCGTGCGCACTTCCACCTGGTAGGCGAGCGGGGCGCCACCGGCGTCGGTGCGCAGCGCGGGCATGATGTGCTGGTCATCCAGCTGCACGGAGCCGCTGGCGACGAACACGTCGCCTCCCGGGTTCACGTCGCGGCGGATCGTGAACGTCTCGCGGCCGATGCTCGCGCCGCCGCGGTAGATCGTGAAGCTTCCTTCATCGACGGTCGTCACCTGCGCCCGGAGCCCCACGGGGGCGGTGAGGACGATGGCGGACACGAGGGCGGCGTAGCGCATAGCGGTCTGATACCCGTTCCAGGGAGGAGGGTTCACTCGTCGGGGCTGGGGCCGCGGAAGACGCGGTCACTCACGCGCTGGCGGATGCGGTCGTAGATCGCCTGTCCCTTGGCCGCGGAGGCGAGCGTGGGGCGCCCGATCGAACCGGCACTCCCCCGGGGGACGCGTAGCCGACCACGGCGGTAACGACGCACATCGTCGCGAGTCATCATCCAGTCGTGCGCGAGCTCCATGTGGACATCCTGTGGCGCGAGGTACAGCATGAGCGATGTGTCGGCTTCTCCGCCGTGCATGTGGCCGGCTTGCCCCTCGAGCAGGTCGGAGATGTCCACAGCGAAGATGTCGACCACCCGCACGCGCGCGATGGACGTGAGCACCGTGGCGAGCGCCTCTTCGTGCGGCTCGTGGTCGTGCGCGGTCAAGAGGATAAATTCCCGGAAGCCGGAGCTCTCCCACGAGGCGAGCACATCGTTCAGCATCCGATGCAGCGTCTTCTTGCGCATCGAGGCGTTGCCCGGAAAGTCGCGCTCGGAGCGCACGTTCACGCCGTACTCGACAGTCGGTGCCCGGAGCACATCATGAATCGCGGACAGGTCGTCGGCAAGCGCTTCGGCGATGATCGTCGCGGTCCCCATGGGGAGATGCGGCCCATGCTGCTCGCACGTGCCCACGGGGATGATGAGGCGCGGGTCGCGCGCGAGGAAGTCCGCGACCCGACCGGGCGTCATCTCTTTCAGCCGCCGCGGCGCACGCGTCGCGATGTGGAGGGGAGCGGTCATTCCGCATCAGGGTGAAGTGCAGGGCACACGATTGCCAACGTGGCGCGCGGTGGTCAGCGGTCCCGGATGGATGCTCGCGGCCGCGGCCGCGGTCATGGCCGGCGCGCGGTGGCTGCGCGGCTCGGAGGTAGAGTACCTCGTCATCGCGGCTGCCGCCACCGTCGCCGCCGGTGTGCTGGCGCTGCTCCTGCCGTCGCGCGCGCGGGCGTGGGCGATCGCGAGCGCCAGCGTGGCCGCGGTGTTCTGCGTGATCGCCGGCACGGCGCAGCGCACGTTGGCGACGATCGAATCCAATTGGCCCGCCTATCGGGTCGAGGTCGCGCGCGATGGCTCCGCGA
>DASVCF010000129.1:0-3193 GCA_036381735.1 Gemmatimonadaceae bacterium | reverse complement strand
GCTCGACAGGAGGAGTCCATGGAGCTCACCGGCATTCATCATCTGACGGCCATCTCGGCCGCGATCCGCGACAACCATCGCTTCTACACGCAGACGCTCGGGATGCGGCTCGTGAAGCGCTCGGTGAACCAGGACGACGTGCGCGCGTACCACCTGTTCTACTCGGATGCGAAGGGGAGTCCGGGGAACGACGTCACGTTCTTCGATTGGCCCTTGCCGCGCGAGCAGCGCGGGACGCACGCGATCACGCGCACGCATCTGCGCGTCGGTGGCAACGAGTCGCTCGCGTGGTGGCGCGACAATCTTCGCGAGCGTGGCGTGAAGGCGAACGAGATCGCCGAGCGCGACAACCGGCTCGTGCTCGACTTCGAGGATCCCGAGGGGCAGCGGCTCACGCTCGTGAGCGACGCGCGCGCGGGCGAGACATTTCCGTGGGAGCGGAGCCCCGTGCCCGCCGAGCATCAGGTGCGCGGGCTCGGTCCCATCATGCTGAGCGTGCCCGATCTCCGGCCGACGGATGTGATTCTTCAGCGCGCGCTCAACATGCGCCGCGTGCGCGAGTATCCGCACCCCGAGAACCCGAAGCACACCGTGCACGTGTACGAGATGGGGCCGGGCGGCGCGCACGCGGAGCTGCACGTCGCCGTGCAGCCGGAGCTGCCGCCGGCGCGGCAGGGCGCGGGCGGCGTGCATCACGTGGCGTTCCGCACGCCGACGTACGAGGAGCACGCGGCGTGGGTCGAGCACCTCTCGGCGCTGCGGATTCCGAACAGCGGGCTCGTGGACCGCTACTACTTCCGGAGCCTCTACTTCAGGGAGCCGAACGGGATCCTGTTCGAGATCGCGTCGGACGAGCCGGGGTTCGCGGTGGACGAGGACGAGGCGACGCTGGGCGAGAAGCTCGTGCTGCCGCCGTTCCTCGAAGGGCGGAGAGCGGAGATCGAGGCGAGGTTGCAGCCGATCGAGTGACGCGGTTCGAGCGACAGCCGATCGAATGAGCCGATTGGGTGGCAGCCGATCGAGTGCGCCGATCGACTCAGCCTCCGGCGCGGAACATCGCTGCCAGCTCGGCCACCTGCCCCGCCGGCGTCCACCCCGCCATCCCGTGTCGCCAGACGAGTGTCTCCGGCGTGAGCGTCTTCAGCGCGCGCAGCGTCGGTTCATCGATCGGTCCCTGACGCTGATTCCCGACGGCGTAATACCACGCGGCGGCTGGTAGCGGCGGCGGCTCGAACGCGCTCGCACCCGCTGCGCTCGGTGCGGTTGCCGCAGTCGATCCAGCAGACGCGGCCGCTGCAGCCGGCGCGCTCGGCGCCAGTGGTGCCACGGGCGCACCGCTCATCGCGCGCTGCCCCAGCGCCGCGCCCATCCCGATCCCCACACCGGCCGCCGCGCCGCCGCTCGGGTTGCGCGCCGCGTCACGGATGGCGTCGGCGCTCTGCAGCTGCGTGTACGTGCCGAGGTCGCCGCCGAGCATCGTCATCCGCGTGCGCTGATCGAGCGTCGCTTCCACCTCGGGCGGGAGCGAGACGTTCTCGATCACGAGCTGCGTGATACTCAGTCCGTACTGCTCGAACTGCGGCGCGACGCGTTCCTGCACGCGCGCGCCGAGCTCCGTGTACTTCGCCGCCAGCTCGTAGATCGAGATGCCGTCATCCGCGAGCACGCCGCTCACCTTGGTGACGATGAGGTCGCGCAACTGCTCGGTGATCTGGTCGATGACGAAGAGCGGTGTCGTTCCGCTGAGCTCCTCGACGAACGTCTGCGCATCGACGATGCGCACGGCGTACGTGCCGTAGGCGCGCGCGCGCACGGGGCCCAGCGTCTCGTCGCGCAGGATGACCGGGTGCGCCGTGCCCCACTTTTGGTTCACGAACTGCCGCGTGCTGAGGAAGACGACGTCCGCCTTGAACGGACTCTCGAAGCCGTACTTCCAGCCGCGCAGGCGCGACAGGACCGGCATGTTCGCCGTCGAGAGCTCGTGTCGTCCTGGCTCGAAGACGTCGGCGATCCGCCCCTGGTCGACGAGGACCGCCATCTGCGCGGGGCGGACGATGAGCTGCGCCCCGTTCTTGATCTCGTTGTCCGGCCGAGCGAAGCGCCACGCCATCGCGTCGTTGGAGGCGTCGTTCCACTCGATGATGTCGATCAGCTCGCCGGCGATGAAGTCCCGCAGAGTCATGCGCAGCTCCCGTGGTTCGATGACGTGCTAGCGAAAGAGGGCGTCGAGCAACGCGTGCAGGGCGGCATCGGCCAGCCCGTGGTGCCGCGTGTCGAAATCCAGCGTGAAACCGGACGGCGCATCCGGCGTCGCGCCGAGAGCGCCGAGCGACGGCGTGGCGACGGTGGGCGACGCCTGCTGCGTGGCGCGCAAGGCTTCCTCGTGCGCGCGCGCCTGCTCCAGGCCGCCGCGCTCGATGAAGCTCAGCACGCCACGCAGCTCATCCCGCTCGAACCACACGCCGTGCGCCTTGCACACATCCACGATGATCCCGGAGATATGGCCGAAGTTGACGCGGTTCATGATCGCGTTGCACACGGCGCAGTGCACGTAGCGCACGCGCTGCGGGTGCGCGATCGTCGCCGGTCCGGCCGCTCCACCCACCGCGGCGGCGAGCTGGCCGCGCGACTCCTTGTCGGCGCAGAGCGCGGCGAAGACATCGGGCGCGAGCCACGCGCTCCCGCACTGCGCGCACTGGTGCATGGTCGTCGTGCCGATGCGCACGCCGGGCATCTCGCCCGCGCACCCTGGGCAGCGGAGCGGCGCGTCGCCCGTGCCCTCGGCGGCCACGGCCTTCGCGCCGCAGTGCGGGCAGAACTGGGAGCCGACGAACATCGAGCCCAGACACGACGGGCACGCGATGGTCGCGAGGCGCGAGCCGCAGTAGGCGCACGTCGTCGCGTCGCTCCCGGTGGGGGCGCCGCAGCTGGGGCAGTTCAGGGACGATGGCATGCGTCGAGAGAGCAGGGCAATGCGCCGGGCGCTGGATCGGCGCCCGGGCACTATGTTGACGCGCCGTGGCGGAGGGGAGTCACGGGACGGGGCGGGGGTGCTACTTCTTCGTCGCGCCGCTCTTCGTCGTCACCCGGATGACACCGTTCGCGGCCTTCGGGTCGGAGTACAGCTTGGTCGCGGCCGGGCCCTTGATGACTTCGATACTCTGGATCTTGTCGGGCGTGAGTGATTGCAGGG
>DASVCF010000128.1:0-20646 GCA_036381735.1 Gemmatimonadaceae bacterium | reverse complement strand
AGGAAGGGGAGATGCGGTGCGACGCCGAGCGGGCATTCCGGCGCGGCGCGATGCTCACGGTGCCGATCCTCTGGACGACGCAGGACGGAAGCGCGCCGCTCGGCGTCGTGAACCTGTCCGACCGGCGCTCCGACCAGCCGTTCACGGCGGGCGACCAGAAGCTCGTCACGGCCATCGCGTCGCAGATCGGCGCGGCGATCCAGAACGCGCGTCTCGTCCGGCAATCGCTCGATCAGCAGCGCCTCCAGCAGGAGATGCAGCTCGCGCACGATCTGCAGATGAAATTGCTCCCCGCGCCGGAGGTCGTCGCGCCCGCGGCGCGGGCGGCGGCGCGCGTCGTCCCGACCGAGAGCGTGGGGGGCGACTTCTACAACCTGTTTCGCTTGGGGCGTGGCCGCACGGGCGTGATGATCGGCGACGTCTCGAGCCACGGCTATCGCGCGGCGCTCATCATGGCGCTCGCCATGAGCGCCTCGGCCATCCACGCGCAGTCCACGAGCGACCCGGGGGAGATGCTGGCGGCGCTGTACGCCACGCTGCGTGAGGAGCTGCGGTCCACCGAAATGTTCATCTCCGCGTTCTACGGCATCATCGATCGCTCGGCGGGCACGCTGCGCTACGCGAACGCCGGACACCCGCACGCGTTCCGGGTGCGGGCCGATGGCAAGGTCGAGCGGTTGCCCGCCACCGATCCGCCGCTCGGCATGGTGGAGATGCTCCCATCGGCCATGACGAGCCCGTGGGAACGCGGCAAGGATCTCCTCGTGCTCTTCACGGACGGCGTGAGCGACGCGCGCAACCGCTTCGGCATGCGCTTCGGGGAGCAGCCCGTGATCGACCTCGTGCGCCGGTATCGCACCGAATCGCCGCAGGCGATCGTGCAGCGCGTGTTCGACGAGCTCGCGGAGTACACCGGGGAGACCGCGCATCCCGACGACCTGGCGATGGTCGTGGTGCGCAGCTGACTCCGCGCGTCGATCCATCCATGCGCCACGCGCGCTCCGATCTTCCTCCAGTCCGCAAAAGCCTCGGCCAGCACTTCCTGAGCGATCCCCGCATCCTCGAACGCATTGCCGATGCATTGCTGCTCGCGCCCAGTGACACCGTGGTGGAGATCGGTGCGGGACGCGGGGCGCTCACCGAGGTGTTGCGAACGCGCGCGGCGCGTGTGATCGCCATCGAGCTCGATCGCGCGCTCGCCGCGCTGCTCCGCGAGCGATACGCGCCAGACCCGCGGGTCACGGTCATCGAAGCCGACGTCCTCGACGTGGCGCTCGGCGAGATGGCTGGCGGACCGTATGTGCTGATCGGGAACGTACCGTATTACATCACGACGCCGATTCTCTTCCACGCGCTCGAACCGCCTCGCCCCGACCGCGCGGTGTTCCTCGTACAGCGAGAGGTCGCGGACCGCATGGTCGCATCGCCCGGTTCACGCGACTACGGTGCGCTCTCCGTGAATCTGCAGGCGCTGGCGGCCGTCGAAAAGCTGTTCAAGGTGCCCGCTGGTGCGTTTCAGCCGCCGCCGGCGGTGGAATCGGCGGTGGTCCGCGTCACGCCGCATGCGCAGCCCGCCATCGGCGTGGCAGAAGAGGAAGTGTATCGAACGTTCGTGCAGGCGAGCTTCGGGTTGCGCCGCAAGCAGATGCGGCGCGTCGTCCGGACCGTGCTCGACGTCGATGCCGACCGCGCGGATCAGATCCTTCAGGCGAGCAACATTGCGCCCGAGGTGCGTCCGGAATCGCTCACGCCGGAGCAGTTCGCGGTGTTGCTACGCGTCGCGGCCGCTTAGTTCCGCATCCCGCCCATTGCTCAACGCGAACGACAATCCCTCGAGCTCCAGCGCCATGTTCACCGTTTTGAGCGCCACGCTCTCGGGGACCTGAAGCCGTATGGGCGCGAAGTTCATGATGGCGCGCACGCCCGCATCGATGACCTGATCCGCCACCCGCTGGGCCGCGTCCGCGGGGACGGTGATGACGGCGATGTCCGGCTGCTCGAGCGCCGTTACACGGTCGAGCTCGCTCACGTGCCGGACGACGACGCCGTCGAGCGTCTGGCCCACCTTTGCGGGGTCGGAGTCGAAGACGGCGGCGACATGGAACCCGCGCTGCCGGAAGCCCTCGTACTGTGCGAGCGCGGCACCGATCTTCCCGGCGCCGATGATGATGACGCGCCACTCCCGCTGCAATCCGAGAATCTGGCGCAGGCGACCGGTGAGCTCCGGCACGGAGTAGCCGAGCCCGCGCTTGCCGAACGAGCCGAAGAACGAGAGATCCTTTCTGACCTGCGCGGAGGTCGTGCCGCCGCGCGCCGCGAGCTCATCGCTGGAGATGGTGGTGTGCCCGCGGGCTTCGAACTCTTCCAGGAAGCGGAGGTAGAGGGACAGGCGTCGAACGGTCGAGTCGGCTATGTGTCTCACGGCGGTCGGCTGTCTTGTGAATTGATTCACAAGTTACTCGACGTGTCCGCGACGCGCCAGCACACCCGTCCCGCCGTTCCGTGGCGACCCGGCGCGGGTTATCTTCGGGATCATGTCAGTCCACGTCACCTCGGAGATCGGCCGGCTGCAGGCCGTCCTCGTCCACACGCCCGGGCCCGAGCTCCTTGCCGTCACACCGGAGACGCGCGAAGACTACCTCTACGACGACATCATCGACGTCGAGATCGCTCAGCGCGAGCACCGGCACTTCGTCGCCATCCTCGAGCGATTCGCCGACGTACACTTCGTCTCGAACATGCTCGCCGATGTCGTGCAGTCGGCGGACGCGCGCGACCTCCTCATTCGCGAGATGACGGACATCGTGCCGTCGAGTCCGCTCGCGAAGGAGTTCACGGAGCGCAGTCCCCAGGAGCTCGCGCGGATGCTCATCGAAGGGATGGAGGAGGAGCCTGGGCCGCTCGCCCGCACGCTCAACGAGACGGGCTACGTGCTCCCGCCGCTTCCCAATCTCCTCTTCACGCGCGACAGCGCCATGGTGATGGGGACGCACGCGCTCATCGGCTCGATGCGCTACGACATCCGGTGGTCGGAGGAGTTGATCATGAAGGCGCTCTTCCGGCATCACCCGAAGCTGGCGAACAGCGGCATCCTGTACGACGGGGCGGCCGAGCGGCGGCACAACTACACGCTCGAGGGGGGCGACGTCCATCCGCTGCGCGCCGACACCGTGATGATCGGCTTCAGCGAGCGCTCGAGTCCAGCCGCGATCGACAACCTGATGACGCTCCTCTTCGAGCACACCAGCGTCACGGATGTCATCGTGGTGGTCATGCCGAAGGAGAACACCGCGATCCACCTCGACATGATCTTCACCCAGATCGATCGCGATCTGTGCGTCGTCTTTCCACCGCACTTCATCGGCGCGGAGCGGCTCTCGATTCTCCATCGGCACAAGGGCCAGCATCAGATGCGCGAGATGCCCAACGTCTTCGCGGCGCTGCAGGCCGTCGGGCTCCCCATGGAGCCGATCCTCTGCGGAGGCGACCGGCGCATCATGCAGGACCGCGAGCAGTGGGCGTCGGGGTGCAACTTCTTCGCGGTACGGCCGGGCGTCGTACTCTCGTACGCTCGCAACGAGGGGACGCTGTGCGAGATGGAGAAGATGGGCTTCCGCATCATTCCCGCGGTCGCCTTCCTCACCGGTGAGGAGCGCGTGCCGGACGGCACCCGAGCGGTGATCACGTTCGATGGTGGCGAGCTGGTTCGCGGCGGAGGCGGTCCGCGCTGCATGTCGCTCCCTCTCCTGCGCGACGATCCGTGGACGTGACGCGGGCGCCGAGCGCGGGGGCCGGCGGCGCACCGGACGCGGAGAATCTCGCGTCACTCTCGTACGTGGTGGTCGATGTGGAGACCACGGGGATGCGTCCCTACGACGGCGATCGCATCACGGAGATCGCCGCCGTGGTCGTGCGCGACGGGGTGATCACCCAAACGTACGAGACGTTGATCAATCCCGAGCGTCCCATCCCCGCGTTCATCACTGCGCTCACGCACATCTCGTCCGCGATGGTGCGCGACGCTCCGCGCTTTCGGGATGTGTGCCCCGAGGTGCTGCGGCTGCTCGAGGGGCACGTTTTCGTCGCGCACAACGCGCGCTTCGACTGGGGCTTTCTCACCGCCGAGGTGATGCGCGCGACGGGGCGTGGTCTCACGGCGCGTCAGCTCTGCACGGTTCGCCTCGCTCGGCGCGTGCTCCCGCACCTTCCCAGCCGTCGTCTCGACGCGCTCGCGCAGTACTACGGCATCACCATCCCCGCGCGCCACCGCGCGGGTGGCGATGCCATCGCCACCGCCAACGTGCTGCTTCGACTGCTCGCCGAGGCTCGCGAGCGCGACTGTCACTGCTGGAGCGACCTGGAGCGCCTGCTCAAGGTGCGCCGTCGCCGGTCGGCCATCGCCGGCCCCCTCTCGCATCTGAACATCAAGGATTCGACCGAGTGACCGCACCACCGCGGGTGATCCAAACGCGAACGATCGGGGCGTGGACGGTTCACGCGATCCAGGCCGGCGCCGTGAAGCTGGATGGCGGCGCGATGTTCGGCGTCGTCCCCAAGCCGCTCTGGGAGCGACGAATCCCCGCCGACGAGCGGAACCGCATCCCGATGGGGATGCGCTGCCTGCTCATCGAGCACGATGTGGGGTTGGTACTCATCGACAGCGGGGCGGGGAACAAGGAGACGGAGAAGTTCTACGACATCTACGGGATCGAGAACGTTGGACGCGAAGGCCCGACCGCGTTGGAGGATGGAATTCGCGCGGCCGGCCACCGGCCCGAGGATGTGGCGCTCGTCATCAATACGCACCTCCATTTCGATCACGGCGGCGGGAACACCTACCGCGATGCCGACGGGCGCGTGCAGCTCGCCTTTCCGAACGCGCGGTACGTGGTGCAGGCGGGCGAGTATCACTTCGCCACGCACACGAACGAGCGGACTGGCGCCAGTTACTTCCCGCACAACTTCGTTCCGGTGCACGAGGCGGGGCGGTATGACTTCGTCGAGGGGGAGCGCGAGATCGTGCCCGGCATCCGGGTGCTCCCGACGCCGGGACACGTCCCATACCACCAGAGCATCCTCATGGAGTCGCGGGGAGAGTCCGCGCTCTACCTGGCGGATCTCGTGCCCACGGCGGCCCATCTGCCACTCCCCTGGATCATGGGCTACGATGTGGAGCCGCTCGTGACGCTGGAGACGAAGCGGCGGATCCTGGAGCGCGCGATGCAGGAGGGGTGGCTGGTCATCTTCGAGCACGATGCCACGGCCGCGTGGGGGCGGGTGGTGCATGACGGGAAGGCGTACGGCTTGGCCCGTTGACATCGTCCACCACGCGCCTAGATTTGCTAGGTGACAATTGAGCAAGCAGGGCGGCGAGTTCCGCCCTCACCCTCCGGCCCGAACGCTGCATAGCGCCAGGTGCTGTAGGAGTTCAATGATACGGTGAGCGGCCGCGGTGTGGCCGTTCGCTTCGGCATCGCGAACTCCTGATCGACAGGTGTTCGCGATTTTCGTTTCTCCAACTCGAGGAGTGTTGCCCATTCAGGACGCCACCAAACGTGTGCGCGTGAACCGGCAGATTCGTATCAGCCCGCTGCGTGTGATCGCGCCCGACGGGAGTCAGATGGGAATACTGGATCTGGAAGCGGCGCTCAACGCCGCGGAAAGCCAGGGCTTGGATCTGGTCGAAGTTGCGCCGATGGCGCGGCCACCGGTGGTCCGCATCATGGACTACGGGAAGTTCAAATTCGACCAGGCGAAGTTGGCCCGCCAAGCCAAGAAGAAGCAGCACGTGATTCACCTCAAAGAGGTGAAGTACCGCCCCGGGATCAACGATCACGACTTCGATACGAAGACCCGGCACGCGCGCCGCTTTCTCGAGGAAGGAAACAAGGTAAAAGTGACGATGATGTTCCGCGGCCGTCAGGTCGCGCACCCGGAGCTGGGGAAGGACGTACTGGACCGGGTGTCCGGAGAGCTCGCCGACATCGGGAAGGTCGAAGCCGATGCGAAGCTCGAAGGGAAGAACATGACGATGATTCTCGCGCCCAAATAGGCAGACAACGATGCCGAAAATGAAGACCCATAGGGGAGCGGCCAAGCGCTTCAAGGTGACCGCTTCGGGGAAGGTCAAGCGCAGCCGCGCCTACAAGAGCCACATCCTGACCAAGAAGACCTCCAAGCGGAAGCGGCACCTCCGTCAGGAGACGCTCGTCGCGACGACCGGCGATACCAAGCGCATCAAGCGCCTCATCCAGGCGTAAGGAGATTCCATGCCTCGCGTCAAATCGAATGTCGCGCGCCTGAAGCGCAAGAAGCAAATCATGAAGGCCGCCCGCGGCGCCTACGGCGCGCGGAGCAAGCTCTGGAAGGCCGCCAAGGAGAACGTGGAGCGCGGCTGGGCCTACGCCTATCGCGATCGCAAGAACAAGAAGCGGGAATTCCGCCGGCTCTGGATCGTGCGCATCAATGCAGCCGCACGGCAGAACGACATGAGCTACAACGTGTTCATGAACGGCCTCAAGCAGGCCGGAATCGAGGTGGACCGGAAGATCCTCGCGGATCTCGCGGTGCGGGATCCCGCCGCGTTTGCCGTCCTCGCGGACAAGGCCAGGACGGCGGTCAGCGCGGCGTAACACGCCTCGTCCTACGAGGCGCTGCACGCCGGTACAGCACTCGTTATTTCACTTGCGGTGCGACGGACCGTCAGCTTGGGTCTCCTGCGCAACTTTCGAGTTGACCGGGTGCCTGAGCCCAGCGTTCGTCGCACCGTCGCGTTTGCCTCATGACGATCTCATTACACGAATTCCTTCCCCATCTGTCCACGCTCGAGCGTGAGGCACGGGAGCAGATCGCCCGCGCCGATTCGATTTCGGCGCTGGCCGAGGTGCGCACGGCGCTGCTGGGACGCAAGAGCGGCCGCGTGAGCGAGCTCCTTCGGCAGATCCCGACGCTCCCCGTCGAGGACCGTCGTATTGCGGGTGCGGATCTGAATCGCCTCAAGGAGGCCGTGGAAGCCGCGCTGGCCGAGCGCCAGGCGCAGCTCTCGGCGGTCTCGACCGGGCCCGCGCTCGATCTCACGATGCCCGAGCGCCACGAGTGGCGCGGCGCCAAACACCCCGTCACGCTCGTCATCGAGGAGATCGAAGCGATCTTCCGCGAGCTCGGCTTCACCATCGCCACCGGCCCCGAGGCCGAGTTGGAGTGGTACAACTTCCGGGCGCTGAACTTCCCGGAGAACCACCCGGCCATGGACATGCACGACACGCTCTTCCTCGGCGATGGGGTCGTGCTGCGCACGCACACCTCGCCGGTGCAGGTGCGGACGCTGCAGTCGTATCCGCCGCCGATCCGCGTGCTCGTGCCTGGAAACGTGTATCGCCGCGACTTCTTCGATGCGTCGCACGCTCCGATGTTCGCGCAGATCGAAGGGCTCGCCGTCGACGAAGGCGTGAGCTTCGTCGATCTCAAGGCGACGCTCACCCGCTTTGCCAATCGCTTTTTCGGAGCAACGAAGACCCGCTTCCGTCCGAGCTTCTTCCCCTTCACGGAACCCTCGGCCGAGATGGACGTGCAGTGCGGCATCTGCAAGGGCGCGGGATGCCCCACGTGCAAGGGCACCGGGTGGATGGAGATTCTTGGCGCGGGTATGGTTCACCCCGAAGTGCTCGAAGCATCGGGCGTGAACAGCGAGCGCTACACCGGGTGGGCGTTCGGCATGGGTCCCGCTCGCATCGCGCTGCAACGCTACGGCATCCCCGACATCCGGTTGCTGTACGATTCAGACGTTCGCTTCCTGGAGCAGTTCGCGAAATGAACGCCTCCTACAACTGGTTGCGCGCGATCGTGCCGAGCGAGCTCGCGCCCGAGGCGCTGCGCGAGGTCATCACTGCGCACTGTGCGACGGTGGATGAGCTCGTCCCGCTGCGCGCGGACCTCAAGGACGTGGTCGTCGGTCGGGTGGTCGAGGCGGCGCCGCACCCGAATTCCGATCACCTGTGGGTGACGAAGGTCGACGCCGGCACTGGCGAGCTGCTGGACGTCGTGTGCGGCGCGCCGAACGTGCGCGCGGGGCAGACGTATCCGTTCGCGCCCGCCGGCTCGACGCTGCCGGGGGGACTCAAGCTCGAGAAGCGGAAGATCCGCGGAGCGATCTCGAACGGCATGTTGTGCTCGGCGCGCGAGCTCGGGCTGGGCGAGGACCACTCCGGCATCCTCGAGCTGTCGACCGAGGCAGAGCCCGGTACGCCGTTCCTCGAAGCGATGCCGGTCGGCGACACGCGCATCGTCATCGACGTGACACCGAACCGCCCCGATCTGCTGTCGCACGTCGGGTTGGCGCGGGAGATTGCCGCCGTCACCGATGAGGACTTCGCGCTCCCGGCGATCCCCGGCGGGGAACAGGTCGTCGTTCCCGAGCCAGTGTGGGCGGAGCGAAGCGCGAGCGCCGGCGGCGTTCCGGTCGAGATCGTGGACACGGATGGTTGCCCGCGCTACATGGGCGTCGTGATTCGTGGCGTGCGTGTGGGCGCGAGTCCGCGCTGGATCGTGGATCGGCTGCTCGCCGTCGGGAGTCGACCGATCAACAACATCGTCGACGCAACCAATTATCTGCTGCACGAGATCGGGCAGCCGATGCACGCCTTCGATCTCGCGAAGCTCGCTGGTCCGGCCGTCTCGATCCGCCGAGCCACGCGCGGTGAGACGATCACCACGCTCGACGGCGTCGCTCGCACGCTGGAGCCGTCGATGACCGTGATCGCCGATGCGAAGCGCGCGCAGGCGGTGGCCGGTGTGATGGGCGGGCAGGATAGCGAGGTGACCGAGCAGACGACCGACATCTTTCTGGAGGTCGCGGCCTTCGACCCGTCGAGCGTGCGCCGCACGCGCCGCCGCCTCGGACTGTCGACCGACGCGAGCTACCATTTCGAACGCGGCATCGACATTCACGCGCTGCCGGAGGCGCTCGAGCGCGCAGTACGACTGATCATCGCCGTTGCCGGCGGCACCGTGGATGGCGCTCCGGTCGATCTGGGGCATCGCCCGTTGGAGCGTACGGTCGTCCCGCTCCGCATCGAGCGCGTGACGCAGCTGCTCGGCGAGCACATCCCGATGGTCGAGGTGTCCCGTCTGCTGTCGTCGGTCGGGTTCGGCGTGCAGGCCGCGGCCGGCGATCTCCTGGTGGTCACGGTTCCCGGGTGGCGGCCGGACGTCCGCATCGAGGCGGATCTCATCGAAGAGGTCGCACGCTTGAAGGGTTACGACTTCTTCCCGGACGAGCTGCGCCCGTTCCGCCCGGGGAGCGTGCCCGACTCGTCCGACGCGATCCTCGCGCAACGCGTGCGTGAGGCGCTCGTGGGCGCGGGGTTGCTCGAGACGCGCCCGATGCCCTTCGTGGCCGGCGGCGAGGACGGGTACGTTCGGGTGGCGAACCCGCTCGCCGAGAACGAGGCGTACCTGCGGCGGAGCGTGCTGGAAACGCTGGCGCGCCGCGTCGAATACAACTTCTCTCACATGGAGCGCGACGTCCGCCTCTTCGAGGTGGGCGCGGTGTTCACGCCGGGGGAAGGTGTGCTCCCGCGCGAAGAGTTGCACGCGGCGGCGATCATCACCGGGCATCGTCGGCCGGCACACTGGACGGAACCGAATCCGCCGGATGTGGACGAGTGGGATGCGAAGGGGCTGGCGCATGCGCTCGCTCGGGCGGCGTTCCCCGCAGCGGCGTTGGAGATTCGTCCCGGGCGCGGTGATACCCTGGGTGATACCCTGGGTGATACCCTGTGGGACGTCGTGGTCGACGGCGAGGCCCGAGGTGCCGTGCGGCGTGTTGTGGTGGACGCGCCGGTATGGGCCGCACCGGTATTCGGCGTCGAGTTGCGGCTCGCGAGCGTCGAGTCAGCCGTCGTCGCCGAACCGGGAGCCACCCGCTATTTCGCGCAGCAGGAGCGCGCGACGCCGTCGTCCGGCACCCGTCGGTATCGGCCGCTCCCCGTCACACCGGCCGCCGAGTTCGACCTCGCGCTCCTCGTCCCGACGGACATGTCGGCCGAGCGCGTGGAGCAGGTGATGCGCCAGGCGGGGGGCGAACTGCTCGAACACCTCGTGTTGTTCGACGAGTATCGCGGTGAGCACGTTCCGAAGGGCTTCCGCAGCCTGGCGTGGCGATTGACGTTCCGGCATCCGGAGCGCACACTCCGCGACAAGGAGATCGCGGGGCGGCGTGAGAAGCTTCTACGTACTTTGGAAGGAGAGCTCGGTGTCCGACAGCGAACGTCCTGACCTGGTGGCGTTTCGGGAGTTGGAGCAACTCATCCACGCGTTGGGCGACGAGATGGCGGCATGGCGCCGTCGCGCGCACGAGGCCGAAGCGCGACTCCGCACTTTCGAAGCAGCCTCGCCGAACGGCGCCGAGTCCCGATCCGGACGGGTGGCGGCGCTGGAGCGGGAGAACGAGAGGCTCCGCACGCGCCTGGAGTCCGCGCGCAAGCGTACGGCGCAGCTACTCGAGCGGGTGCGGTTTCTCCGTCAGCAGCACGAGCAGGGGGTGGAGCGGTGACGCGAAAGAGCGTGGTGCGCGTGACGATCGTGGGGGAGGAATACACGATTCGCAGCGATGCGACGGCCGAGCACACGCAGGCGGTGGCTGCCTACGTGGACCGCGCCATCCGCCAGGTGCTCGACAGCGGGATGGTCGTCGAATCACATCGCGCGGCGATCCTCGCTGCGCTCGAGATCACGGATCAGCTGTTCCAGGCGCGCGCCGCGCACGTGGAGCTGGCCGAGGCGTTGCAGGGGCTTTCGGCTGAGGTGAAGAGGATGCTACCACCGAAGAAGAGGGAAGCGGTCTGAGTTATGAGTACTGGGTCATGGGTTGTGAGTACGGCGCTCTGAGTGATCCGGAGCCGCTCACAACCCATGACTCACAACCCATGACCCTTCCCGCGTTGCCTTTTCTTCGGCCGGAACGTAGTTTCCTGCGCATGTACGCCGCAGGACACCTAGGTACAAGTATTCGTTGCGGTTAGGGTCAGCCCGATCCGCGCCCTTCGTCGGCGCTGGTCCGGTGGGACCGCTGCTCGGGTGCAGTGCCGTTCCTGCAGAGCTCTATCTCAACTGCGCGGCGACACGCTGCGCTGGAGCATAGATCCCGATGACCCAAACAGCGATCATCGCCGCGCTGGGCGTAGCCGTAGTTCTCGCCGCCGCGGCGTTTTTCATCGTGGGGCGGCGGGTTGGTGGCGCAGCGGAGCGCTCGGCGCAGGCCGCCGCGAAGTCCACCGCGGAGGAGACGGCTCGGCGCATTCTCGAACAGGCACAGCGGGAAGCCGAAACGCTCCGGAAGGCCGCCGTCGTCTCCGGCAAGGAAGAGACGATCCGCCTGCGCGAAGCCTGGGAAGCGGAAGCGTCGAAGCGCCGCGAGGAACTGGAGCGCGCCGAGCACCGCGTGCAGGAGCGCGACACCAATCTGGACCGCAAGTTCGACATCCTCGAGCAACGCGAGAAGGAGTTGGGTCGCCGGGCCAGCGAGCTCGGGCGTCGCGAGAAGGCCGTCACGGACCGGAGTGCCGAGCTCGAGAAGCTCGTCGACGATGAGCGACGGCGCCTGGAACAGCTGGCGGGGATGTCCGCCGAGGCGGCGCGAACCGAGCTCATGAACCGGCTGGCGGAGGAAGCGCAGGCCGAGGCGGCGAACCGGCTGCGCGACATTCGCGAGACGGCACGCCGGAATGGCGAGCGCGATGCGCGGAAGATCGTCGCGCTGGCGGTGCAGCGCATCGCCTCCGAGCACACGGCGGAGATCAGCGTCTCCTCGGTGGCCCTCCCCAACGACGAGATGAAGGGGCGCATCATCGGGCGCGAGGGGCGAAACATCCGCGCGTTCGAGCTCGCGACCGGCGTGGACGTCATCATCGATGACACACCCGATACCGTGGTGGTGTCGTGTTTCGAGCCGGTGCGCCGCGAGGTGGCGCGGCTCGCGCTCACCAAGCTGGTGGCCGACGGGCGGATCCACCCGGGTCGCATCGAGGAGGTCGTCAACAAGTCGCGCAAGGAAGTCGACGCCGCCATCCAGGAGATGGGCGAGCAGGCCGCGTACGAACTGGGCGCGCACGGCATGCATCCCGAGCTCATCAAGCTCGTGGGGCGGATGCATTACCGCACGAGCTACGGACAGAACATCCTGCAGCACTCCAAGGAGGTTGCGCACCTGGCGGGGTGCATGGCGGCCGAGCTCGGGCTGGACGTCGCGATGGCCAAGCGCGGCGCGTTGCTGCACGACGTCGGCAAGGTGCTCACGCACGAGCACGAGGGGACGCACGTACAGCTGGGCGTGGAGGTCGCGACAAAGTACGGCGAGCATCCGCTGGTGGTGAACTGCATCGCGGCGCACCACGACGACGTGCCGCACGAGAGCGAGGTCTCGGTGCTCGTGCAGGCGGCCGATGCGATTTCAGGCTCGCGTCCTGGTGCGCGGCGCGAGGCGTTCGAGACGTACGTGAAGCGGCTCGAAGGGCTCGAGCGGATCGCGTCCAGCTATGCGGGTGTGGAGAAGGTGTTCGCCATCCAGGCCGGGCGCGAGATTCGCGTCATCGTCGATCCCGATCACGTGGATGACGTGCGGATGGCGGCGCTGAGCGACGAGATCGCTCGACGCATCGAAGGGGAACTGCAATATCCGGGACAGATCAAGGTGGTCGTAATTCGCGAACAACGGGCGGTGGACTTTGCCCGCTGAGCTCATCGACGGTACCGCGATCGCGAAGGCCATCCGCGCCGAGGTGGCCGACGAGGTGCGTTTACTTAGCGAGCGCGGAGTGCGTCCCGGGCTCGCCGTGATTCTCGTGGGTGACGATCCCGCGAGCGCCGTCTATGTGCGCAGCAAGGGGAAGGCGTGCGAGGAAGTCGGGATGCACAGCGTGACGATCCGTCTGCCGGCCGATACGTCGCAGCAGGGGCTCCTGAACGAGGTCCGCGCGCTCAACGATGATCCGTCGATCCACGGGATCCTCGTCCAGATGCCGCTCCCCCGCCACATCGACGCCGACACGATCATTCGCACGATTCGCCCCGACAAGGACGTGGATGGCTTCCATCCGGTGAACGTCGGGAAGATGCTGATCGGTGAGCAGGACGGCTTCGTTCCGTGCACACCGGCCGGCGTGCAGGAGCTGCTCGTGCGGAGCGGTGTGGAGACGAAGGGCGCGGAGTGCGTGATCGTCGGCCGCAGCAACATCGTCGGGAAGCCGATGATGGCGCTCATGGTGCAGAACCGTGCGGGCGCGAACGCGACCGTCACGGTGTGTCACAGCGCGACGATCGATCTCGCTGCGCATACCACGCGCGCCGACATTCTGATCGTTGCGGCGGGGCGCCCCTGCATGGTGACGGGCGACATGATCAAGCCCGGCGCCGTGGTGATCGACGTCGGGATCAATCGCGTGTCGGATCCGGCTGCGCCGCGTGGATATCGGCTCGTGGGCGACGTGGACTTCGACAGCGCACGCGAGATCGCATCGCTCATCACGCCAGTTCCCGGCGGCGTGGGACCCATGACGATCGCGATGCTGCTCAAGAACACCGTGCGGGCAGCCGAGCAGAGTCTGGCGGGATGACGTCCCGGCGCAGAACCGCTGCACCACGTACGAAGCGCACGGCGGACGCGGAACCAGATCTGTTCGCCGATCCCACCACCGGCGCCGTCCCGTACGACCGCTGTCACGATGAGCGCGCGGTAGCGGAGCAACCGTCGGGGCTCGATGCCGCGCTGATCCCTGGGGAGTCGCCGGCGTCCGCCGTACCCGTCACGACGCTCACGCGCATTGCGAAGGACGTGCTCGAGGGCGCGTTCATGCCGCTCTGGATTCGCGGCGAGGTGAGCGATTTCAAGAAGCACCGGAACGGTCATTGGTACTTCTGTCTGCGCGATGAGTCGTCGCAGATCCGCTGCGTGGTGTGGTCGCGCGATCAGCGTCGCATCCCGGCCGCTCCGGACGACGGGATGCAGCTCTCCGTGCTCGGCCAGCTCACGGTGTACACGGCGCGCGGCGACATGCAGCTCGTGGTCACCGCCATGGAAGCGGCGGGCGACGGACTGTGGCGCAAGGCGCTCGACGAGGCGCGCGCCAGGCTGCAGCGCGATGGACTGCTCGCACCGGAGCGCAAGCGCCGCCTCCCGCTCCTGCCTCGTCGCGTCGCCGTGGTCACGAGCCCGTCCGGCGCGGCGTTGCACGACATCATCTCCGTGATCCGGCGGCGCGCGCCGAGCGTGGAGATCGTGGTCGTCGCGGCGAAGGTGCAGGGTGATGGCGCGCCCGAGGAGCTCGTGGCGGCGATCGAACGCGTGGATCGATGGCGCGAGGCCGACACGGTGATCATCGGCCGCGGCGGTGGCGCGCGCGAGGATCTCTGGGCGTTCAATGATGAGCGCGTGGCGCGCGCCGTCGCGGCGTGCGGGACGCCGACCATCTCCGCCGTCGGACACGAAGTGGATGTGACGCTGTGCGATCTGGTGGCGGACGTGCGTGCGGCGACACCGTCCGCGGCCGCGGAGGCCGCCGTGCCCGTGCTCGCCGAGCTGCGCGGCGCGCTCGCGGGACTCGCGGATGCGCTGCGGTCCACGATGCATCGACGGACGGCGGCGGAGCACACGCGTCTCGCGAACGACGGGCGGTTGCTGCATCGCGTGGCTGTGCACATGGTCGAGCGGCGGCGCGCGCGAGTCGAGGCGATCGGCGCGCAACTGCACGCGATGAGCCCGCTGGCCGTGCTCGGCCGCGGCTACGGGGTAGCCCGCGACCTCGAGGGCGCCACCCTGCAGCGCGTGGCACAGTTTCATGCCGGGCTCGCCTTCGATCTCATCTTGCGGGACGGGTCCGTTCGGGCCACTGTTGATGAGGTACGGCCCGACGCGTCCGTGGCACGCGCGCCGCGCGATCCTTCCGCCTGATTCCGCATGTCCTACGAATCCGATCTCCTCCGCATCGAATCCATCATCGCCGAGCTCGAACGCGACGACCTCGATCTCGATCGTGCGCTCGCCCTGTTTCAGGAGGGCGTCGAGCGCCTGCGTACCGCTGCGACCGCGCTCGGTGAGGTGGAAGGGCAGGTGCGCCTGCTCGTCGAGAATGCGGATGGGGGCTTCTCGCTCGCCGAGCTCGGTGGCTGACGCAACAGCGCTTTCGCTGAGCGCCGACCGCGATCTCGTGGACGCGGCACTGCGCGCGCTGTGCGATCGCTACCTCGATGTGGTGCCGGGGGCTGTTGGCGAGGCCATCCGCTACAGCATCCTGGGGCCTGGCAAGCGCCTGCGACCGCTGCTCGTGCTCGAGGCGTATCGTGCAGCGGGCGGGTGTGGTGACGCGAGCCCGCTGGCCGCCTCGGTCGAAGTGGTGCACGCGTACTCGCTCGTGCACGATGATCTTCCGTGCATGGACGACGACGATCTGCGCCGGGGGCGCCCCACGACGCATCGCGTCTACGGAGTGCCGGTGGCCGCGACGGCCGGCGTCGCCATGGTCCCGCTCGCCGCGCGCGCGGCGCTCGATGCGGCGGTGGAGCTCGGGTTGCCTCGCGACGTTTGCGGCGCGATTGTTCGAGAGTTGATGCGTGCATCCGGCGCCGGCGGCATGGTGGGCGGCCAGCTGCTCGATCTCGAAGGCGAAGGGCTCTCGCTATCGCTCGCCGAGCTGGAGCGGATCCACCGCGCCAAGACCGGCTCGTTGATTGCGGCGTCCGTGCGCGTCGGCGCGCTGGCGGCCCAGGTCGATGCCGATCGCGCGCAGGCATTGGCGACGTATGGCGAGGCGGTGGGCCTCGCCTTTCAGATTGCGGACGATGTGCTCGATGCTACGTCCAGCAGCGATGAGCTGGGCAAGACGGCCGGGCGCGATGCCGTGCTGGGCAAGAGTACCTATCCGGCCGTCTTGGGTGTAGAAGGTGCGATAGCGCGGGCGACGGCGTTCTCCGACCAAGCGTGCGAGGCGCTCGTGCACGTGGGGTTGCTGACGCCGGTGCTGGAGCACCTGGCACGTTTTGCGGTCGTGCGTCGAAAGTAGAACTGCCGGGAATCGGTGCTCGGGGCTCGGGACTCGTAACGGCTCGTGGCGAGCGAGTCCTTTTCCCCGAGGCAGGTCCCGAATCCCGAGTCCCGAATCCCGAATCCCCGGTTTCTCTCATGTCTCTTCTCGATCGGATCAATTCCCCCGCTGACCTCAAGACCCTGTCGCCCGACGAGCTCCGCGCGCTGTCCGCGGAGCTTCGCGCGGCGTTGATCGATGTGTGCTCCCGCACGGGGGGACACATCGGCGCGGGGCTGGGGGTCGTCGAGCTCAGTGTGGCGCTGCACTACGTGTTCGACACCCCGCGCGATCAGCTCGTGTGGGATGTGGGGCACCAGGGCTATCCGCACAAGATGCTGACGGGGCGGAGAGGGGACTTCGAGACGCTGCGGCAGGAGGGCGGGATGTCCGGCTTCCTGAAGCGCAGCGAGAGCGCGTACGACACGTTCGGTGCCGGCCATGCGGCGACCGCCATCTCGGCGGCGCTGGGGATGGCGACCGCGCGCGATCTCAATGGTGAGGACTTCCGTGTCGTCGCGGTGGTGGGCGACGGCGCGCTCACGTCCGGACTCTCGTACGAAGGGCTCAACAACGCTGGCGCATCGGACCGCGACATCATCGTCGTGCTCAACGACAACGAGATGTCCATCGCGCCGAACGTCGGTGCAATGTCGAAGTACCTCGGGTCGGTGCAGCGCAACCCGATCTACAACCGGATGCGGAGCGCCATCGGACAGGTGGTGGACGAGCTGCCTGGCCCACTCGCGGCTGTGGGCGGACTGGTGCGGAAGTGGGAGGAGAGCGTCAAGTCGTTCCTCACCCCCGGCGTGCTGTTCGAGGAGCTGGGCTTCCGCTACTTCGGTCCGATCGATGGACACGACATCGATGCGCTCGTCGCCACCTTCGAAGCGGTGGAAGGACTGCGTACGCCGCGGCTGGTGCACGTGATCACGCAGAAGGGGAAGGGCTTTCCCGCGGGCGAGCATCACGAGAAGTGGCACGCGCTCCCGGCGGGGCACGATCCCGCGACGGGGAAGACGCTCAAGGCATCGGCCGCGAACCCCGCGTACACGAAGGTGTTCGGAACGGGGCTCGCCCAGCTCGGTGCGGAGCACAAGGAACTGGTGGCGATCACCGCAGCCATGCCCACGGGCACGGGGACGGATGCCTTCGCGAAGGCGCACCCCGATCGGTTCTTCGACGTCGGCATCGCGGAAGGGCATGCCGTCACCTTCGCGGCCGGGCTCGCGACTCGGGGCATCCGCCCCGCCGTCGCCATCTACTCGACGTTCCTCCAGCGCGCGTACGACAACATCATTCATGATGTCGCGCTCCAGTATCTGCCCGTACTCTTCTGCATGGACCGCGCGGGGCTGGTTGGCGAAGATGGGCCCACGCACATGGGGTTGTACGACATCGCGTACATGCTCGCGATCCCCGGGATGACGGTGACCGCGCCGAAAAACGGCACGGAGATGCTCGCACTCCTGCGCACGGGCCTCGCGCACGAGAGCGGCCCGTTCTCCGTTCGCTATCCGCGCGATGCGGCGCCCGACATCGTCGGTCCCATCGCGGACATCGCACCCGTGCCGTACGGCACGTGGGAAGTGCTGCGACAGGGGCACGATGTAGCGATTCTCGCCGTGGGCACGATGGTGCTCCCCTCGCTCGCGGCCGCCGAATCGTTGGCGGCGGAGGGACTCGACGTCAGCGTCGTCAACTGTCGCTTCCTCAAACCGTATGACGAGGTCACGCTGCACGCCATCGTCGCCGGGCACAAGCAGGTGCTCGTGGTGGAGGAGGGAACGATCGTCAACGGCTTCGGTGCACGGATGGCGGAGGTGATCGAGTCGATCGAGCCGTCGGTGCGGGTGGCGGTGCACGGCGTGCCGGACGTCTTCATCGAGCAGGCGTCGCGCAAACGGCAGCTCGCGCTCACGGGGCTCGATGCGGCAGGGATCGCCCGGAAGGTGCGCGCGTTGCACGAGAGCGAGGCGATGGCGGGGTGATGCGCGTCGGCGTCGTCGGCAATCGCCGCTACGCGGGGCTTCCCGAGGTGCTTCGCACGCTGGAGCGGTGCGCGGCGGAGCTGGGATTCCGCATCACGCTCGAAGACGAGCTGTCCGACGACGCCGCGTCGGTGACCGCCGAGCCGTTCGATCCCGCGGCCTTGGATGCGCTCATTACGCTCGGCGGCGACGGCACCATGCTGCGCGGCGCGCGGATGATCGCTGGTCTGCAGATTCCCATCCTTGGCGTCAACCTCGGGCGGCTGGGCTTCCTCACGACGTGCGGCGGCGACGACATGGAGTCCGCGCTCGGGCGCTTCGCGGCCGGCGAGTACGCCGCGGAGCCGCGCATGGCTCTCGAAGCGTGCACGTCACGACACGGGACGCGACAGCAGTGGCGGGCACTGAACGACATCGTGCTCCACAAGGGGGGCTTCGCCCGCGTCATGCGGCTGCACGTGCTCGTCAACGACGAGCTGATCGGCGCCTACGCGGCCGATGGCGTCATCGTCTCCACACCAACGGGCTCCACCGCGTACAGTCTGTCCGCCGGCGGGCCGGTCGTGGTGCCGAGCCTCGACTCGATCGTCCTCACGCCGATCTCGCCGCACACGCTCACGGTGCGGCCAGTGGTGCTCCCGCCGAGCGCCGCCGTGTCCGTGCGTGCGGAAGATGGGCCGGACGAGCTTTTGGTGACGGTCGACGGGCAGGTGGGTGCTACCTTTTCCCCGGGTGATGTGCTGCACGTCAAGCGTGCCGCCAATCCGGTGCTCATCGTGCGGTTCCCCGAGACCACCTTCTTCTCCCGTATGCGCCGCAAGCTCGGCTGGGGCGGGCTGCTCGATCGAGACGAACGCGAGACGTGCTGACGGAACTCCGCATCAAGAACTTCGCGATCATCGAGTCGCTCACGCTTCCGCTCTCCGGTGGCTTCAACGTTCTTACCGGGGAGACGGGCGCGGGGAAGTCGATCATTGTCGGAGCGCTCGGGCTCCTGCTTGGAGAGCGCGCGAGCGCGGATCTCATTCGGACCGGCGCCGAGCGCGCGGCGGTCGAAGGAGTGTTCGACATCGCCGATCGACCGGAGCTCTCGGCGTTTCTGGACGAGCACGGGATCGACGTGGAGGAGCCGACCGTCGTCCTCCGGCGCGAGGTCGCCGCGAACGGGCGTACACGCGCCTGGATCAACGGCACGACGACGACCACCGCGACGCTGGCCGACGTGGGGCGCCTGCTCGTGAATCTGCACGGGCAGCACGAGGCGCAGACGCTGCTCGACGAATCCTCGCAGCGCGCGATCCTCGATGCGTTCGGGAACGCCACGACGCAGGCCGCGGTCGTACGCGAGGCGCACGAGCGCTTGCGCGACGCCACCCAGGAGATCGAGTCGCTCCTCTCGCGCAAGCGCGATGCGGAGCGCCGAGCGGACTACCTGCGCCACGTCACGAACGAGATCGAGCAGGCGAAGCTCACGCCCGGCGAGGACGAGCGGCTGGAGGAGGAGGCTCGACGTCTGGAGCATGCGGAGGAGCTCGAGTCGCTCGCGGTCGGCATGACGGGGGCGCTGGACGGCGAGGAGCACGCCGTGCTGCAGACGCTGGCGAGTGTGCAGCGATCGCTCGCCGCGATCCAGCGCATCGATCCTTCGCTCGCCCGGCTGCAGGAGCTGTTCGACAACGGCTTCTACGCGCTCGAGGAGCTGTCGCGCGAGCTGGTGGAGTACGCGCGGACGGTGGAGCTCGATCCCGCACGATTGGACGAGGTGCAGCGCCGCCGCGACCTGCTGTTCACGCTCACGAAAAAGTACGGTCCGACACTGGGCGATGTCATCGAGGCGGGGCGTCGCGCCCGCGCCGAGCTCGACCTGATCGACACGGCCGCGCTCGACATCCGGCAGCTCGAGCGGCGGCAGGCGGCGGCGCGCGACGTGCTCGTGCGCGAGGCCGCCTCGCTCACGGCCATGCGCCAAGAGGCGGCGACGCGTCTGTCGGCGGCGGTCGATGCCGTGCTCCCCGAGCTCGGCATGCCGGACGGCCACTTCGAGGTGCGGCTCGTCCCACGCACCGACATCGCGCCGACGGGAGCGGAGGACGTGGAGTTCCTGGTCGCGCTCAACATCGGGCACGACGCGCGTCCGCTCTCACGCGTCGCGTCGGGCGGCGAGCTGTCGCGCGTGATGCTCGCGCTCAAGACCATCCTCGCGCGGCACGATCACGTGCCGACGCTCGTGTTCGATGAAGTCGATGCGGGGATCGGCGGGCGTGTGGGGCTGCAGGTGGGCGAGACGATGCGGCGCGTCGCCTCGCATCACCAGGTGCTCGCCATCTCCCACCTCGCGCAGATCGCCGCGCGCGCGCACCATCACATCGTCGTCACGAAGGGCGCACGCGGCGGCGTGACGACCACCGACACGCACGTCGTGGCGGGCGACGACCGCATCACCGAGATCGCGCGCATGCTGGGTGGTGATACGGAGAGCGATGTCAGTCGCGCGCACGCCCGTGAGCTGCTCGAGAGCGCGACGGAGGCGGCGGCGTCCGAACCCAAGCGGAACGGCAGAAAGCAGAGAGCAGAGAGCAGAA
>DASVCF010000127.1:0-7231 GCA_036381735.1 Gemmatimonadaceae bacterium | reverse complement strand
TGAGTCAGTGGGTCAGAAAAAGCTCGTAGGGCGGACTTGTCATCCCGAGCGCAAGCGAGGGATCTCGCTGGTAGAGCGAGATCCCTCGCTTGCGCTCGGGATGACAAGTCCGCCCTACGAGCTTTTTCTGACCCACTGACTCACTGACCTACTGACTCACTTCCCTCCCCCCCGGCCCATCCCTTGCGAGAGCTCCGGGCATGCTCTGCCGAGTTCTCCCCTGGACCTGGTGCCTCGGGGGCGTGTGCGCTTTTCTGCTCGCCACGCCCCTTGGCGCACAGAGCCGCAAGGAAGCACCGGCGGCACCCGTGGTCGAGCAGGTGGAGTTCCTCGGCGTCCACGCCATGGACGCGGGTCAGCTGCAGTCGAGCATCGCCACGCAGCCCACGAAGTGTAAGAGCACGCTGCTCGTCCCGTTCTGCCTCTTTCATATCTTCATCGAGCAGCATTACCTCGATCATCTCGAGCTCGCGCGGGATGTGCTGCGCATCCGCGTGTACTACTGGCGGCACGGGTACCGTCAGACGCAGGTGGACACGACCATCACGCCGCAGGCAGGCGGGGTGGTCGTCTCGTTTCATGTGACGGAAGGGCCGCCCACCGTGATCCAGACACTCACGGTGTTGAGCCCACAGACGGTGATTCCGCCCAAGCGCTACCCGGACATCCTGCTCCTGCGCGCGGGGCAGCCGCTCGACCTGCCCGCGCTGGACTCCAGTCTCGTCCAGTTCCGCAATGCGCTGTGGGACGAGGGGTACGCCGATGCCGTGGTCCGCGATACCGTCGCGCTCTCGGACAGCGAGCGCGTGGCGCGCGTCACGATCACCGTCGATCCGATGGCGCGCACCACCGTGGAGCGGGTGACGGTGAGCGGCGACTCGCAGGTGTCGGCCCGCACGGTTCGCAACATGCTCGGCTATCGTCGCGGCGATGTCTTCCGTCGGAAGGAACTGCTCGAACGAGAGCGCACGATGTATCAGTCGAACCTCTTCCGGCGTGTCGTCGTCACGGTGCCGAGCAGCGCCGACAGCGCCAAGGAGGTGCACGTCGCCGTCCAGGAGGCCCCGCTGCACGAGGTGCGCGCGAGTGCCGGCTTCAACACGATCGACTTCTTTCAGGTCGAAGGGCGGTTCAGCGACTACAACTGGCACGGCAAGGCCCGACGGCTGGAGCTCCGCGGCGTGATCGGCAACCTCCTCGCGCCGCAACTCAACGGGCGGTTCATCTTCCGCGACATCACGCCCGCCAGTCTCACGGGGGAGACGGAGCGCATCTATCTCGACCCCAACTGGACGGTGAGCGCCGAGCTCACGCAGCCATTCTTCCACTCGCCCAGGAATTCGCTGGGGCTCGACCTGTTCGCCCATCGGCAGAGCGCGCCCGCCGTGTTCATCGACAAGGGCTACGGCGCGAGCGCGTCGTTCACGCGCGAGTTCACATCGCAGAGCCCGACCAGCGTGGTGTACCGATACGAGCTCACCGAAGTGGAGGCGGGCGACATCTACTTCTGCGTGAACTTCGGCGTGTGCGAGGCGCCGACGATCATCGCCTTGCGCGGGCGGCACGCGCTGTCACCGTTGTCCGTCGGCATCATCGTCGATCACACGAACAGCGCGCTCAACGCGACCACCGGCTACCGCGCGCAGCTCGACCTTGAGCACGCGTCGGGGTTCACGCTCTCCGATTACCGGTACAACCGCGCGAGCATCGACATCTCGAAGTACCTCCCCGTGGGGCGGAGCGGGACACTGGCCGGCCGTCTGGAGCTGGGCTGGGTGCATGCGCTCCCCAGCACCAACCAGGCACTCGGTGTCACGGACACCACCGGCGCGGCGATCGTCCATCCGCGCAAGCGCTTCTATGCGGGCGGTTCACAGTCCGTGCGCGGCTACGGAGAGAATCAGCTCGGGCCGCGCATCCTGACGGTGGACCCGCAGTCATTGCTGAGGTTCGGCTGCACGGCGGCATCCGTCGCCAACGCGAGCTGCAATCCGAACCTCGACTCCATCGCGGCGGACTTCACCCCTCAGGCATTGGGCGCGGACGCGTTGATCGAGGGGAACATCGAGTATCGCTTTCCGCTCATCGGGCAGCTCGGCGGTGCCGTGTTCATCGATGCGGCGCTGCTCGGCGAGCGTGGCTTCACGACGTTCTCCCAGGCGACGGGCGCCATCACGCCCGGCTTCGGTGTTCGCTACTACTCCCCGCTCGGCCCCATCCGGGTGGACATCGGGATCCGGCCCAACCTCACCGAGCACCTCCCCGTCATCACGCAGGTGCCGGACTCGACCGGGCCGCCTACGCTCGTGCAGCTCAATACGGAGAAGCTGTACAACCCGCTGCAGGGGACGGGGAGCGGAATTCGCCAGCTGCTGGCGCGGCTGACACTCCACCTCTCGATCGGCCAGGCGTACTGATGCGACGCGTGCTGCAGGTGATCGGACGCGTGCTCGCGATCGTCGGTTCGGCGCTCGGCGTGCTGATCGTGCTCGCGGCGATCGCGATCCTCGTCATCAGCCGGACCGACTTCGGGCGCGAGCGCGTGCGGCGCCTGGCCGTGCGGGAGGTGAACAAGCTCATCGCGGGGCAGGCGCACATCGGGAAGATCAGCGGCAATCTGCTCACCGGCGCCACGCTGAGCGACGTTACCATCACGGACAGCGCGGGGCAGCCGTTCATCAGCGTGGACACGGTGAAGGCGCGCTACGGTCTGCGGCCGTTCCTGTCGCAACAGATCATCCTCACGAGCCTCACGCTCGTCGATCCGGTGGTCGTGCTCGACAAGCCGCCGGACGGCACCTGGAACTGGGACCGGATTCTCTTCCCTCCCAAGCCGCCGCACCCGCCCACACTCGGCTGGGGAAGCTGGCTCAAGCTGCACGACGTGACGCTCGTGCACGGCACCGTGATCGCACGGTCGCCGTGGCATCCGCCGGAGAAGCTCGCCGGCGCGGCGCGCGACAGCGCCATCCACGCCGCGCTGAGCGGGGAGACACGGCTCCGCGTGGCGCCGGCACTGGGCGGCTACCAGAAGGTGATGCGCTTCGATTCGCTCGACGCGCATTTCCCGTACATCCGACTCGCGGATCCCGACTCTACGATCAAAGTCGTGCAGGCGGACCGCTTGAGCACGGCAGCCGAACCGTTCCGCCCACCAGTGATGCGCGTGACCGATCTCGTCGGGACGTTCCGCATCGACAAGGATTCGCTCTGGTGGCACGACGGTCGTGTCACGTTCCCCGACTCGAAGGCGACGATCACCGGCGTGTACATGCTCGTCTCGGGCGACTACCGGCTGGCGGGGCACGCCGACCCCATCGCACTCGCCGATCTTCGATGGATCGACCCGCGGCTGCCATCGCATGGCAGCGGCGCGACGAACTTCACGGTGGTGACGCACGGCGACACGAACAGTGTGTACGCCGCGAGCGGTGCGCACTTCACGATCGATTCATCAACAATCGCGGGCGATGTGCGCGTCTCGATGGATGACACCACGCGCTTCTCCGACACACGCCTCCGATTCGCCGACATCGATTCGCGACTCATCGAGCAGCTGGCGCCGAGCCTGCGCCTGCCGCGCGGAACGTTCACCGGTCGCACGGCACTCGACGGGAGCGTGGGCGACCTGCGTCTCGATGCCGACGTCGCCTTCGATGGCGCGCGGACGGGGACGAGCCACGTGGTTGCGGTGGGCGCGCTGGGCTTTGGCGGTGGGACGTTTCACGCGAACGATCTGCACCTCACGTTCGAGCCGGTGCAGATGGCGCTGGTGCGAGAGCAGCGGCCCACGCTCCCGCTCGCCGGCACGCTGCGCGGGACGGCGGTGCTGGACGGCTCGTTGAAGAACGGGCTCGCCGTACAGACCTCGCTCGCGCTCGACGATCGCGGCGCAATATCGCGCGTCACGGGCGGCGGCGAGGTTGCGCTCGATGGCCGCACGCGGCGCGTGAACCTCGCCTTCCAGGTGCAGCCGCTGTCGCTCGCCACCGCGGGGCGGTTCAGTCCGTCGATGGGGCTGCACGGGACGGCGCGCGGGACCATCCGCGCGCAGGGCACGTTGGCGAACGTGAATCTGCTCGCCGATCTGCAGCTCCCGGCTGGTGGGCGCCTGCTCACGAGCGGCACGCTCGATCTCGCGAGCGCCGTACCGCGCTACGACGTGACGGCGGAGTTGCGCGACGTGAAGCCGCGTGCGGTGATGTCGCTCGGTCCGCCGGCAACGTTGACGGCGGTGGCGACCGCGCGCGGGCGCGGGATCACACCCGCCACGATGACGGCGGCCGTCGCCGTGAACGTGTCGAACTCGGCGGTGGACAGCGTGCCGTTCGATTCGGCGGTCGTGCGACTCGCCATCGCCAACGGGATCGTGACCGTCGATTCCGCGCTGGCGCGCACGCCGTTCGCGCACGCATGGGCACATGGGACGTTCGGCCTCGCGGCCGGTCACGCCGGCACACTCGCGTACCGGATGCAGGTGGACTCTCTCGGCGGGCTGCAGCAGTTCCTTCCGCCGCCATCCGACACGAGCGCGGTGGCGCCGAGGTCGGCGCGAGTGGCGGAGGCGCTGGCCAAGGCGCGCGCGGATTCCGCGCGCATCGCGAAGGCGACGGAGGTCGAGCGCGCCGCCACCGGCGCTCCCCCGCCCCGCCTCGAGGTTGCGCCAGTGCCCGCGCTCTCGCCCGCCGCGCTGGCGGGTGCGCTGTACACGGCCGGCGCGGTGCGCGGCTCCCTCGCGAGCTTCGAGGTGCACGGGCGGCTCGCCCTCTCCAACGTGCTCGCGCGCGGCGCCTTCGTGAGCGCCGGCACCGTGGAGTACGCGGTCGTGAACGGGCGCACGCCGGCCATGGCGATCGCCGCAGCCGGGACGTTCGACTCGGTGCAGGTGAGCGGCTTCGCGCTCGATAGCGTGACGACGCGTGTCGCGTATCAACAGCCGAAGGGATACGTGGACGTCGCCGTGTATCAGGACAGTGCACGCGACTATCGCGCGGTGGCGGACTTCGCCCTGCACACCGGCCAGCAGAGCGAGGTGCACTTCAGCCGGATGGCGTTCCGCTTCGACACCACGCAATGGGTGGCGGCACATCCGAGCGCGATCACCTGGGGACCGAGCGGCATCGCGGTGGATTCGCTCGAGCTCGCCAGCCGCGCGGGCGGGCACATCTTCGTCGATGGCCAACTCCACCGCGAGGGCACGTCGAACCTCGCCCTCGAGGTTCACGGTCTCCAGGTCGCGGACATCGCGGCGTTGCTGCAGAGCAGCGTGCCCACCGACGGGGTGCTCCAGCTCTCCGCGCGCGTCACGGGGACGGAACGTGCGCCGGTGCTCCGTGGTGCGCTGGCACTCGGCAACGTCTACTTCGGTGGCGTGCCCGTGCCGGACGTGCGCACGACGTTCGAGTACGCCGACGCAACGATGTTGGCCGACGCGCAGTTGATGAGCCGCGACGGGCGCCGGCTCGCCATCGCGAACGCGCGGATTCCCGTGAACCTCGCGCTCACCGGCTCGACCACCCCGCGGTTCCCCGATGAACCGCTCGCCGTCGATGTGCGCGCGGAGAACCTGCCACTGGCGGGGCTCTCACACGTGATGCCGCAGGTGAGCGACGTGCGCGGGACGACGGTCGCGGCGATCTCGGTGCGCGGCACGGCGGCGCACCCCACGATCGCGGGCGCGCTCGGTCTCGATGACGGCGCGGTTCGTCTCGTCCCCCTCGGCATCACGCTGACGAACCTGGAGGCCACGCTCCACATGCAGGGGGATACCGTGGTCATCGACTCGCTGGTCGGGAACACGGTGGGCCGCGTCCGCCTGGCGGGAACGATCGAGCTCTCGCAGATGAAGCGTCCCCGATTCGCGCTCGCGCTCAGCGCGCGCGGCGCCACGGTGTTGGACAACGAGGACGGGCGGATCACCGTGGACGGAAGCATCGCGATCCACGGCCCGTTCGACAGCGCGGCGGTGACGGGGAACACCCGCATCCTGAGCGGCATCTACTACCTGCCGACATTCGCGTCCTCCCAGCCGATCAGCCTGATGGACAGCACCGTCTTGTTCGTCGTCGACACGTCGGCCGCCGAGGTGCGCGACATCCTGCCCAAGGAGTCTCCGCTCCTCGAGAACCTGCAGGTGAACGTGAGCCTCGCGGTGTCGCGCGACACGTGGATCCGCACGCCGGATGCGAACGTCGAGATCTACTCCACCGATCCGCTCAGCATTCACCTGGACCGGCGCCGTCAACGGCTCACGATGGAGGGCGTCGTGAACACCGACCGCGGCAACTACACGTTCCTGGGGCGGCGATTCGTGCTCTCGCGCGGCACCATCACCTTCATCGGCGGGCCGGCGAGCGACGCGTTGGTGCAGGTCACCGGCGAGCGGGACATCCAGCTCGCGGGGCGCGGGCCGCAAGCGATCAACGTCGTGATCGGCGGGACGGTCAGCAATCTTCGCATCACGCTGTCGAGCAACGCGCAACCGCCGATCCCGGAGGAGGAGCTGCTGAGCTACCTCGCCTTCGGCCGGTCACCATCGTCGCTCCTGCAGGTCGAAGGCTCGACGACGTTCTCGGGACAGGAATCGGGCACGGGGCGCATCGTCGGGCAGGTGGCGGCGGTGGCGACGCGCCAGCTCGCGGCGATCGCGCTGGGGACACTCACGGATGAATTCGAGGAGAGCGCGGCGCGCACGCTCGGTGCCGACGTATTCAACATCACGCCGGCGGACATCCCGGCCGAAGTCTCGTTGAACGGTGTCGCGGGCGTGCTACGCGGCACGGCCGTGGAAGCCGGCAAGTACGTGGGGCCGCGCACATTCATTGGGATCACCGCACAGCCGACGGTCGCGCCACCAGGCGCCAGCCTGCAGTATCTCTTCCCCGGCGGGTTCCAACTGCAGACGAGCATCGAGCCGCGCTACCTGCTCCGCGAGCCCACGCTCACCACGTTCCAGACTCCGCTCGTGACGAGCGTGTTCGGGACGTTCCTGTTGGGAGATTGGCGATTTTAGGAGTGAGTCAGTGGGTCAGTGGGTCAGTGAGTCAGAACAACAGGAGGGAGGGAGGGAACACGGTGTCATTCCGAGCGTCAGCGAGGAATCTTGCTGGCGGCACGAGATCCCTCGCTGACGCTCGGGATGACAACTGACGCTCGGGATGACAACTGACGCTCGGGATGACAGGCGTACGCTCGGGATGACCCCTGTCGCTCGTCACGCCCCCCGCCGGTT
>DASVCF010000126.1:0-9527 GCA_036381735.1 Gemmatimonadaceae bacterium | reverse complement strand
TGAGTCAGTGGGTCAGTGGGTCAGTGAGTCAGGAACGGCTCGCAGCCTTGTCATCCCGAGCGAAGCGAGGGACCTCCTCGCCCGTCCGAGGTCCCTCGCTTGGCTCGGGATGACAAGGCTGCGAGCCGTTCCTGACTCACTGACCCACTGACCCACTGACTCACTCAAAAGATGTGCTCGCCCTATTCGGAGAGTTGCGCCAGCGCGACCTCGAGCTGCTCCGCGGTCGGCGCCTTGCCGTGGAACTCGTTGTTGTTCTCCATGAACGTCACGCCCTTCCCCTTCACGGTGTGCGCGATGATGCAGGTCGGCTGGCCGTGATGGGTGCGGGCGCGGTGGAAGGCATCGAGCACGGCGCGCAGATCGTGGCCGTCGATCTCGATCACGTTCCACTTGAACGCGCTCCACTTCTGGGCGAAGGGCTCGAGCGACTGGATGGCGTTCACCGGGCCGTCGAGTTGATAGCCGTTGTAGTCGACGATGGCGGTGAGCGTGTCCATCTCGTAGTTCCCCGCCGCCATCGCGGCCTCCCATACCTGCCCCTCCTGGCACTCGCCGTCGCCAAGGAGCACGTAGGTGCGGAAGTCCTGGGCGCTCAACCGCCCGGCGAGCGCGTGCCCGAGCCCGATCGAGAGTCCCTGGCCCAGTGAGCCCGTGGAGGCTTCGACGCCCGGCAGAACTCCCTGCACGGGATGTCCCTGCAGGCGAGAGTTCACCTGGCGCAGCGTCATGAGCTCGTCGGTGGGGAAGTACCCGCGCTCGGCGAGTGCGGCGTACAGCACCGGTGCCCCGTGTCCCTTGGAGAGGATGAACCGGTCGCGGTCGGGCCAGTCGGGATTGTTGGGGTCTTCGCGGAGCACACCGCCGAAGTAGAGTGCCGTCACGATCTCGACGGCGGAGAGCGAGCCGCCAGGGTGTCCACTGTTCGCGGCGGCGATCATGCGGAGAATGTCGCGACGGAGGGTGCGAGCGGTCTCCTCGAGCGATTCGATCGAAATTGCGGCGGGAGCGATGGCCATCCTGATTCCACTCCGGGTCGATGCGTGAGAGGTGAACTCTCTAAGTATAGCCCGGAGGGGAGGGAGGAGCTATGAGCTGTGAGCTATGAGCTCTGAGCTGTGAGTAGCTGTGAGTGGAGACTCTGACCCCTTTGATCCCGACCCAACTCACAGCCCAGAGCTCACAGCTCTATCTCGGAATCGGAAACGACGGATGAATCGGCAACCGATTGTTGATCGAGATGCCGCCCCGGCGGCCCATGGTGCCGCGCGGGTCGCAGTGGTCGCCGTCCATCACGCCGCCGCGAATCACGACGCCGATGATCCCGCCGAGTCCACCACGGCCGCGCGTGCCTTCGGTGCTGGGGACCGTGGGATAGACCACGGTCGGCGGCTCGGGACGAGGCGCCGCGCTCGGCTCGGGATCGGGGGCGGGTGCTTCGGGCGTCGACTGCGCGACGACTACGGGCGGCGGGGCCGGCGCCGGCTTCGGGGCTTGCACCTCGACCACCGTGGGCTTGCGCGCCGGAGCGGCGGGCTTGTGGGGCGCCTTGGACTTGGTGGCCGCGCGAACGGGCGCCATCCCCGGGGTGCGCTCGATGTCGGAGACGACCATCTGCTGCTTGTTCTGCGCGCGCGCCGTCGAGGCGAGCTCCAGATTCGGCGAGGAGGCGAGCTGCAGGTCCTTGCGCAGCCCATCGTCCATCTTGTTCGATGCACTCTGGGCGCCCTTGCCGCTGCAGGCCAACCCGACCACCGTCAACGACAGGGCCGCGGTCTTCACAATCGCGTTCATGGTTCCTCCTCGCATCGCTCGATGCGTCGCCGTTCCGCGGTGGAGCGACCGGCCGGCTCCAGCGCCTGAACGCAGCATGCACCATAAGGAAGTAGCACGGCGCGCGCCAGAGGTTAAGCCGCTCCTGAAGTGGCTGACCGAATTGTGCGTCCTCGCGATGCGACAGGGGTTGTCCGTGCGTAGAGACGAACGGGCGTCGAACGGGCGTCGAACGGGCGTCGAACGGGCGTCCCCGGCGCGGTGTATCAACGCACTGGGCTCGTTGGTCGACATCACGCTCGCTTGTCGTCCGATACACCCCGGCGTACGTTGCCCGTGCCTCTTGGCCCGTGCCCCTTGGGAAGGACTGCCATGTCTGTCCGTCGTCTCAGTGCGTGCGCGACGCTCGCGCTCATCGTCATCACCGCCTGCCACGCCGCGGCGACGCCGCCGCAGCTCTCGGCGGCCGAGAAGCAGGCGATCGCCGACACGCTCGAGCAGGAGATCGCCGCGGCGTACGATCTCTCGAAGCCGAATCCCGTCCAGCGGATGATGAGCCTCTACCCCGACAGCGGTCCGATCGTCTCCGCTGCCGCCGGTCGCGTCATCACCTCGCGCGATTCGCTGAAGGCCGACCTCGAGACGTTCTGGAAGTACGTCGGCAGCAACATGCGCGACCCGCGCTGGGTGTGGGAGAAGAAGTACGTCGAGGTGATCTCCCCCAACGCGGCGGTCCTCACCGCCACGTACCACATCCCCCACATCCAGCCCAACGGCATGCCGCACGACCTCCACGGCGCGTGGACCGCGCTCTTCGAGCGTCGCAACGGCAAGTGGGTGATCGTGCAGGAACACCTCTCCGACGTGCCGATGCCGGCAATGTGAGCGGGGCCGCTCGGGATGACAGGTGCGTTCAGTCCTCCTGCATCCACCGTGCATCGAACGTCAGCCAGAAGAGCGTCGGGCCGTCGCCGCGGCGTGCGAGCTCGAGCGCTGCGGTGAACGCCTTCGCGCTGTACGTGTCGTCGAGTCGCACACCCGTGTGCTGACGGAGGAGCTCGGTCCCCTCGCGCGATCGCGGAAGCGGGCGGCCGTATGCGCCACCGTACACATCGTGCACGACGTGCACGCGATCGCGCGTCACGTTTGGCACGCGCTCGCCTGTCACGTGCTGGATGAGCCGCGCCGTTGCGCGGGCGAGTCGCAGCACGCGCGCGCGGTTCACCGCGATGCGCGGTCCCACACGCGCGCCGACCACTGTGCTGTCGAGTCCGGCGATCGCGACCCCCAGCGCGATCCCGGCTGTCGTCCCGCCGCTGCCGAGTGGGACGACGATGCGCGTTGGCGTTGGGAGGAGCCCCGCGCGCACCTGGTCCGCGATCTCGAGCCCGGCGTTCACGTGTCCGAGCATCCCGAGCGGCGAGGTGCCGCCCAGCGGAATCCAGTGCACGCGCCTCGTCGCGCGCATCGCGAGCGCACGGAGGAGTGCGGTGAGCGGCGACGCGGTGGTGGCGACTCGCTCGCACATCGTGCTCGCGCGCTCCGCGACTACCTGCGCCGTCGGGTTCATGTCGTGCGTCCATCGAATGGCGTGCGTCCGGGCGCTCAGCTCGCGCGCCATCGCCGCGGTCACGAGCACGTGCGTCGATCCCTCGCCGCCCACGGTGAGGACCTCGTCACCCGGCTGCACGCTCCCCAGCAGGAACTCGAGGGCCCGCACCTTGTTGCCACCGAAGGCGGGCGCGTTCAGGTCATCGCGCTTGACCCAGAGCGCTCCGCCGGCCGCGGCCTCCGTCAACCGCTCCACCGGCGACGGAAACCTCCCGAGCGCCATACGCGGGATGCGCGCGAGGGCGGGGAAGTGGGAGTAAAGCGGGAATGGGGTCGAAGGCATGACGGCGGTTGTGAGTCCTGAGTTGTGCGTTATGGGTTGTGGGTCGTGAGTAGGCCATGGGCTGTGAGCACGAGCGTGTCCTTTGCTCCAAACTCACGACCGAACTCACCACCCAAAACTCACAACCCACAACCCCTACCCACTCTCTACTTCCTCCTCCTCCTCCTCCTCCTCTTCCACCCCCGCGACCTCCATCGCATCGCCGACCACATCGCTCACGTAGAGCATCTTCACGGGAACCATGATCGCGGCGAGCATCGGGACGGCGACCATGAGACCCAGGAAGCCGAAGACGAGCACCATGAGCGCTTGCGCAAGGATCGTCAGGACCGGCGGGAGATCCACACCCTCCTTCATCAGCATCGGGATCAGGATGTGCCCCTCCATCTCCTGAATGATGAAGTAGGCGATCGTCACCCAGAGCGCCTTCTCCGGGGAGTCGAGAAAGCCCATCGCGATCGCCGGAATGGCGCTGATGATCGGCCCGAAGAAAGGGATGAACTCGAGCATCCCCGCGATGAACCCCAGCGCGAGCGCGGCGCGCACGTGGAGCGCGAGCAGCACGATCGTCGAGACGGTGCCAATGGCGACCATCGCGATGAGTTGCGCGATGAACCACTGCCGCAGCGAGTAGGCGATCGCGCTCAGCACCTCGCCCGCGCGCTCGCGATACCGGTGCGGGAAGAGGTGCATGAGCCCGCTGTGATACAGGTCGGTATCGATCGCGACGTAGATGGCGACGAACACGATGAGGACGATCCCCGCGAGCACGGCGAGCGTCGACTGCAGAAACGGGAAGAGGTAGCGCGTGGCACCCGTGAGCTGCGCGGCAAGACGCTGGCGCAGCGAGGAGCCCGGTGCCTCCGGCTCCGCGGGTCGGACGACTACCGTGTCGGTGCGCGGCGCGCGGGCCTCCGCCCCGCGCCTCGTGCGCGCTGTGCGCGCGGCCTCCGCGGCGCGGATGCTGTCCGCCCGCGCGATCTGTGCGCTTTCTGCCGGCGGAGCCTTCTCACCGTTGATCAGGAGCCCCAGCGCGCCGCCGTGGTGCTTGTCGAACCACTGCTCCACGGCGTCGATCGCGTCCGGCAACCGCTGCTGCAGCTCCTGTCCCTGCCGGATGAGCGTCGGCGCGCTGAGCGCACCGACGCCGAAGATGATGGCGACGATGCCGGCCACTACCAGCGGCGCCGCGACGCCGCGCGGGAGGCCGAGGCGCTCCAGCCGATCCACCACCGCGGAGAGCGCGAGGCCGAAGAGCAGCGCGAGGAACGCCGTCAGGAACAGCTCGTTCGCGAACCAGAGGAGTTGGATGACGATGTAGAGCCCGATGACGAGCACCGCGGTGCGCAGCACATCTCGGCTCCGCCACCCCATGCCCCGCTTGCGGCGCTCGATGTGCCGCGGTGGCCCAGGCGGGGCGACGGCCGGTGGCGTCGATGGCGCGGTAGCGATCGTGGGCTGCTCGTCAGACATGGTGTCCGGAGTGCGTACGGATTCTGCCATCGGCGGCTCCCGTGAAAGCGAGGGCGCGGCAGTACGGCATCCGCAACGCCACGGTCCTCACCTTACAACTTATGCGCCGCCAGAACCGGCGCGACGTCTCATGATGCGCCGCTCGAGCCGGCGCGATCTCGCATGATGCGCCGCCAGAACCGGCACCATGCCCCGCGAACCATCCGTCTCAGGCTCGCGGTACGGAACTCGCGCGTCCGGGTCCTCCGGCGACCTCCCGGTCCGACCGCTGGCTGGAGCCGGGGCCCCCTTCAATCCCACCGGTCCGGGTGAGAGTTTAGGAGCATGCGCACGCACCAACGACGAGGCGACGAGTGACGGTGACTTCGGGGCCCCATACCCCCCGGTACATTGATTCGCCGCGCGCCGCCGAGCGGCTGCTCGAAGGCATCGGAGACGTGCGCGGACTCGCGGTGGATACCGAAGGCGCGAGCTTCCACCGCTTCGTCGATCGCATCTACCTCCTCCAGCTCTCCACGGAGCAGGTGACTGCCGTCCTCGATCCGCTGGCGATCGGCCGCCCCGAACGCCTCGGTGCGCTGCTCGAGGATCCCGAGGTCGAGGTCGTCTTCCACGATGCGGATTACGACCTGCGCCTCCTGCATCAGGACTACGGCTGGCGCACGACGCACATCTTCGACACGCGGATCGCCGCGCAGATCCTCGGCATTCGCACCTTCGGGCTCGCCGCGCTCCTCGAGCGCTACTTCGACATCAAGCTCGACAAGAAGTTCCAGCGTGCCGACTGGTCGATGCGTCCGCTCACGCCCGGCATGCTGGAGTACGCCGCGCAGGACACGATGTACCTGCTCGATCTGCGCGACCGGATGCGCGAGGATCTCGAGCGCGCCGGCCGATGGGAGTGGGCGGAGGAAGAGTTCGCGCGGCTCGAAGGGACGCAGTGGGCGCCCGAGGGCGAAGGGGAGAGCGCCGAGGCGTATCTCAAGATCAAGGGGGTGCGCGATCTCACTCGGCGTCAGCTCGCCATCTTCCGCGAGCTCGTGCACTGGCGCGATCACGTGGCGCGCGAGCTGGACCGCGCCACCTTCCGCGTGGTGGGGAACGCGGTGCTGCTGGAGGTGGCCCAGGGAGCGCCGCGCACGATCGACGCCCTCCGCGCCATCAAGGGGATGCCGCGCGGGATCGTGGAGCGGCGCGGCGACGACATCCTCTCCGCCGTGGAGCGCGGGCTGGCGGTGCCCGATGCGCAGCTCCCGCGATTCCCGAAGGCGCGCCGCTGGGAGCGAGACGCGAACTTCGATGTGCGCGTGAGCCGCCTGCGCACCGTACGCGACGAGGCCGCGCAGCGCCTCGACCTCGACCCGGGTTTCCTCTGCTCGCGCGATCGCCTTGAAGCGATCGCACGGAAGAATCCGAAGACGCTCGAGGAGCTGTCGGAAATAGAAGAGCTCCGCCGGTGGCAGGTGGCGGAGCTCGGAGAAGCGGTGCTGAAGGCGGTGAGAGAAGTGGGTCAGTGAGGCGGGAACTACGGACAGCAGAAAGCAGAAAGCAGAGAGCAGAAAGCAGAGAGCAGAAAGCGGAAACGGCCTCGGGGTGAGTGCTCTCCCCCGAGGCCGTTCCTGCTCTCTACCTTCTGCTCTCTGCTTTCTGTCGTTAAAATCCCAACCTCACATTGATGTCCACGAGCACCCCCTTCGGGGCCGACTCGATGATCACGCGGTCGGGGGCTGGGCGGACGATGATCTTCTCGATCGGGCCGTGGCCTTTCCCCTTCCCTCGGTTCCCGCGGCGGTAGTACACGACGCGCGTGTCGCCATCGTCCACCACGCGCACCACCGTGTAGCCGTGCTTCCCCAACACGTCGCGCGTGACGACGATCGCCTGATCCGTCGTCACGACGTGCTTCTTCGCGAGACCGGGCGGCTCGTGATGCTCGCCGTGCTCGTGATGCTCACCGTGATGTGAATTTCCCTGAGCGAGGGCCGTGCCCGGCGCGATGCAGAGTAGCGCACCAAGGGCAAGAGCCGAGAGCAGCGATGAAGACGTGAGGCGCATACGGAGGCTGGTGAGAAGGATGACGCGACGTGCGCGATTCACCTGCGGAATCGCGAGACACCACCGAGACTGACGAGCGACGGCGCGCGCGGGAAACGCGCGCGTCAAATCCCCAGATACGCGCGAATGCGTGGCTCGATGCGGTCCGGCGTCCAGAACGGCGTCCACACCAGGTTCAGCGCGATCTCCTGCACGCCGGGAAGCGTCTTCAGCTGCTGCTCGGCGTCGCCCATGATCTCCGGGCCCGACGGGCAGCCCGGCGACGTGAGACTCATATCGACGCTCACCTTCGCGCCGTCCACGCGGATGCCGTACACGAGGCCGAGGTCGACGATGTTGAGGTTGAGCTCCGGATCCTTCACTCGGCGAAGCACGGTCTTCACCTGATCTTCGGTGACGACGGCCGCGGATGCGGACGGGGCGGGCGGGTTGGTGTTGTCGCTCATCTCGAGACTCCCTGCGGGTTCTCTGCAACTTCATCGAGGCTGCGGAGACGGGCAAGGGCTCTGGATGCAACGACGGCAACCGTCGACACGGATGAACGCGGACAGCGACAACACCTACGATTGCCCGATCGCCGAAACAATACTGGCGATCGCCGAGCGATCAGCGCGTGGACGCGTGCGTGGACGACGACTTTCGCTTGGACGTCGAGTGGGTCGATTTCGAGTGCTTGGGCGTCGACTTCGCGTGGCTGCGGCGATGGGGATGGTGCTTCGTGCGGTTCCACCCTTCGGCCAGATCGGCGCGGAATTTCGCCGGCATGGCGAGGATCTGGTCGGGGTCATCCATCACGGCGAGCGCGGCGGCATCGGACAGATCGGCGCGAACGTCCTCGATCACCTTGCCGGGGCGGAGCGCGCGCGGGGCATGCACGCGGTTCGTGAGGAGGATCACGAACATCTCGCGGTCGGGGTCGATCCAGAGCGAAGTGCCCGTGTAGCCGACATGGCCGAAGGCGTCGTCGCTCAAGTATTTCCCGGAGCCCCATTGACCGTCGGCCATCGCCCAGCCGAGGGCACGACTCCCTGCCGCGCGCGCGGTGAACAGCTTGATCGTCGAGTCGGCGACGATGCGCGTCCCGTTGTACTCGCCGCCGTTCAAGATCATCTGCGCGAAGATGGCGAGATCGGACGCGGTGCTGAACAGCCCCGCATGGCCGGCCACGCCCCCGAGCGCGTACGCGTTCTCATCGTGCACTTCGCCGCGCAGCGGGTAGCCGCGCGGCGGCGTCACCTCGGTGGGTGCGGTGCGTGCCTTGACCGAGTCGGCGGGGCGGAAGAAGGTGTTGTTCATGCCGAGCGGCTTGAACACGTGCTCGCGAACGAAGACATCGAGCGGCGTATTGGTGACCGCTTCGACGATGAAGCCCAGCAGGTCGGCGCCCAGGTCAGAGTAGACGTATTGCGTGCCGGGAGCGTAGTCGAGCGGCCCATCGATCACGAGCTCGCGCGCCTCGGCCGGTGATTGCGCGAGGCGCCACAGCGGGCGATCGGGCGGGAGGCCGCCGCGATGCTCGAGGAGCTCGCGCACGGTCACCTGATCCTTGAGTCCGCCGGTGAACGCGGGGAGATACGTGTGCACCGGCGCGTCGAGCGAGACCTTCCCCTGGTCGTAGAGGATCATGATCGCGGTCGTCGTCGCGATCACCTTCGTGAGCGACGCGAGGTCGTAGATCGTCTCGGTGGGCGAGACCTTCGGGCTCTTCGGGTCCCAGTCGAGATGACCGAACCCCTTCTGCCACACCGCGGCGCCCTTGCGCCCCACGACGACCGCGGCACCGGGGTAGCCGCCAGCCGCGATGCCGCGCGTCACTGCGTGATCGACGACGCGGAGTCTGGTGGCGGACATGCCAACGGACGCGGGCTTCTTGATGGGTAATCCATCACCCATCGCGATGGCGAGCACGGCGAGCAGCAGCGCGTTCACGCGACCCCCTTACTCAGCGGCGAGATGCGCGCACGGATCGGCGTTGATCCGGCGAGGTATCGGGACAGCGCTACACTGCTCTGCAAGAACCACGTCACGGCGGGAACGGCGCGAGGGGGAAGGCGACTGCGGCGGGATCACCGGCTCGAAGACAGCTGTTTGCGCGCATTGCACGCGCGTGAGCCTTGTCGAGGGGGTGCGCCGCCATAATATGGGCGACAGGGAGTCTTTGCAAGACGACGCGACGTTGCGCGCGTCACGTTGCGGGGGGACGACACGTAGTGTGCGTGGGAACGACAGTGGGCTGTGAGGGGGCTCTGAGCTTCGAGCTCCGTGGATGCTCGTGCTCACAGCCTTGTGGATCAATGGGGTCAGAGTCGATTGATCGCGTACGCGATCAATC
>DASVCF010000125.1:0-18273 GCA_036381735.1 Gemmatimonadaceae bacterium | reverse complement strand
GTCATCCCGAGCGGAGCGAGGGATCTCGGCCATTGAGCGAGATCCCTCGCTCCGCTCGGGATGACAACCCTGCTTTCTGCTTTCTGCTCTCTGCTTTACCGCCTTACCAACTGCCTCAGCACGTACTGCAGGATCCCGCCGTTCCGGTAGTACGTCGCCTCTTCGGGCGTGTCCACGCGCGAGCGGACCTGGAACGTCTTCACGCTCCCGTCGTCCGCCGTCGCGCGCACCGTGAGCACTGCGCGCGGCTTGGTCGAGTCGTCCAGCCCCTCGATCGCGTACGTCTCGAAGCCGGTGAGGCCGAGCGACTGCCGCGTCTCACCGTTCGTGAACTCGAGCGGGAGCACGCCCATCCCCACGAGGTTCGAGCGATGGATCCGCTCGAACGACTCGGCGATCACGGCGCGCACGCCAAGGAGCAGCGTCCCCTTCGCCGCCCAGTCGCGCGACGAGCCCGTGCCGTACTCCTTCCCGGCGATGACGAGGAGCGGCGTCCCCTGCTGCTGATAGGTCATCGCCGCGTCGTAGATCGTCTCGGGGTTCCCGCCGGCCCGCGTCGCAGTCCATCCACCCTCGGTTCCCGGGGCGAGCTCGTTACGCAGGCGGATGTTGGCGAACGTCCCGCGCATCATGACCTCGTGATTCCCGCGCCGTGAGCCGTACGAATTGAACTCGCTCGTCTTCACGCCGTGCGCGATGAGCCACTTCCCCGCGGGGCTGTGCGCCGGAATCGAGCCCGCCGGCGAGATGTGATCGGTCGTGATCGAATCGCCGAGCATCGCGAGCACTCGAGCGCCCGTGATCGGCTGCACGCGTGGCACCTCGAGCGTCATCCCCTCGAAGAACGGCGGGTTCTTCACGTAGGTCGATTCTTCCGACCACGTGTACAGATCGCCCTCCGGAATCGGAAGCGCTGCCCAGCGCTCGTCGCCGGTGAACACGTTCGCGTACTGCGTGCGGAACATCTCGCTCTTCACCGAGCTGAGGATCGTGTCCTCCACCTCCTTCGGCGACGGCCAGATGTCGCGCAGGAACACTGGACCATCCTTCCCGACGCCGAGCGGCTCGGTGAAGAGATCGATGTCCATGCGCCCCGCGAGCGCGTACGCGACCACGAGCGGCGGCGACGCGAGATAGTTGAAGCGCGTGAGCGGGTTGATGCGCCCCTCGAAGTTGCGATTCCCCGAGAGCACGGACGCCACCACGAGCTTGTTCGCCTCGATGGCCTCGGCCACCGGCTGTGGGAGCGGACCCGAGTTTCCAATGCACGTCGTGCAGCCGTAGCCGACCACGTTGAAGCGCAGCTGCGCGAGCGCATCGAGCACGCCCGCCTTCTTCAGGTAGTCCGTCACCACCTTGGAGCCCGGGGCGAGGCTCGTCTTCACCCACGGCTTCGTCGTGAGCCCCTTCTCATGCGCCTTCTTCGCCAGCAGGCCGGCCGCGAGCATCACGGAGGGGTTCGACGTGTTCGTGCAGCTCGTGATCGCCGCGATCACCACCGAGCCGTGCTGGAGCCCGAACTGGATGCCGTTCATCTCGACCGGCACCGTCTCGCGCTCGTGCGCCTGCTCGCTGGGACTCTCGGCCACCACCGCCGTCGAGAGCTCAGGCTGCGCCGACACGGCGCGGGCGCGCGATACCTCCGCCTTCCCCGCCAGCGTGCCGGTGCGCTCCAGCTCGCCTTCGAGCGCCTGCGTGAACATGGGCTTCGCCATCTTGAGCGGCACGCGGTCCTGCGGACGCTTCGGACCGGCGAGGCTCGGCTCCACCGTGCTCAGGTCGAGCTCGATCGTGTCGTTGAACACGGGATCGGGCGTGTCGTCCGTGCGGAAGATCCCCTGCTCCTTGCAGTACGCTTCCACGAGCTTCACCTGATGCTCGTCGCGCCCGGTGAAGCGCAGATACTTGAGCGTCTCCGCATCCACGGGGAAGAAGCCCACCGTCGCGCCGTACTCGGGCGACATGTTTCCGATCGTCGCGCGATCGGCGAGCGACAGACTCGACAGCCCAGCGCCGTAGTACTCGACGAACTTCCCGACCACCTTCTTCTTCCGCAGCATCTGCGTGACGGTGAGCACGAGATCCGTCGCCGTCGCGCCGGGCGGGAGCTTGCCGTACAGCTTGAACCCGACCACATCGGGAATGAGCATCGAGAGCGGCTGGCCGAGCATCGCGGCCTCGGCTTCGATGCCGCCCACGCCCCAGCCGAGCACGCCGAGTCCGTTGATCATCGTCGTGTGCGAGTCGGTGCCGACGAGCGAATCGGGGTAGGCGTAGGCGACGCCGTCCTCCGTGCTCGAGAACACCGCGCGCCCCAGATACTCGAGGTTCACCTGGTGGCAGATCCCCGTCTCCGGCGGCACGACGCGGAAGTTGCGGAATGCGCGCTGTCCCCAGCGCAGAAAGGCGTAGCGCTCGGCGTTGCGCTCGTACTCGCGCTCGGCGTTGATGAGGAACGCCGCCTCGGATCCGTACTCGTCCACCTGCACCGAGTGATCGATCACGAGATCGGCGGGCTGCAGCGGGTTGATGCGCGTGGCGTCGCCGCCGAGCCGCGCGAGCGCGTCGCGCATCGCGGCGAGATCGACGACGGCGGGGACGCCGGTGAAGTCCTGCAACAGCACGCGGCTCGGACGGAACGCGATCTCCTGCTCGATCCCGCCCGTGCACTTCCACTTCGCCAGCGCTTCAATGTCCTCGCGCTTGACGAAGGCGTTGTCCTCGTAGCGCAGCAGGTTCTCGAGCAGGACCTTGAGTGAAACGGGGAGGCGGTCGATGGTGGCGTTCGACAGCCGTGCCAGCGCATCGAGGCGGAAGATCGTGTAGGAGCGGCCGTCCACGGTGAGAGCGGAGCGGCTATCGAAGGAGTTGAGCGATGTCATGGCATCACTGGGGTGTGCACGCTCGACGAAGGCGAGCGCCGTGAAGAACGGAGCCACTGCCGCGGCCGGTGCGCGCGCCGCGACAGGCTACGCGTAATGTATCATGTCCCGCGCCGCACCGTTGATGGGCGGTCAGTCTCCGGCGGCGGGGAGCCGCGCGCGCGAGCGGTGGTCGTCCAGCGACACCGGCGTCTGATCGATGGAGCGCGCGATGATCGCCTCGGTGGGGCAGTGGTTGACGAAGCCTCCATCCGCCGGCGACCACTGCACCGGCGACGACGTCGCATACGCCTTTCCGGTCGCGTCCATGGCCATGAGCCGGGGGGCGAGCGCGACGCACAGCGTGCAGCCAATGCATCGATCGCGATCCACCGTCAGCTCGACCATCCGCTTGGGGTACACGCCGCCCGCGGACAGCAGCGCGTCGCCCACCTGATCGAGCGCGCTGCACGCGGCTTCGTAGCCGGCCTGGATGAATTCGGTCGCATGCGTGAAGCTGAACCAGTGCTGGTCGCTCAGGTGCGGACGGATGAGGAGCATCGGCGGACCGCTCCACTCTTCCAGCGGCCGTTCCTGCAGCGCGTGCATCATGACGGTGGCCGCGCGCAGGTAGAGCGACGCGAAGCCGAGTTCGCTCGTGTCGACGGGGGGCGTGACGTCCGAGCTCCCCACGTCCACCGCGATCACCGCATCCGCGCCCACCGCGGCGACGGCGGCCGGCAGGTTGTCGATCGTGCCGCCGTCGATGCACAGGCGCCCATCCACGAGCCCCGGCGGGAACGAGCCGGGGAGCGCGCACGACGCGTACACCGCGTCCTCGATCGACACGTCCTGGAGCCCGGGGAGCCCCCAGACGAGCCGAGTGCCGCGCTCGATGTCCACCGTGTTCACGAGCAGCGGGGTGTCGAGATCGCGGAACGTCCCCGGAGGGGACGCCTGCGCGCACAGCGCACGCAGCGGTTCGGCCAGGTAGAGCGACGGCGCCTTCAGGCGCTCGAGCAGCATCCCGAGGTTCAGACGGAACAGGTCGCGCTTGCGCAGTGCGTGCGCGCGCCGCGCCAGCTCCTCGACGGACGCTCCGCCCACCCACGCCGCCGCGATCAGCGCGCCGATGCTCGTGCCTGCATAGATGGAGGGAACGATCCCGTATTCGCGCAGCGCCCGGAGGACGCCGATGTGGGCGAAGCCTTTGAGTCCGCCTCCGCCCAACACGAGCGCGAGGCGCGGCGGAAGCCGCGGGGGGCCGGCGTGGTCGGTCGGCTGTCCGATCATCCCTGTCCGCGAATCGGGTTCATGTGCCAACTCCTCTCGTGGCGTGTGACCGAGCACTCGGGCAACCCCGCCCGGGTGTGAGACTCCCTGGAATGATCTTCGCGCCGCTACCGTGAACGCAAGCGGAGCGCCAGTCGGAGGGCCGATGCTCACCCCCCGACCGCGCGTTCCGTAGATTGTCCCGCATGTCCACGTCCCCGGAAGGCTCATGACCGATCCGCTGCTGCAATTCCGCGCCGAGTTCCCGATCCTCGAGCGTACCACGTACCTCGTCTCCAACTCCCTCGGCGCGATGCCGCGCGCGGTGCCCGAGCGGCTGGCCGAGTACGCGGCGATGTGGGGCGACGAGGGCGTGCGTGCGTGGACGCGAGGGTGGTGGGAGCTGCCGGTGACGGTGGGGAACGAGATCGCGCCGCTCCTCGGCGCGGGCGACGATGAGGTCGTGATGTTTCCCAACGTCTCCCTCGCGCAGGCCGCGATCGCGTCGGCGCTCGACTACTCGGCGCCGCGCGACACGGTCGTCATGACGGCGCTCGACTTTCCATCGGTGCGCTATGTGTACGACGGCCTGGCGGCGCGGTTGGGCGCACGCATCCGGGTGGTGGAGAGCGACGACGGCATCGGCATCGACACGGATCGCGTGCTCGAGGCGATCGACGAACGCACGCGCCTCGTCTCGATCTCGCACGTGCTCTTCCGCTCCGCGTACGTGATGGACGCGGACGCCATCTGCCGGCGCGCGCACGAGGTGGGCGCGCTGGTCGCGCTCGATGCGTTTCACTCGGTGGGGATCATGCCGGTGGATGTGCGCGCGAGCGGCGTGGACTTTCTCACCGGCGGCGTGCTCAAGTGGTTGTGCGGCGGGCCGGGTGCGTGCTTCCTGTATGTGTCGCCCGCGGTGCGCGATCGACTCGCGCCGACGATCACCGGCTGGCAGGCGCACGCGCGTCCCTTTGCCTTCGAGGGGGAGATGGACTACGCCGCCGGCCCCTTTCGCTGGCTCAACGGCACGCCCGTGATCCCCGCGCTGTACGCCGCCAAGGAAGGTCCGCGCCTCGTGCGGCGCGCGGGGATCGATGCGATCCGCGCGAAGAGCGTGCGACAGACTTCGCGCCTCATCGCGCTCGCCGAATCCAGGGGCTTTCGCGTGCACGCCCCGCGTGATCCCGCGCGCCGCGGCGGGACGGTCGCCGTCGATGTCCCGCACGGGTACGAAGTCGCGCAGGCGCTCCTCGCGCAGGACGTCCTCGTCGACTATCGTCCCGACGCCGGCATCCGCATCGCGCCGCACTTCTACACGAGCGACGACGAGATCGAGACCGCCATCGCCGCCATCGCGCACGCGCTCGAGAGCGGGGAGTGGGAGCGGTATGCGGCGAGGAGGGCGGTGGTAACGTAGGGAGTTGTGAGTTCTGGGTCGTGCGTTCTGAGTTGCCGGGATCCTCGCACTCACCACCACTCCCCAGAACCCATGACCCACAACTCACACCGTCTTCCCGCTTCCCGCGTCCCGCCCTATCTTCCCCCCCAACTTCAACCTCGACCCCGACCACGATGCCTCAACCGCCAAAGAAGCTCCGCAAGCAGTACGTGAACAACGATCATCCCAACGTGATCCTGCGCTTCGAGGATGGACACGAGATCCCGGTGAAGCGCGGAGCCGGCAAGACGTTCGACTGCTACAGCGGCGAGACGATCAAGGTGCTCGCGGTGTACGACCCGTCCTCCGGCGAGCGCGAGTTGGTGGAGAGCAAGAAGGCCGACGATTTCCAGGATGCGTAAGGGCCGGCGCGCGGAGCCGCGGCTGCGGCTCGCTGCGCTCGCACTCCTGATCGCGTTGCCGGCGTGCGCGCGGGGGCAGGGACCCGCGCGCGTCGCGCCGGCCGTCGATTCGTCGCTTCGCGCGGACACGGCCGCGCTCCATCACACGCTCGATTCGCTGGCGGAGGCGCACCACGGCGTCGTCGGTTACAGCGTGCGGAACCTCGACACCGGCGAGTCGCTCTCGCGGCTCGGCGACGAGACCTTCCCCACCGCCAGTCTCATCAAGGTGCCCATCCTGGTCACCGTCTACGACCTGGTGGCGAAAGGCGAGCTATCGCTCGACGATCCGCTCACGGTCCTCCACATCGACAAGGTCCCCGGCACGGGCGTCGTCCAGTATCTGCACGATGGCGCCATCATCACGGTGCACGACGCGGCGTGGCTCATGGCGACGATCAGCGACAACACCGCCACGAACCTGCTCCTCGATCGCGTGGCCATGCGGCGCGTCTGGGACAAGATGGAATCGCTCGGCCTGCACCACACGAAGGTGCACTCGAAGACGTTCGAGCGCTTCACCAGCGTCGCCATGGACAGCTCGGTGAAGTACGGTCTCGGTGTGACGACGCCGAACGAGATGGCCACGCTCTTCACCCTCCTCGCCGAGGGGAAGGCGGTGAATCCGACGGCGGATTCCACCATGCTCGACATCCTCGAGCACAACGACGACGGGACGCTGCTGCAGCGCTACGCGCAGGGCGTGCGCGCCGCGCACAAGACGGGCGCCACCGACGACGTGCGCACCGAGTGCTCGCTCTTCTACCTCCGCACGCGTGTGGTGGCGTGCGTGCTCACGAAGAACAACGCCGACCAGCGGTGGATTCTCGACAGCGAGCCGCAGCTCACCATGGCGCGCATGGGCGAAGCGATCGTAAACGCTTGGGGGATCCCCGCGCCCGCGCCGACGAGCACGCCGTAGCTCCCCTCCCGCCCCTCCGGCACATGAAATGCGCGATTCACCATGCTCCCGACTCGTTCCGGGAGTGCCATCGTTTCGTGCGCATGGAGGGGTGTGGTGCATCGCTGGATTTCCGTCGTCCTGGCGCTGGGGCTCGCGGGTAGCGCGGCGCCGGCTGCTGCGCAGTTCACCGCGGCGGTCGAACCGCCAAAGCATGCTGCGGTTCGACCTGCGCCGGTTCCCATCGCCTCGCAACCCGAATCGACCAAGACCGGGCAGCCCCCGACCGCCGCAAAGACGCTGAGCGACATGAAGGTGTGGGTGGACTCGGCGGCCACCGCGCTCGCCCAGGCGACCCCCGCGCAGTCGGAGACGACGGCGACCGCCCCGCCCCGAGCAGCCGCACCGTCGGGCGCCGCGAAGCCCGGTGCGCAGCCGAAACCGGGCGCGCAACCGAAGCCCGCCGCCCCGCCAGCCACGGTCAGCGAGTCGCGGGGCGAGGTTGGGAACCTCCGCAACGGCGCGCGTGCACCGGCCACCGCGACCCCACTCCCCACGCTCGCGCTCCTCGGCATCGCGAGTCTCATCGCGGGCGCACTCCTCCGTCGGCGCTGGTCGTGATGAACCGGCGCGCGGCAGGACTCATTCTCTACGCCGTCGGCGCCGCGCTCCTGCTCGATGTGGGCGTGACCTACGCGCGCGGCGTGATGGCCAGCGATGCCGCGCGCGCCGCGTGGGAGCGCGAGCAGGCGCACCGCTCCGTGCTGACGATCAAGCGGGAGGTCGAACGCCCGTACGCCCGTACGGCGACACTCGCGCTCGGCGCGCCGATGGCGCATCTCGTCATTCCAGCGATCGGGCTCGATGAGATCGTCGTCGAAGGGGTAGGGGAGGATCAGCTCAACGCGGGGCCGGGGCACATGCCGGGGAGCGCGCTGCCGGGCGATCCCGGCAATGCCGTGATCTCCGCGCACCGCGATCGGCACTTTCACGCGCTCGACCACGTTGCGGTGGGCGACACCATCATCACGACCACCGACCGGGGGCGCGTCACATGGGTGGTCGTCGGGCGCCACATCGTGCCGAGCGATGCGCGTGCGCTCTTCGATACGCACGATGCGACGCTCACGCTCACCACCTGCTGGCCCGTGCGCTACCTCGGGCCGGCGCCCGATCGGCTGCTGATCACGGCTCGGCCCGCGCTGGTGGTCTCGCGCGCGGCCGCGGATTCGCGCGCGATGTTCACGCGGTAACGCGGCGCGAGTGAGGCCGCGCACTGTGATATCGCGCACATAAGACAGTCCGACGTTCGAGCAGGCGCGCTCCGTGTATCGCGTCAGCCGGCACGGCCGTCTAGATTGCACACCCGCGCGGTTCACAACCGCACCGCTCGTCCCCGCGCCATTCGCGATACCGACCGGACCCGCCTCAACGCTCCGCCAGTCCCGCATGTCCCACGTCCGCGTCCTCTCGCTCGTCGCACTCCTCCTGCTCGTGCCCCTCGCGGCGCGCGCCCAGGCACCGCGTGCCGCCGAGCGCATCACCGCTCCTGAGATCGACGGCGACCTCAGCTTCCTCGCCTCCGACCTGCTCGAGGGACGAGCGCCGGCCACGCGCGGCGGACGGCTCGCGTCGCTCTACATCGCGAGTCAGCTCCGGTCGGCCGGCGTCGAGCCCGGCGTCGACGGCTCCTACTTCCAACCCGTCCCGATCGACGTGGTCGCCGCGGACACGAGCACCATTCGTGTCACCGCATCCGGTCGCGCCACGACGTCGCTCCACTTCCCGGATCAGGTGGTCATCTGGCCCGGTTCCGCGACATCCACCAGCGCCGTCCGCGGCGAGCTGGTCTTCGTCGGCTACGGCATCACCGCGCCGGAGTATCGATGGGACGACTTCAAGGGGGAGGATCTGCGGGGGAAAGTGCTCCTCGTGCTGGTGAACGATCCACCGGCGACCAGCAGCGAGCCGACGCTCTTCGGCGGCCGGGCGATGACCTACTACGGCCGCTGGACGTACAAGTTCGAGGAGGCCGAGCGGCGCGGTGCGGCGGGGATGCTCATCATCCATACGACGGAGCGTGCGGGGTACCCCTGGCACACGGTGGTGGGCTCGTGGGGGCGGCCGCAACAGATGCTTCCGCGCAGCGCGTCGCAGCCCGCGCCGCTCGGCATTGAGGGGTGGATCACCAACACGGCGGCGCGGTCGCTGCTCGCGCAAGCGGGGCTCGACCTCACCATCCTCACCGAGCAGGCCGCGTCGCGCAACTTTCGTCCGGTGCACACGGGGATCACGCTCGACATGCGCGTCGCGAGCCGGGTGGCGCACCTCGAGTCGCACAACGTCGTCGGCGTCGTCCCCGGGCGCGACGCGACACTCCGCCATCAGTACGTGGCATTCACCGCGCACTGGGATCATCTGGGGATCGGCCCAGCGGTGAACGGCGACTCGATCTACAACGGCGCTTCGGACAACGCGTCCGGCGTGGCGGACATGCTCGCCGTCGCGCGCGCGGCGGCCGCGTCGCACAACACGAGGCGCTCGCTGCTCTTCGTCTTCGTCACGGCGGAGGAGGCGGGGCTCCTGGGCTCCGCGTACTACACCCAGCACCCGACGGTCCCCATTTCCGATATCGTCGCCGACGTCAACATCGACGGCGGCAACCTCCTCGGCCGCGTGCGCAACCTCTCCGTGCTCGGCGCCAACCTGTCGTCGCTCGGGGCGACACTGCAGCGCGTGGTCGATGCGGATGGCGTGCGCATCTCCCCCGAGGCGCACCCGGAGCAAGGGCACTTCTTTCGCTCCGACCACTTCTCGTTCGCCAAGGCCGGCGTGCCCGCGGTGTCCATCGCCGCCGGCGATGACTTCGTCGGCCGCCCGCGCGGGTGGGGCGTCGAGCAGGACGCGGACTACGCGGCGCACCGGTACCACCAGCCGTCGGATGAATACCGCTCGGACCTCGATCTGAGCGGCGCCGTGCAGCTCTCCGACATCGTCCTCCGCTTCGGGACCACGCTCGCCGATGCGGCGACGGTCCCGACCTGGAACACAGGCTCCGAGTTCAAGGACGTGCGTGAGAAGACGACGGTGATCGGAAAATGACGCCGCCGATCAGAATCCTCGCCGAGATAGCGGACGCGTTGCGCGAGCGGCGCCCTGTCGTCGCGCTCGAAAGCTCCGTGCTCGCGCAAGGGCTGCCGATTCCGGCCAATCGCGAAGCGGCGCGGTGCATGGTGAAGGCGGTTCGCTCGCGCGACGGCGTGCCGGCGGTCACGGCGGTGGTGCACGGGACGCCCACCGCCGGACTGGAGCACGCGGAGCTCGAGCGCTTCCTCGGCCGCGAGGGGATCGGCAAGGTGTCGGCGCGCGACATCCCGGTGGCGATGGCGCGCCGCGCGGACGGCGCGACCACGGTCGCGGCGACGCTGGCCATCGCCCGCGCGGCGGGAATCCACGTCTTCGCGACAGGCGGAATCGGCGGCGTGCACCGCGTGGCAGCGGACGATGCAGGGTGCGCGTACGATGAATCGGCCGATCTGGTGGAGCTCTCGCGCACACCGATGGTCGTCGTCTGCGCGGGCGCCAAGTCGATCCTGGACCTTCCCGCCACCCACGAGCGTTTAGAGACTTTGGGGATCACGGTGATCGGCTACCGGACGTCCGAGCTGCCGGGATTCTTCACCAGCGAGACGGGGATCCCGCTCACTGCGCGCGCCGAATCGGCGGCCGAAATTGCGGCCGTCTACCAGGCGAGCCGAGCGCTGGGGCGGTCGAGCGCCATTCTCGTGGTGCAGCCGCCGCCCCGGGAGGTCGAGCTTCCGCGCGCGCTGGTGGAGCAGACGGTGGCGGCGGCGGTGGACAGCGCGGCGCGGGACCGGGTACAGGGAAGCGCGCTGACCCCCTATCTGCTCGCCGCCTTGGAGCGGATGACCGGAGGGCGGTCCCTCGGCGTGAATCTGGCATTATTGGAGGCAAACGCCGCGCTCGCGGCGGACATCGCACGGGAGGTCGCCCGCCTTGAACTCCGTAGTTCTTCAATGGTACTATAGGCATACCCTCATGCGTTGGAGGTTCTCTTCCCCATGCCTACCCCATTTCTGAGTTCCGAAGAGTACGACGAACGCGCGCACCAGCTGTACAATGAGGGCCAGTACGACGAAGCGCTCGACGTCTTGCGCGAGGGGCTCACGCTCTACCCGAATTCGGTCGAATTGCACATTGGGGTCGGGTATGCACGGCTGGCGCGCGAGGAGTACGCCTGGGCGCGCCAGGCATTCGAGAAGGCGCTCGTCCTGGATCCGGAGCACGAGGACGCGCTGGCCGGGCTGGGCGAGACCATGCTCAAGTTCGGTCAGCAGGACGCCGCGCTTCGGACCTTCCGGCACATCCTCGACCTCGGCTACGCCGACGACCTCGACCTGATCCTCCAGATCGGCCGCGCGCTCTTCCGCGAGGGGCTCATGGAGGAGTCACGCGAGTTCGTCGAGCTGGCGGTGAAGGAATCGCCGGACATGGCCGAGGCGAACGCGTTGCTCGGGTATGTGCAGCATCGCCTGGGCAACGACGATGCGGCCCTCGCGTCGCTGCAGCGGGTGCTCCAGTTGGACGAGGACCACACCGAGGCGCGCATCTACCTCGCCAACATCCTCTACGATCGCGGCGAGTACGAGGCTGCGCTGTCGCACCTCGAGCGCACCACGGCCGACGACCACTGGGACGAGCTCGGCATCTGGCGCCTGGTCGAGCTCAAGAAGTCGTTCTACCGGTTGAGCGAGGACGACCCCGAGCTGCGGCCGTGGGAGGACCGCCTGGCCGAGCTGGCCGGCGATTCGGACGACATCGACGAGATGCTGGCCGAGATCGAGAGCCGCGCCGCGGAGGAGGCGGAGCGGAAGGAGAAGGGGCAGCTCGAGCTGTTCACCGTGCTTCTGAGCGATCTCGCTGACCGAAAGCGCGACGGGCGTGAGTCGTACGACGGCGCCGAGCCGAAGCGCGACGCGACCGAGCACCGGATCGTGACATCGGCCGACGGACAGGAGTACGTGGGGAGCTGGGAGCGGATCGTCCGTGCAATGCGCGACGCCAACCGTGCGTTCGCGGGCCGCTCGGTCCAGGAATTCATGGCGACCGAGGCGCGCCGAGGCTATTCGTTGACCGGAGTGAAGATTCCGACGAGTGATGCGGAGAGCTTCATTCGAGGCAGCGCCGACGCCGGCCTGCTCCGAATCGTACGGTGATCGCCTCGAACCAGCGTTCCGCTCTCTCCGCCCTGTCCACCGCGCGCCCCCTGGTCGCGCGGTTGGACATCGCGCGTGATTCCGAAGAGGTCGCGGCCGACCTGATCGAGGTCTGGCCCGCCATCGAGACGGCGCTCCGCACCCTGATCGGGGGCTCGGCGCTTTCCGAGCAGGCGCTCATCCACGAGCTGCGACAGCGCGAGCTCATCTCGCTGGAGCAGGCGCACGTGCTGGTCGAGATGCTCGCCGTCTACGAGCGCGTGCAGCGGACCGACTACCGCCCCACGGAGAACGACATCACCACCGCGCGCGAGGCGTACCGCGCACTGGAAGACGCGCTGCGAGCCGACGAGCCGGCGGCCGCGTTGCCCTATGCGCCGCCTGTGCCCGGTCGTGCGACGGCTGCAACCGAGCCGGCGACCGAGCCGGCGCGCGTGTCGACGTCCGCTTCGTCCGCCGCGACGGTAGCGTCCGCCGCGCCGACGACGGCCTCCACGCGTGCCCCAGGATGGTGGCGCGGGCCGTGGACACTCATCATCGCTGGAGCTGCAGTCGCCATCTCGGTCGCGGCGATGGGGGCGTACGTCTACCTCATGCGCTACGGCGTGCAGGGCGACATCCGCGCGGGGATGCAGGCCTACGCCACCGGGCAGCCGGTGGTGGCCAAGCTGGCCTTCACCAAGGCGGAGCAGGAGCACCCCGATCTGCTCCTGCCGCACCTGTACCTCGGCCGCATCGCGCGCGACGAGGGAGACTTCGGGCTCGCCGGCACCGAGCTCACCAAGGCCGCGGAGATCGCTCCGAACGACGCCTCGGTGCAGCGCGAGCTCGGCGCGTTCTTCCTCGCGCGTGGGGCGCAGTACGAGAAGATCGGGCGGCACGATCTGGCGCTCACCGATTTCGACGCCGCGCGCAATCGCTACGTGAGTGCGGTCACCCTCGACGGAACGGACCGCAGCGCGCAGGGCTACCTGGGGTGCGCGCTCATCGAGCTCGGTCGAGTGGATGAAGGCGAGCGATGGATCACCCGCGCCGGCCAGGGCGGGTGGACCGCATGCGCGCCGTCGAAGCCCGCCACTTCCCCTGGTCCCTAGATTTGAGCGTGTCATCCCGAGCGTAGCATCGTCATCCCGAGCGCAGCGAGGGAGCTCGCGCTGAGGCATGAACATCCACCACAGAGGCACAGAGACACGGAGAACTGCAGAGAGAGCTGTTCTCTGTGTCCTCCGTGTCTCTGTGGTGAATCGCTGTTCCGGTGTAAGATCCGGGATTCCTCGCTGCGCTCGGAATGACAACTCCGCTCGGAATGACAGCTCCGCTCGGAATGACTTCTGCTGTGCTCGCGATGACAAGCGCTCGGGATGACAAGCCTACTCCCGTCAGCGATTCCTATTCCCCACCGCGCGCGGATCGTCCTTGGCGTTCACGTAGGTGATCGCGAATGGTCCCTGTCCGTGCACCTGGACGATCGCCTCGCCGCGCGCGACCGCGTAGTGATGCATCCCCGCCGCCGCCGTGGCGAAGCCGCCCGCCTTCAGCGTCTTCGCGGTCGTCTTGTCGATCTGATCTCCCATCCCGATCTGCAGAGTCCCGCTGATCACGGTCACCATCTCGTCCGTCGGATGAAAGTGCGGCGGTACGGTGTACCCGTTGGGCATCTTGAGTCGCAGCGTGTAGACGCCGTTGCCGAACGGATTCCCCTGCAGCACGACGATCTGCGCACCAGCCGGGAGCGCCGACGGCACCGGACCCCACTGCGGCTCGGCCGCCGACTGTGCGGCGCTCGCGGCCGAGTTGGACGTGGCCGGCGGATCACCGGCGCCGCTCGACTGCGCGTACGCAGCGCTCGCGGTCAGGAGCAGCGCGGGGATCAGGATCAACGGTCGCATGATATCCTCCAGGAACGTTGGACGTGATGTGAGTGATGCGATGCCGGAACGCTGCATGTGGTGCGATGCGATGCGACGCATCGAGGCGGCGGTCACCCCCACCGCGGCGTCTCGTCCGGGCTGATGCCGAGCAGCGTCTTCGCGACGAGCTCGTGCGTGAGCGCGCTGTTCGCCGGGTGGATGCGTCCGAGCCGCGCGTCGCGGAGCAGCCGTTCGAACCCCGAGCGCTGGAAGATCCCGAAGCCGCCCGCGAGCTCGAATGCGTGATCGACCACGCGCCACGCACCCTCGACCGCGTGATACTTCGCCGCGAAGATCTTGGCCGGCCACCCGTGACCGTAGTTGACCCCGTTGGACCAGTCTTCCGCGATGCGATCCAGGTGCGGCGCGATCCCTTCGAGCTCGAGTCCCATCTCGGCGAGCGTGTGCTGCGCTTCGGCGTGGTACGCCATCGGCCGCGAGAGGGCGATCGACGTCTTCTTCTTGAGCGCATCGACGGTCCGGTCGAGCGCGTACTGCGCCATGCCGAGGTAGATGTTGCCGAACCCCAGGAGCGCCCACGCGAAGATGGCGAGCACGAACTGGTCGACGCCCGCCGCGCCCGCGGGGATCACGCGCACCACGCGGCTGTCGGGGATGAACACGCCGTCGAGGATCGTGTCCTGGCTGCTCGTCGCCCGCATGCCGAGCACGTTCCACGTGTCCTCGATGCGATACCCCTTGTCGCCGCGCGACATGAACACGTGCACGATCTTCGGCGCCGCGGGATCGCTCATGTCCATGCCGTGGAGCCCCATGAACGTCCAGACCGGCGTGAGACTCCCGAACGCCTTGTGTCCGGTGATGCGATAGCCGCCGTCCACGCGCTCGGCTTTCGACGTGGAGAGCAGCACGGGGACGTCGTTCCCGCTCTCGGCGTGCCCCGCGGCGAAGACCGCGCCGTTCGCCGCTTCGGCGAGCAGCCACTCGAGCGAGCGATCGCCCGCGCGCCAGAGATCGGCGGCGACGCCCACCCAGTACACGTGCATGTTGACGCCGAGTGCGGTGGCCGGGGCGAAGTACGCGAGCCGCCGCTGCTCACGGGCGACTTGTGCGAGGGTGAATCCCGGCCCGCCGAACTCCTTGGGGAGCGGGAGCCGGAGGTAGCCCGCGTCGCGGAGCTCCTCGAAGTCCTCGGAGAAGAAGCGATTCTCGCGGTCGTACACCGGCGCGCGCTCGCGACAGCGCTGGAGGAGCGCGTCGGTGAGCACGGAACGCGAGGGTTCAGCCTCGGGAATGGACGTCTGTTGAGCGATGGACGTCTGTTGCTGGGGATGTGTGGTGGTGGCCATGGCAGAGACTCCGTGCGTTGGGTACGGCGACCGCATGCTCATCGAGCGCACCGATGCGGGCGGACGGTGGCGAGCATCTGTGTCATCCGTATAGGCGGGAAATGGACGGGAATCGGCTCATCGCGCCGCCCCCATTCCCGTCCCCACCCGGGCAGTGAGAGATTTGGGGATGACGCCAGCCATCACGGCGGAGCACCTCAGCAAGTCCTACTCGGTGAAGGTCCGCACCGCAGGCCTGAGCGGCGCCGTGCGCGCGCTGGTGCGCCCCACCTACCGCGAGGTGCGCGCGGTGGACGACGTCTCCTTCACGCTCGAGCGCGGCGAGATCGTCGCCTTCCTCGGTCCCAACGGCGCCGGCAAGACGACGTCTCTCAAGATGCTCACCGGCCTCCTCTACCCCACGAGCGGCCAAGCGCGCGTGGCCGGCTTCGAGCCGTGGACGGGGGGCGCCGCGTTCAAGCAGCGCATCGCGCTCGTGCTCGGGAACAAGCAGCAGCTGCTCTGGGATCTCCCGCCCGAAGAGACGTTCCAACTCAATCAGGCCATCTACAACATCCCGCGCGCGGCGTATCGCGAGCGGCTCGATGAGCTCGTCGCGCTCCTCGACATGGGCGAGATCCTCGACAAGCCGGTGCGCCAGCTCTCGCTCGGCGAGCGCATGAAGGCCGAGCTCGCCGCGTCGCTCCTGCACCAGCCGGAGATCCTCTTTCTCGACGAGCCGACGCTGGGGCTCGATGTCACCGCGCAGGAGATGATCCGCGGCTTCCTGCGCACGTATCGCGAGCGCCACGGCGCGACCATTCTCCTCACGTCGCACTACATGGCCGACGTCACCGCCCTCGCGTCGCGCGTGCTCATCATCAACCACGGCCGCCTGCTCTACGACGGCGCGCTCGAGACGCTCGTCGCGCGCATCGCCGGCTTCAAGCGCCTCGAGCTCGTCCTGGGCGACAACGTGACGCGCGAGCGCCTCTCGACCTTCGGCGACGTGCGCACCTTCCAGTTCCCCAACGCGACGCTCGAGATTCCGCGCGACGAGGCGACCGACGTCAGCGCCCGCCTGCTCGCAACGATTCCGATCGTCGACCTCTCGATCGAGGATCCGCCGATCGAGGAGGTGATTCGGCGGGCGTTCGAGGGGGACGGGTGAGGCGGGACTCGGGAGGCGGGATGCGGGATGCGGGAAGGGCTCGTGGGGCGAGAGCCCTCACCCCCGAGGCGGTTCCGCCTCCCGCATCCCGCCGCCTGGCTCCGCACCTACGCCGCCCTCGTCCGCGCCGCGTGGCTGGTCGATCTGCAGTACCGTGCGTCGATCGCGATCTGGATGTTGTGGGGCGTCACCGAGCCGGTGATCGCGCTCGGGATCTGGTGGTCGATCGCGGGGAACGGGAGCGTGCAGGGGTTCACGCGCTCGGCGTTCGCGCAGTACTTCTTCGCCGTCACGCTCGTGAACCAGCTGGCAACGGCGTGGGATGCGTACTATCTGGACCGATGGATCCGCGAGGGCGAGATGAACTTCCGGCTCACGCGTCCCGTCGCGCCCATTCACGAAGCGATCGCCGACAACCTCGCGTACAAGGCGCGCACGGGCTCCATCATCCTCATCGTGTGGCTCATCGTGGCGGCAGCGTGGCCCGCGGTGCGCATCCCGTTCGCGCCGAGTCGCTGGGCGCTCGCGGCTATCGCGGTCGTGCTCGCGGCAAGCATCCGCTTCCTCAACGGCTACGCGACCGGACTCCTCGCCTTCTGGACGACGCGCGCCACGGCACTCATGGAGCTGCAGTTCGGCCTTTCGCTCTTCCTCTCCGGACGCATCGCGCCGCTCGCGCTCCTCCCGCCCGCGGTGGGCGCGGTGGCCAACGTCCTCTGGTTCCCGTGGATGCTCGCGTTCCCCGTGCAGGTGCTCACCGGCTCGATCTCGACGCGCGCCGAGCTGGTGCACGGATTCGCGATGCAGCTCGTGTGGCTCGCGGTGTGGTGGCTCGCGTACCGGTTCGTGTGGCGGCGCGGGATGCGACACTACGGCGCGGTGGGCGGATGATGGACCGCGCGCGGATGCCGAACGATCGCGCGCGCGCGCCGAGCGATCGGTCGCGCACCGCGGCGATCGCACCTCCCCGCTCGCGACTGCGCGCCGCCACCGCCGTGCTGCGCGCGTTCTGGCGGATGAACGTCGTCGAGGAGATGCAGTACCGCGCGAACTTCATCGCGAGTCTCATCAGCACCGTCTTCTGGCTCGCGCTCGCGCTCCTCACCGTCGCGCTCTTTTTCAGCCACACGACGCGGCTCGGCGGGTGGAGCTACTGGGAAGTGGTCGCGCTGCTCGGCGTGTTCAACGCGCTCACCGGCGTGGTCGAGGCGGTGCTGCGTCCGGGGGTCGGACGGCTTGCGGAGGATGTGCGCACGGGGAAGCTCGATCTCATCCTCACGCGGCCCGTCGATGCGCAGTTCTACGTCTCGTTTCGTCGGCTCGATCTGTGGCGCTTCGCGGACGTCATCCTCGGGCTCGGGCTCGCGGGGTACGCGATCGCGCGGCTCGGGCGAACCCCATCGGTGTTCGACGTGCTCGCGTTCGTGGTGACGCTCGGCGCCGCGGTGGCCGTGGTGTACGCCATCTGGGTCGCGCTGATGAGCCTCGCGTTCTGGTTCGTCGCGGTCGAGAATCTCTCGGTGCTGTTCGACGCGGTGTACGAGGCGGCGCGTTATCCCGTGTCCGCGTATCCGGGCGCGCTGCGATTCCTCTTCGTCTACCTCATCCCGATCGCGTGGACGACGACCATCCCGGCCTCGGCACTCACGGGTCGATTGGGGCCGGGCCTCGCGGCCGGCGCGGCGGCGGTGGGAATCATCGCCATCGTGCTGACGCGCCTCATGTGGCGCGCGGCGCTCAGGCGGTACACGAGCGCCGGGGGGTGAATCAATGGGGTCAGAGCCGTGGAT
>DASVCF010000124.1:0-14927 GCA_036381735.1 Gemmatimonadaceae bacterium | reverse complement strand
CGAGCTGCTGCGCGAGCTCGGCGCCGGCGTCGACATCGTATCCGGCGGCGAGCTGTACCGCGCGCAGCGCGCCGGATTCACCGGACGCGACGTCGTCTTCAGCGGGGTCGGGAAGACGGAGCGGGAGCTGGAGGAGGCGCTCGCCGCCGACGTGCTGCTCGTGAACGTCGAGTCCGAAGAGGAGCTGCGACTACTCGATCGCGTGGCCAGACGTCTCGAACGCATCGCGCCGATCGCGCTGCGCGTGAACCCCGAAGTGACGGTGGAAACACCGCACCCGCACACGCGCACGGGCGAGCGGGGGATGAAGTTCGGCATCCCGTACGACGAGGCCCTCGCCACCGCGCGGCTCGCGCTGTCGCTTCCGAACATTCAGCTGGCAGGGCTCGACATGCACGTCGGCTCGCAGGTGTCTGGGATCGAGCCGTACCGGCTCGGCCTGCAGCGACTGCTCGAGGTGCTCGCGCAGATTCGCCGCGACGGCGCGACGGATATCCGCTACTTCGACATGGGCGGCGGCTTCGCCGTGACGTACGATGCGGAGCCGACCACCGACCTGCGGGTGTTCGCGAGCACGATCGTCCCGATGCTCGCCGGCCTGGATCTCACGCTGCTCGTCGAGCCCGGGCGCTTTCTCGTCGGCAACGCCGCCGTGCTCGTCACGCGCGTGCTCTATCGCAAGCGCAGCGGCGGGCGCGATTTCGTGATCGTGGACGCGGGGATGAACGATCTGCTGCGTCCCTCGCACTACAACGCATATCACCGGATCGAGGCGGTACGCTCGGGACGCGCGCGCACGATCGTGGACATCGTGGGCCCGGTCTGCGAGAGCGGCGATTGCTTCGGCGTCGCGCGCGAGCTGGACGACGTGCGCGCCGGCGACCTGGTGGCCATCCATTCGGCGGGCGCGTACGGCTCCGCCATGTCGTCGAACTACAACTCCCGTCCACGTGTGGCCGAAGTACTCGTGGATGGCGAGTGCTTCGCGGTGACCACGCAGCGCGAGACCTACGAGGACCTCGTCCGGCACGAGCCGGCCGAGCTTGACTGGAGATCCTGCTGATGCGTATTGGCCTCCTGGCGGATTCGCACGACCGCGTGCCGGCGCTTGTCGAATTCACCCGCTGCTTTCGTGATGCGGGGGTCGCCATGGTTCTGCACGCGGGGGACTACTGCTCCCCGTTCGCGCTGGCGGCGCTGCTCGAGAGCAACCTCCCGCTCGCTGGTGTCTTCGGGCGAAATGATGGCGACCGCGAAGGGCTCCGCGCCGAAGCGGCCAAGGGCGTCGGCGGCGAGCTGTACGAGTCGCCGCACAGCGTCGAGCTGAACGGCACGCGTGTCCTGCTCGTGTACGACATTGGCGACGTGAGCGAGCGCTCCATCGGCGCGCACGACGTCGTCATTCACGGGTGCACGCACCAGCAGGAGCAGCGCACCTGCGGTAACACGCTGATCATCAATCCCGGTGAGGCGTGCGGATGGCTGCATGGCACACCGGCGGCCGCGATCCTCGATCTCGAGACGCGGCAGGTACAGACTCTCACACTGGAGGGCGCGCAGTGGCGGCCAGCCGGATCCTGATTCTCGATTTCGGCTCGCAGTACACGCAGCTCATTGCGCGACGGGTACGCGAGGCACGGGTCTACTCGGAAATTCATCCTCCCACGATGTCCGTGGACGCGATTCGCGAGTGGCACCCCACCGGCATCATCTTCAGCGGCGGACCGAACTCGGTGTATGGCGAGAACGTCCCATCCGCCGATCCCGCGGTGCTCGACATCGCGCCCGTGCTCGGCATCTGCTACGGGATGAATCTCATCGCGTATCTGTGCGGGGGGCGCGTGCAGCCATCCGGGCGACGCGAGTACGGGCGTGCGGAGCTTCGTGTCGACCGCGCCGTCGGCGTGTTCGAGGGCTTCTCACCGGGCGAGGACACGCAGGTCTGGATGAGCCACGGTGACCACGTCGAGAGCGCGCCGGCCGACTTCGAGGTCATCGCCGGCACGCCGAGCACGACGATCGCCGCGTTCCGCCATCGCACGCGGCCGTTGCACGGGGTGCAGTTCCATCCCGAAGTCGTGCACAGCGCGCGCGGCGCGGAGATCATCGAGAACTTCCTCTTTCGCATCTGCGGCGCCGAGCCGTCGTGGACGGCGGGGGCGTTCATCGACACGGAAGTCGCGCGTATTCGAGAGCGCGTCGGCAACGCGCAGGTGATCTGCGGACTCTCGGGCGGCGTCGATTCCTCGGTGGCCGCCGCGCTCGTGCACCGCGCCATCGGCGATCAGCTCACGTGCATCTTCGTCGACACCGGGCTGCTCCGCCAACATGAGCGCGAGCAGGTGGAGCGCACCTTCCGCGCGAACCTCGGCATCAAGCTCGTCACGATCGATGCGAGCGACCGCTTCCTGAGCGTGCTCGAGGGGATCGAGGAGCCCGAGGAGAAGCGACGCCGCATCGGACACACATTCATCGACGTGTTCGAGGACGCGGCGGCGGAAGCAGGGAAGGGTGCCGAGTTCCTCGTGCAGGGAACGCTCTATCCGGACGTCATCGAGTCCGCGGCGCCCGCCGGCGGTCCCTCGGTCACGATCAAGACGCATCACAACGTCGGCGGCCTCAAGCCCGGCATGCGCTTCACGCTCATCGAGCCGCTTCGCGAACTGTTCAAGGACGAGGTGCGACAGGTGGGCCGCGAGCTCGGACTGCCCGAGGAGATGGTCGGCCGGCACCCGTTCCCCGGCCCCGGGCTCGCCATTCGCGTGCTGGGTGATGTCACACGCGAGAAGCTCGACGTGCTGCGCAAGGCGGACGCCCTTTATCTCGAAGGTATCCGTGATGCGGGGCTGTACGATGACATCTGGCAGGCGTTCGCCGTACTGCTCCCGGTGCGCAGCGTCGGCGTCATGGGTGACTACCGCACGTACGAGAACGTGGTGGCGCTGCGTGCCGTCACGAGCCAGGATGGGATGACCGCCGACTGGTTCCCCTTCCCGCACGACACGCTCGCCGCCATCTCGAGCCGCATCATCAACGAAGTGGATGGTGTGAACCGCGTCGTCTACGACGTGAGCAGCAAACCGCCGGCGACGATCGAGTGGGAGTGAGAACAGCAGAAAGCAGAAAGCAGAAAGCAGAAAGCAGAAACGGCCTCGGGGCAGGATCTCACCTCCGAGGCCGCTTCTGCTTTCTGCTCTCTGCTTTCTGCTCTCTGTCGTTTCAGTCCGTGTAGTAGATGAACCTTCCACACGACTCGCAGGTGCGGAGCTCAGTGTTGCGCTCCTTGTCGTGCCCCTTGCTGGTGGGCACGTGTACGAAGCAACCATAGCAGACGCCGTGAAGCACCGGGGCCACGACTCGCTCGTGGCGGCGCGACACGCGCTGGTACGCCGTGCGCGTGCGCGGCGTGAGCTGCGCCTCACGCTCGGCGATCCGTTCAGCCAACCGCTCGATACGCTCCGTCGAGTCGATCGGAATTCCAGCCGCCGCGTATTCCTCCGTCGAAATGTCGCGGCGTAACGTCTGCAGGTCCTGAATCTCCAGCAAAATTTCCAGCTCGGGGTGCAGCATCAGACGCCCTTCTCCTCCAGCAACGCGAGGAACTGCTGCGGTGCCGTGAGATCGCGAAGCCGCTGCGGGACGTCGGCCTCCTTGCTGAACTGCGCGATCTTGCCCAGCACGGGGAGGTATTGATTCGAGACTTCCAGCGGGGGCGCGACGATCAGAAAGAAGAAATCGACGGGCTTCTCATCGATCGCCTTGAAGTCCACGCCCTGCAGTTTCCGGCCAAACGCGACTCGCAGCTTGTTCACGACGAGGGAGCGGCAGTGCGGAATGGCAATGCCCCGGCCGATGCCCGTGGAACCGAGGTTTTCGCGTCGCTTCAACATCTTGTAGAGCATGCCCTCCGACTTCTCGTCCAACTTGAGAAGGCCGATCAACTCCTTCAACACCTCATCCTTCGTCGTCCCCTCGAGATCGAGCTTGATCGCGTCTTCGGTGAAAAATTGTCGTAATTCCATCTATGTCCTCAGGTATCGTAGTGCCGATGACCAGGTAACACTTTGCAAAGAACACTCGAAGTTACGCACGGGGTGATGGAGTGTCAAATGGTGCCGTTGCATGCACTTCGGGGCATCGTTAGCTTCTGGGCATATGCGCCGCTTTCCCTTCGAGCTGCCGCCGAGCATCCCACTCTATCTCGCCCCGATGGCGGGCGTGTCCGAATCGCCCTTCCGACGGATCTGCCGTCGTTTCGGCGCGGATGTCGTCGTGACGGAATTTCTCTCGGCCGAGGGCATACGCCGGGAGAATGAAGCGACCATCTCCAAGCTGCGCTTCTCCGCCGAGGAGCGTCCGATCGGCGTGCAGATCTTCGGCGCCGATCCGGTGGCGATGGGGGAAGCGGCGGCGTTCGTCACCGACGTCTTCCAGCCGGACTTCATCGACATCAACTTCGGCTGCCCGGTGAAGAAGGTCGTGAAGCGCAACGGCGGCTCAGGCTGCCTCAAGGACCTCGGCCTCGTCACCGACGTGATTCGCGGCGTGCGGGGCGGGACGCATCTACCCGTCACGGTGAAGATTCGCAGCGGATGGAGCGAAGAGATGCGCGATCCGGTGACGATCGCGCTGCGGTGCCAGGACGCGGGCGCGAGCGTGTTGACGCTGCACCCCCGGACGCGCGCGCAGATGTACACGGGCAGCGCGCGATGGGACGAGATCGCCGCCGTGGTCGACGCGCTCGACATCCCCGTGCTCGGCAATGGCGACATCACGTGCGCGCAGGACGCGCTCCGCATGTACGAGCAGACCAAGTGTGCCGGCGTGATGATCGCGCGCGGCTCGTTCGGTCAGCCGTGGGTCTTCACGCAAGCGCGTGCACTGCTCGAGGGCCGGCCCATGCCGCCCGCCCCGAGCGTCGAGGAGCGCTTCGCGATCGCCGTCGAACATGCACACATGGCGGAGGCGTACGAGGCCGATCCGCGCGGCGCGGCCATAGAGTTCCGCAAGCATCTCGGGTGGTACGTAAAGGGTCTGCCCAACTCCGCCGATCTGCGCAAGAAGCTGCACGCCGTCGTCTCGCTGAGCGAAGTCGAGCAGATCTTCGGCGAGTATCTGGAGGCGCTGCGGCGCGGCGACATCCGACCCGAGGGACCGCGCGGCGAGCCCGCGCCGGCGACCGTCGCGGCGTGATGCGCGATCGCGTCCTGGCGTTGCTGCGCCGGGTTGCGGACGGCCAGGTCGCTCCCGCCGAGGCGCTCGGGCAACTCGCCTTTCTGCCCACCGAGTCGCTCCCTTTCGCGACCGTCGATCACCACCGGGCGCTGCGGCAGGGCTATCCCGAGGTCATCTTCGCGAGCGGCAAGACCGCTCCCCAAGTGGTGGGTATCGCGGAGGTGCTCGCCCAGCGGGACGACGGCTTTCTCGTCACCCGTGCGGCGCCGGACGTCATCAGCGCACTCAGGGAGCGCTTTCCCCAGGCCGAGGTGAACGAGCTTGGTCGCACGGTCTATCTCGCACCCGAGGAGCCGGCGCCGCTGGGCCGGGGGAGCGTACTGGTCGTCACGGCTGGGACGAGCGATCTCCCGGTCGCTGAGGAGGCGGCGGTCACGGCGAAGGCATTGGGCAACACGGTCGAGCGGCTGACCGACGTCGGCGTCGCCGGCATCCACCGGCTGCTGTCGCAGAGCGAGGCGTTGTCGCGGGCGTCCGTGGTGATCGTGGTAGCGGGGATGGAGGGTGCGCTCGCCTCCGTGGTTGGCGGGCTCGTGGCGGCGCCGGTGATCGCGGTGCCGACGAGCGTCGGGTACGGAGCGAGCTTCGGCGGGGTGGCAGCTCTGCTCGCCATGCTGAATAGCTGCGCGTCGGGCGTGACCGTCGTGAACATCGACAACGGCTTTGGTGCGGCGTACGCCGCGTCGCGGATCACGCATTGCTGATCTTCCAACCGTTCCGTGGCGCGAAACGCAAATACTACCCGGACAGACAGTTGCGCCGCGTGATGTAACCTATCGCATCACCTCTCGAACGTTGACGTAAACCCCTTGCACGGGTAGATTGCGTGTCACGGGGGCGACTGGCTTCGACGGGGTTTGTGAAGCTGTGGCCGCGTGCCCAGGTCCTCGGGTTCCTGGTTAAACACTCGGGAAATTTTTACAACTGCCAACTCTAACTTGGCCCTGGCTGCGTAACCTTCGGGTTACCGCACCTGCCCGCTGAGCAGCCCTCCTGAGGCGGCATAGCGGGTATCGCAAATTCGGGATAGCCCGCCGGTGCGTCTTCCGGCGGCGGGCGAAGCTCTAGAAGACTCGTCCGATCGTGGGCCTGTCCATCTGCCAGCGCTCGGAGACCTCAATCGATGGACTACGCACGTAGACGCTGTGGTCGATCGAGTCTCGGACCGGGGTTCGATTCCCCGCGCCTCCATCTGAACGCGAAGGGCTGTGTCGAGCGAGTCGGCGCGGCCCTTCGTGTTTGGTGCCGCTGGATTCGCTGCTTGCGCAAGCGTCTTGCAGATGACCACACCCACTCACGATCCCGGCCCCGCCGTCGCGCGCGAGCACGCCGTCCCCAGCGAGGGCGACGCGGCCCAGCCGATCCCTGGCGTGCGCGGCGGCCGCATTCGCGTCGGCACCGCGTCGTGGACCGACCCCACGCTGATCAAACCCGGCGTCTTCTACCCCAAGGGCGCGACCACGCCCGAGGACCGGCTGCGCTATTACGCGTCGCAGTTCGCGCTCGTGGAGATCGACGCGACTTACTACGCGCTCCCCACGCGCCATATGGCCGAGCTGTGGCTGGAGCGCACGCCGCCCACCTTCACCTTCGATTGCAAGGCCAACGCACTCATGACGGGGCAGCCGATGGAGGTGAAGCGGCTGCCGTCGGACATCCGTGCGGAGCTCCCCGCTTCGCTCGCCGAGAAGCCCCGCATCTATGGCGCCGATCTGCCGACGGAGCTGTACGACGCCGTGTGGTCGTCCTTCATCGACGCATTGCAGCCGCTGCACTCGTCGGGGAAGTTGGGCGTGGTCCTGTTGCAGTACCCGCGCTGGTTCACGCCGCGGGCGGACAATCGTGACGCGATCCTCGACGCACGCGAACGACTCGGCGACATCGGATGCGCCGTGGAGCTGCGCAACGCGCTCTGGTTCACCCCCCGCAACGCCGAGCGCACGCTGCAATTCTTCAGCGATCACGACATCCCGTTCGTGATGGTCGACGAGCCGCAGGGATTCTCGAACAGCGTCCCGCCGATCGTCACCGTCACCTCCAAGCGGCTCGCCGTCGTGCGCTTTCACGGCCGGCGCTCGGACACCTGGAACGCGCGGAACATCTCCGTGGCGGAGCGGTTCCGCTACTTCTACGACACCGCGGAGCTCGAAGAGTGGGTGCCGCGCATCGAGGAGGCCGCATCCGAGGCGCGCGAGGTGCACGTCATCATGAACAACTGCTACGCCAACTACGGGACGACGAACGCCTCACAGATGGCCATGCTGCTCCGAGGCGCGGGACCGACGGCATCCTGATGTCGGATCACCTGCGGTCGACGCAAGCTGCCGGCCCGACCCTTGCCCGGAGGCACCGCATGTTGTTGCGAGGAGTAGATGGCCGGGGGCACCTTTGATTCATCGCGGCCGCGGCGCCTGAGCGGCATCACACCGCAGGAGAAGCGCTCGCTCACGCACGGCGATTTCTGGATCCCAGAGGCCGAGCGGCGCGTGTACCAGCGTGCGCTGAATGCGCTGAACGCGGCGGGCGTTCCGTACGTGGTTGCAGGCGCCTACGCCGTTTACGAGCACACGGGGATCTATCGCGAAACGAAAGATCTCGACGTCTTCGTCGAGCCCGAGCAGGTGGTGCGCTCGATGACCGTGCTCAAGGCCGCCGGGTTCATTGCCGACCTCGAGCAGCCGCATTGGCTCGCCAAGGCGAAATGGCCGGACGATCGGCACTTCGTGGACATCATCTTCGGGATGGGGAACGGGCTCGCGCTCATCGACCACGACTGGTACGTGCACAGCCGGCCCGCCATCCTCGCGGCGACGCCCGTCCGGGTCGCGCCACCCGAGGAGCTGCTGTGGCACCGGCTCTTCATCGGTGAGCGCCATCGGCAGGACATGGCCGACATCGTGCACTTGATCGTGTGCGTGGGCAGCGCCATGGATTGGCGGCGACTGGTCGACAAGACCGGGGAACACTGGCCGCTCCTGCTCGCGCAGCTGCAGATCTTCCGCTACGTGTATCCCGAGTTCGAGGGCGCCGTGCCGGGTTGGGTGTTCGACGATCTGCTGCAGCGCGCACGGTACGACGTGGGGCGGCCGCGCACCGGGGAGAAGGTGACGCGGGGCACGATGATCTCGCGGTTCAGCTTCGCGATCGATGTGAACGAGTGGGGCTTCCGCGAACTACGCGAAGCATTCGTGGCGCGGACGGAATCGCTGCCGGTGATCCGCGAGATCGTGGCCAGCGACGTGTGGGATGAGCGATCGAGAGCGACACGGGAGTACCATGCCAGAGTGGGTTGAGCGCCGTGCGCGAAGCGGCGACACGACGGAGAACGGGACGATCGACCATGTGACGGGTGAACGACGCACCGGGCTGGACCGACGGCGGGAAGGGAAGATTCGCATCGCGGCGGTGGGTGACGTGCATTGCGGCGAGGCCGATGCCGGACTGTACCGCGACCTGTTCGCGATGGCGAACGATGACGCGGACGTGCTCCTGCTGTGCGGCGACCTCACGCGACGCGGGCTCGCCGTGGAATTCAAGACCGTGGTGAACGAGCTCACGGACGTGAAGGTTCCGATCATCGCCGTGCTCGGGAATCACGACTACGAAGCCGGCGAGATTGCCGAAGGCAGCGCGCTCCTGCGCGGCCGCGGCGTGCATCTCTTGGCCGGCGATGCGTTCCAGCTCAGCGACAAGGTGGGCTTCGCCGGCGTGAAGGGCTTCATGGGCGGCTTCGGACGCGGAACGCTCACCTCATTCGGCGAGCCGGAGACCAAGGCGTTCGTCGGGTGCGCGATCGAGGAGACCCAGAAGCTGGAGATGGCGCTGCGCCGGCTCTCGGCGCCCATCAAGATCGTCGTGCTGCACTACGCGCCGGTGGTCGGGACGGTGCACGGGGAGCCCGAGTTCATCTATCCCTACCTCGGCACCGATCGTCTCGCCGAGGCGATCGACCGGTACGAGGCCTCAGTGGTCTTTCACGGTCACGTGCACTCGGGGACGTTCCACGGGCAGACCCCCAAAGGCGTCCCGGTGTTCAACGTGTCGCTGCCGCTCCTGCAGAGCGCGAAGATCGCGCGCATGTACTACGTGCACGAGATCACGCTGCCGATCGCCTCAAGCAGCGACTGAACTCGCGGCCGCCGCCTTCAGCGCGGCGCGCGCCGCCGCGAGCCGCGCAATCGGCACGCGATACGGTGAGCACGACACGTAGTCGAGTCCCGCGCGGTGGCAGAAGTCGATGGAGCGGGGCTCGCCACCGTGCTCGCCGCAGATCCCGGTCTTGAGCGTCGGGCGCGTGCGTCGTCCTTCCGTCACCGCCATGCGAATGAGCTTGCCGACCCCGGCTTCGTCGATCACCTGGAACGGATCGTCGGGGAGGATGCCGCGCTCCACGTAGCCGGGGAGGAAGCGCCCCGCATCATCGCGACTCATGCCGAGCGTCGTCTGCGTGAGATCGTTCGTGCCGAAGGAGAAGAACTCGGCGCTCGTCGCGATCTCGCCGGCGGTGAGCGCGGCGCGCGGGAGCTCGATCATCGTGCCGACGGTGTAGGGGATCTCCTCGCCCATGGCGCCGATCACCTGGGCCGCCGCTTCCTCCACGATGGCGCGCTGATGCTGGAACTCCTTCAGCGTGGCGACCAGGGGGATCATGATCTCGGGATGCACGTCGATGCCACGCCGCTTCGCGCGCACGGCGGCCTCGAAGATCGCCCGCGCCTGCATCTCGGTGATCTCCGGATAGACGATCCCCAGCCGGCACCCGCGATGGCCGAGCATCGGATTGGTTTCGCGCAACGACTCGACGATGCGCGTGAGCTCCTGACGCGGGATGCCGAGCGTCTGCGCGAGACGCGTAGAGTCCTCGCCGCCGTGCGGAAGGAACTCGTGCAACGGTGGATCGAGCAGGCGGATGGTGACCGGGCAGCCATCCATCGCCTCGAAGATCCCGTCGAAGTCGGCGCGCTGCATCGGGAGCAGCTTGGCGAGGGCGCGGCGGCGTCCCTCGACATCCCGCGCGACGATCATCTCGCGCATGGCGGTGATGCGATCGCCCTCGAAGAACATGTGCTCCGTGCGGCAGAGCCCGATCCCCTCGGCACCGAAGCTGCGCGCGACGCGCGCGTCCTGCGGCGTATCGGCGTTCGCGCGCACCTTGAGCGTGCGAACATCGTCGGCCCACGAGAGCAGCTGGGCGAACGACTGGTAGATGCGCGAGTCGCCGCGCCGCATCTGTCCGGAGAGCACGCGCACGACCTCGCTGGGGATGGTCGGCAGGTCGCCGCTGAAGACGCGGCCACTCGCGCCGTCGAGCGTGATCCAGTCACCCTCGGCGATCGCGCGTCCGTCCACGCTGAAGCGTCGGTGCTCCGCCTCGACGTGGATGTCGCGACATCCGACCACGGCGCACTTGCCCATTCCGCGAGCCACGACCGCGGCGTGGCTCGTCATCCCCCCACGCGCGGTGCGCACCGCGCGCGCGGCCACGATCCCGGGGAAGTCCTCCGGCGTGGTCTCCTCCCGCACGAGAATCACGCGCTCGCCGCGAGCCGCGCGCCGCTCCGCCACATCGGGATCGAACACCGCCACGCCGCTCGCCGCGCCGGGGCTCGCGGGGAGGCCAACGGCAATCGGCGTCGCGCGCGCGGCCGGGTCGATGATCGGATGGAGCAGCTGATCGAGCTGCGCGGGCTCCACTCGACGCACCGCCTCGGCGCGGTCGATCAGCCCTTCGGCCACCATGTCCTCGGCAATGCGCGCCGCCGCCGCCGCGGTGCGCTTCCCGGTGCGCGTCTGCAGGAGATACAGCTTGCCGCGCTCCACCGTGAACTCGATGTCCTGCATGTCGCGGTAGTGCTGCTCGAGCCGCTCCTGCACCGCCAGCAACTCGCCGTAGGCGGTGGGGAGGCGCTCGGCCATCTGCTCGATGTCGAGCGGCGTGCGAATCCCCGCGACCACGTCCTCCCCCTGCGCGTTCACGAGGAACTCGCCGTAGAAGCGCTTCTCGCCTGTCGATGGGTTGCGCGTGAACGCCACGCCGGTACCCGAATCATCGCCCAGGTTGCCGAAGACCATCGCGACGACGTTCACCGCCGTGCCGAGCGTTTCGGGAATGGCGTGCACGCGGCGATAGTCGATCGCCTTCTTGAGCATCCACGACTTCCAGACGGCTTCGATCGCGCCCCACAGCTGTGTCTCGGGCGCCATCGGAAACTCGGCGCCGGTACGATTGCGCACGAGCGTCTTGTACTCCTCGACGAGGTTGCGCAGGGCCTCCTCGCCGAGCTCCGCATCCGTCTCCACGCCCGAGGTGATACGCTTCGCGTGCAGCAGGTGCTCGAAGTCGTGTGAGGGGACACCGAGCACGACGTCGCCGTACATCTGGATGAACCGCCGGTACGAATCGTAGGCGAAGCGCGGACTCCCACTCTGCTCCGCAAGGCCGAGCACCGTGCGATCGTTGAGACCGAGATTGAGGATCGTTTCCATCATCCCGGGCATCGATACGGCGGCGCCCGATCGAACCGAAACGAGGAGCGGATTCCCGGCATCGCCGAAGCACCTCCCCGTTGCCTCCTCGAGTCGGCGGAGCGCCGTCCCGACCTCACCGCGCAACGACTCCGGGTAGCCGCCGCGGCGGAGATACGCGATGCACATCTCCGCGGTGATGGTGAACCCCGGTGGCACGGGCACGCCGAGGTTGGTCATCTCGGCTAGGTTCGCGCCCTTGCCGCCGAGCACCGCCTTCATCTCGCGGGTGCCGTCGGCCTTGCCGTTGCCGAAGAAGTAAACGAGCTGGGACACGGGGGGGGCTCCTCAGAAAGCATGCGAAACCGTTCGGGTTGTGAGCTGTGAGCTCTGCGCTATGGGCTGTGCGCGGGTGAGGAGTACGACCTTCCAGGGAGCTCGAAGCTCACAGCCGGACTCACGACCCGCGGCTCACAGCGCAAAGCTCACAGCTCAGAGCGTTTCAACATCCGCACCCGAACCGCAGCTTGTCCGGATCGCTGGGTGGCGGGGTCGGATAGTCACCGGAGAAACACGCATGGCAAAAGCCGTGCGGGCCCCCCGGAGACGCTTCCAGCATCCCTTCCAGCGAGAGATATCCCAGCGAATCGACGCCGATGTGCTCCGCGATCTCCGGGACCGTGAGGTTCGCGGCGATGAGCTCTTCGCGCGACGGTGTGTCGATGCCGTAGTAGCACGGCCCCGTCACCGGCGCGGAGGCGACGCGCATGTGTACCTCCCGCGCGCCGGCGGCACGGATGAGCTGCACGAGCCCACGTGTCGTCGTGCCGCGCACGATCGAGTCGTCCACCATGACGACGCTCTTCCCCGCGAGCACCTCGCGAACCGCGTTGTACTTCACCTTCACCTTCGCATCACGCCCGGCCTGCGATGGCTGAATGAAGGTCCGCCCGACGTAGTGGTTGCGGATGAGCGCGAGCTCCAGCGGGAGCCCGGTCTGTTCCGCATAGCCGAGCGCGGCGGCGTTCGCCGAGTCCGGGACGCCGAAGACGAGATCGGCCGTCGGGGCAGGGCACTCGAGTCCGAGGCGACGCCCCAGCGCACGCCGCGCGCGGTCCACCGAGCCGCCGAAGATCCGGCTGTCGGGGCGCGCGAAGTAGACGTACTCGAACACGCACCGCCGCGACTCCTGCACCGGGAAGGGGGTGACGGAGCGGATGCCCGACTCATCGACGATCACGATCTCCCCGCGCTCGACGTCGCGCACGTACTCCGCGCCGACGATGTCGAGCGCGCACGTCTCCGAGGCGAAGACGACGGCGTCGCCGAGCCGCCCCATGACGAGCGGCCGCCACCCTCTGGGGTCACGTGCCGCGAGCAGGGCGGGGCCAAGCATGACGACCAGCGAGTAGGCCCCCTCGACGCCGCTCAACGCCTCGGTGAGCTTGTCCTCGGGCGCCGTGCACTGCGATCGCGCGATGCGGTGCACGAGCACCTCGGAGTCCATCGTCGAGTTGAAGATCGATCCCTGGTCCTCCAGCTCGCGACGCAACTCCGTGGCGTTCACGAGATTCCCGTTGTGCGCCAGCGAGATGAACCCGTCGCGAAAGCGCACCAGAATCGGCTGCGCGTTCTCGATGCTCGACGAGCCCGCCGTGCTGTACCGGGTGTGACCGATCGCCACCGCACCGGGCAGCTCGGCGAGCGTTTCGGAGCCCAGCCCTTCGGACACGAGCCCCATGCGCCGCGCGGCGCGGGCCGTACCCGTGTCGTCGGCGGCGACGATGCCCGCCGACTCCTGCCCGCGATGCTGAAGCGAGTACAGCCCCATGCGCACCGCATTCGCGGCGTGGGGCAGACCAGAAACGCCAAAGATTCCACACATCGTGCGTTAGATGCTTGCCGGTTGAGGATGCTGCTCGAGAACGGCGGCTTCCACGGGTTCGTGCTGCATGGCCGACGGAATCGCCTCGTGGTACGCGCGCGCGAGACGCGCGAGCGGCGCCGAGATGACGCGATCGCCCACGCGAATGGCGAGCACCCCGCTGTTCGCCTGCACGCGGCCGATGACCCATGCCGGGACACCGTGCCGCTCCGCGATCGCGAGCACACGGGCCGGATCGGTCGTGCCGACGAGCACGCGTCCCTGCGCTTCGCCGAAGAGCAGACAGCGCAGCGGAAGCTCGCGCCATGTGGACAGATCGATCTCCGCGCCCACGAGCCGCTCGCGGTCGCCGATCGCGCATTCGGCGATGGCGACCGCGAGCCCGCCTTCGCTCGTGTCGTGCGCGGACGTCACCACGCCGGCGCGGATCGATTCGAGCAGCGACTCGATGATCGCGCGCTCGCGCTCGAGGTTGCAGTGCGGCGGCGCTCCCGCGACCACGTCGTGGATGCGCGCCAGGTACTCACTGCCGCCGAGCTCGAGCGTCGGATCGCCCAGCAGCACGATCGCGTCACCATCCTGGTGGAAGCCCGATCGGGTAATGTGCTCCAGTGCATCCACCACACCGACCATCCCGACGACGGGTGTCGGGTAGATCGCGCCGCTCGGATTCTGGTTGTACAGCGACACGTTGCCGCCCGTCACCGGCGTGCCGAGCGCGCGGCACGCGTCGCCCATGCCGGCCACCGCTTCGCGGAACTGGTAGAAGACTTCGGGTCGCTGCGGATTGCCGAAGTTGAGGCAGTTCGTGATCGCCATGGGGCGCGCGCCGACACACGCCACGTTGCGCGCCGCCTCCGCCACTGCGATGCGACCACCGACCCGCGGATCGAGGTACACGTAGCGCGCGTTGCAATCGGTCTTCATCGCGATGGCGCGATCGGTGCCGCGCAGGCGGACGACCGCGGCGTCGCCGGCACCCGGGCCGACCACCGTGTTCGTCCGCACGGTCGAGTCGTACTGCTCGTACACCCACCGCTTGCTCGCACTGGTGGGGGAGGAGAGCAGCTGCGTGAGCGTCCACACTGGGTCGCGCTCCTCCGGACGCTCGGGGATGGCCAGCACGTCCGCCTCGCGCAGCGCCCGAACCTCGTCGGACTCACGCGCGGCCGGCGTATACACCGGACAGTCGGTGACGAGACGCGCGCCCGGAAATTCCGCGACCACGCGGTCGCCTTCCGTCACGCGATACACCGGCTCGGCGATGACTTCGCCGATGACCGCCGCGGTGAGGTCCCACTTCGCGAGAATGTCGCGGACCGCGTCCTCGTGCCCGCGCTTG
>DASVCF010000123.1:0-14155 GCA_036381735.1 Gemmatimonadaceae bacterium | reverse complement strand
TGAGTCCGCCGGTGCGCGTCCCGTTCGCACCGACCGACGACCCCGCCCACGCGTTGCCGTTGTTCCAGGTCAGTGTCATGTAGCGCGCACCACGCGTGTGCAGCTCGCGCAGCTTGTCGAGCGAATTCTCGATCGCATGTCCGCCCTCGACGCCGATCAGCACCGCGATCTTCCCGTCGCGCTTCGCGCCGCGAATGTCGTCGGCCGTCGTCGCGAATGCGAGCTCGCGCGGATGGCGGCGGATGACCTCGTGGATCGCATCGATCAACGCGACGGCGCGCGCGAACGACTGGTCGGGCTCCGCGAGCGCGTAGGGCGCATCGACCCACGCCGCGAAGAACTGCGCCGTGATCCCCGACCGGATGAGGCGAGGCACATCGGTGTGCCCCTCCGCGCTCGTGTGGCTGACGGCCGCATCATACCCATCGTCCAGCACCTTCGTAGGCATGTCGTTGTGCGTGTCGATCACGATCGCGTCGCGATAGAGTTGCCACGCGTGATCGGAGACGCCGGCGGGTTTGATGGCGGAATCGGTCATGGGGTGCAAGGCGAAGGTCGGTCGCGTGCGTGCGGTTCAGCGGCGCGCACGACGCGGTCGCGCGGGGCGCCGTGGCATGCGCGACACGTACGGGCTCGTCGACACCGTCCACCGCAGCGGCCACTCGGCCGCGCGCGTGATGCCGATGCGCGGCGTGACCGCGACCTCCGCATCGGGCACCGGCTCGCCTCGGCAGATCATGAGCGGTGGTGCATCGAGCGGCACGCCGTTCAACGCACCGGTGATGCCGAGCGCCGCGCACAGCTTGCCGGGACCGTTGGTGAGATCGCGGTCGGCGCGTGGATGATGCCGGCGCTCGCGCATGAGCTCGATCCCCTCGATGGGCTCGAGCGCGCGCACGAGCACCGCGCTCGGCAGCCCCGCGGCGCGCGTGACGGCGTTGAAGCACCAGTGCGCACCGTAGATGAAGTAGACGTACGCGGTGCCGGGTGGACCGTACAGACACTCCGTCCGCGCGGTCCGGCCGGCGGCGGCATGACACGCGGGGTCGTGCTCGCCGAGGTACGCCTCGGTCTCGACGATGCGCCCGGCGGTCACGCCCTGCGGACTCTCCGCCACGAGGATCGTGCCGAGGAGGTCGCGCGAGACGAGCTCCGTCTCGCGATCGTAGAACGAAACGGGGAGCGGGGCGCCGAAGCGAGAACGCCGCGCGGAGCGCGCGGCGTTCGTCATCATGCTTCGTGCTCCGATGGCGCGGCCGCGGCCTTCTTGCGCGCGCGCGGGCGTCGTGGCTTCTTCGCCGCCGGTTTGCTCTCCGCGGACGTCCCAGATGCGGCGCCCTCGGCCGCCTTCGGCGCACCACGCTCTGCGGTGTTCTCCGCGGTCGCGCTCTCTGCCGCGGCGGTCTCCGCGCTCGCCGCGGCAGCGGGCTGCTTGCGCGCGCGCGTCCGCCGCGCGGCGCCCGTCTTCTTCTTCGCGGTGCGGCGGCCGGTCTTCTTCGCCGGTGCCTCGCGTTCCGCGGGCGCCTCGGCGGCCGCGTTCTCCGCAGCAGCGGCGGGAGCCGCGGGCTCCTCGCGCGATGATGTTGAACGCGCGGGCGCCACGACGCCGAGTGAGAGCAGCTCGGGCGGCAGCTCGCCAGGCGCGGCGCCAGGACGCGCGCCGCGCGGCCGGATCCCGCGACGGAGCGATGTGGCCCGCGCGGCCGTGCGAGCCGCCTGACCGGCGCCCGATGTCGCTTCCGCTTCCGGAGCCGGCGCGAGCTGCTCGGCGATCGTACCCGCCGGCGCGGCCGAGGGCGCCACCTCGTACGTATCGGCGTGCTTGCGCAGATCGATGAGATCCGCGTCGTGCATGTCGCGAAGGATGCGCGGGAAGAACCGATCGCTCAGCGTCTCGCTGTCGCGGCCGAGCAGCACGCGTGCCCTGTCGCGCAAATCGGGTGCGAGCACCGACTCGCCGCCGGTCTCGGCGACGAACTCCGCGAGCGCGCGGCGGACCAGTTCGAACGCCTCGTCGCGCGTGAGGCGCTCGCCCGTCATCCGCGCCGCCGAACCGGCGGCGGGCGCGAGGGGCGCGAGCTCGGGAGCGCGAGCGGCAGGGGCCGCGGGCGCGACGAGCTCCGGCATCTCCTGCACGGCCGGTACGCTCGTCGGCGTCGATTCGCGGCCGCGGCGCCCGCGTCCACCACGACCACGCCGCGAGCGACGGCCATTCTCCGCGCCCTCGCGCACGTGCTCGCGCTCCTCCTCGACGGGCGCCGCGGGAAGCGCCGCCGCCGGCTCGTGCGTCGCGCCAGCGACATCGATCTCGTACTGCCCGTTGTCGAGCCGCGTGACCGTGAGCAGGCCGCGCTGCGCCGCTTCCTGCACGAAGCGCGAGAACTTCGCCATGCCGAGATCCTTCTCGTCGAACGACGAGTCGATCTCCTGCATCACCTGCTTGAGTCGGTCGGCGCGCATCACGTCGCCATTGCGCTTCATCCGATCGACGGCTTCGACGACCAGCTCCCATGGATCGTGCTTGATCGTCTCTTCCTCACCCGACTTCACCAGCCCCGCGAGTGCGTTGTAGCTGTAGTACTCGTCGCAGTTCATGACGAGCAGGTCGCTCGACGATTCGCGAATGCCGACACCGATCACGTACTTGCCATACTCCTTGAGCTTGATCACCAGGCTCGAGAAGTCGGAATCGCCGGAGAGGAGGATGAAGGTGCCGATCTCGGGACGCGTGAACACCAGCTCGAGCGCGTCGATCGCGAGGCGGATGTCCGTCGCGTTCTTCTTCGACGAGCCGTAGGCCGGCGCGTAGATGAGATCGATGGACGACTCGGTGAGCGGGACGATGTACTGCGGGTAGCGGCGCCAGTCGGCGTAGGCGCGCTGTACTGCGACCTTCCCCTTGATGATGTCCGAGGAGAGGAGACTGCGCAGCTCCGTCTGCAGATCGGAGCGGATGCCCATCGTGACGTTGTCGAAGTCGATCAACAGCGCCGCGTTGGGCGCGTGCACGTAGGGCGCGCTGACCGCGGTGGCCGGGGCGGGTGTGTACGCTTGTGGACCGCGGTGCATGGGGACGGCGGGAGACCGGGTCACGGCCGTCCGGGTGTTTCGTGGAGTCATGAACTTCCTATCGTGGCGGTGTAATCGAGCGCGACGACGCGCTCGAGCTCTCGCCGCTTCACCTTTCCGCTCCCGGTCATTGGAAAGGCATCGAAGAAGCGCACGAGATCGGGGATTTTGTAGTCGGCCATCGTGTGGCGGGCGAATTCCTTCACTTCCTCGCCGGTGATGACCGCGCCTTCGACAGGGACGAGGCATGCGCACACCAGCTCTCCCATGATGTCATGGGGGATACCGATCACGCAGACATCGTCCAGTGCGGGGTGGGCGCGGAGCTGATCTTCGACCTCGCGCGGATAGATCTGATATCCGCCGCGCACGATCGTCTCCTTGGTGCGCCCAACGACTCGCAGATAGCCCTCCTCATCGATGATGCCGAGGTCACCGGTGAGGAAGAACCCTTCGGGAGAAAAGGACCGGGCAGTCTCTCCCGGCATGCGGGCATAGCCCTGCATGACGTTCGGCCCGCGGACGGCCAGCTCGCCGACCGCTTCGGGCCCGTGCAGTGCGCCGGTGACGAAGTCCACCACCTTGATCTCGACGCCGGGGAGCGGCCGCCCCACCGTCGTGAGTCGCTTCTCTTCAGGATCGCTGAAGCGGGTGATCGTCACGATGGGTCCGGTCTCGGTGAGACCGTAGGCCACCTGCACGTTGCACCATCGCCGGATGCGGCGCACGAGCTCATCGCCCACCGGGCTGCCGGCGCAGATCCCGGTGCGGAGATGCGGGAACCGGGCGGGGTCGAACCCCGGCGCGCGCATGAGGAGCTGGAACATCGTGGGGACCCCGTGGAGCACCGTGATCTTCACACGCTCGAGCAGATCGAGCGCCTCGTCGGCGTCGAACTGCTCTTGCAGCACGAGCGTCGCGCCGGCGGCAACCGCACCGACGACGATGCTGAAGCCGAAGATCGTGAACAGCGGGACGCAGGCGAGCACGCGATCCGCGGGCTCCATCTCGAGCACCTCGGATGTGCGTGCCGCCGTCTCGACGATGTTCCGGTGCGAGAGGCGGACACCCTTCGGCTTCCCCATCGTCCCCGACGTGTACAGGATCGCGAGGTCGGCATCCTCATCGAGTCCATTCGACGCCGGGATCGGGCGCCCCTCTCCACTCGACAGGAGATCCTCGAACTGAAAGATCCTGTCGTCGTACCACAGCTCTTCCTCCCCCACCGTGATCAGGTACTGCAGATCGGGGAGATCGGCGATGATGTCCTCGAACATCGCGAGGTAGTCGATACCGTCGCGATGCTCGACGGCGAAGACCGCCGACACTTCGGCGTGCCGGAGCTGGTATTTGAGCTCGTGGTGGTTCAGGCGTGGATTGAGCGGGACCACCGTCGCGCCAAGCTTGGCTGCGGCGAAGAGCGCGATGATCCACTCGGGCAGGTTGGGCATGACGATCGCGACGCGATCCCCTGCCTCGATCCCCAACTCTGCCAGCGCCGCGGCCATCGCCGCGGCCTTCGCGTCCACCTGCTCGTACGTGAGCGTGCGCTCACCCGCGACCAACAACGTGCGTCGCGGATGTGCGCATGCACGTTCCGCGAGGGTGCGGTCAAGCATCCATGCGCTGGCCATCAGATTCCAATCACGGTGCACATCACAATCGGTGTAATGTAAGCACGGAAAAGGAATTACGTAAAGAGCTCTGGGTTATGAGTCATGGGTCGTGGGTTCTGCGTCGTCGTGAGTGCGGGCCTCGGAGCGGCCGAGCGCTCATCGACGCAGGACCAACCCGTAACTACTCAATACCCAGAACCCACAACTCACAACCCAAACGCTTTGATCACCACCCGCTTCGGCCGCTGCCCGTCCCACTCGCCGTAGAAGACGCGTTGCCAGGGGCCGAAGTCGAGACGGCCGTCGGTCACGGGGACGATCACCTCGTGCCCTATGGTGAGCGATCGCAGATGCGCGGCCGCGTTGTCCTCGCCGGTGCGATTGTGGCGGTAGGACTCGGGGTCCCACGGCGCGATGCGCTCCTCGAGCCACTGCTGGATGTCCGCCCACAAACCGGGCTCGTGGTCGTTCACGAAGACGGACGCCGAGATATGCATGGCGGAGACCAGGACCATCCCTTCACGAATCCCCGCCGCCGCGCGAACCGCTTCGACTTCCTCGGTGATGTCGATGATCTCCTGCCGCTTCTTCGTATTGAAGGTGAGGTAGCTGGTGTGAACCTTCATGAGCGCTCCGACGCCGGAATGAAGACGCGGGGCTCACTCCGTGCGCGCCCCGCTCGCGGCCGCCTCTTCCAGCGCGGCCAGGAACGCTCCCAAGTTATCCCACGCGCCATCGAAGCGGACGCGGTTGATGAAGAACGTCGGCGTCCCGTTCACACCACTGCGCACGCCGCTCATGAAATCGGCCCGGATGCGCTGCAAGTGCGCCTCCTCCTCGATCTCGCGTGCGACGTCGCGTGCGTCGAGTCCGAGCGCCTCGGCGTAGCGCACGAGATGCTGATCGTCGAGCGCGTCCTGATGCTCGAACAGCGTGTCGTGCATCGGCCAGAACGCGCCCTGGTCACCAGCCGCCTCCGCCGCTTCGGCGGCGTGCTCGGCGAACGGATGTGATTCGGTGAGCGGGAAGTTCCGGTAGACGAAGCGGAGCCGGTCGCCCATCCGGGCCTGCACGTCCTTCACGATCGGGTAGGCACGTCCGCAGTGCGGGCACTCGTAGTCGCCGTACTCCACGAGCGTGACGGGCGCATCGGTCGGTCCCTGCGCGTGATCGTCCTCGTTCGCCGGTGGCGTGAGCCGCGGCTTTTCAGGGCTCGTTTTCATCGCGCCACCTCCCGCGGCTGCAGGTGCTCGAGCGCGTCCAGAATACCATCGGCTCCGGGGTTCACGCCGATCGGCGACACGTAGCTCCAGCGGATGATCCCCTCGTCATCGATGACGAAGAGCGCGCGGCCCGCCGTGCCATCCTCCGGCCGGTACACACCGTACGCTTGCGCCACGCCGCCCTTGGGCTCGAAGTCGGCGAGCAGCGGGAAGTGGAGGTTGCGCGCCTCGGCAAAGGCACGATGACACCAGACACCGTCCACCGAGATCCCCATCAGCTCGGCGTCGTAGCGCCGGAACTCCGGGAGGATCTCGTTGTACAGCGCCATCTGATCGCTGCACACGGGGCTCCAGTCGGCCGGATAGAAGGCGAGGATCACCGGATGCCCACGGAAGTCACTCAGGCTCACCGACTGATCCGGTGTCGAGTGCAGAGTGAAATCGGGGGCGGCCGTGCCGGCGGCGAGTGCGTGCTCGGGGGATGTATCCGTGCCGCCGGTCCCGTGAACGCGTGCAGCTGAGCTCATCATAGACCTCCACATCGGTTGCGAATCGTGTCGCATCATTCGTAGCACCGAGCATGCCCGCGCGCGCTGGTCCCCCGTGCCGCGCTGCGTCCCGATGGCTCGCGCGTTACATTGTCAGGCATCGCAGGTGGAAACTCCCATCGTGACCCCTCGTAGGGAGTCGTTGTGAAGCGTCTGAGCTTCCGCACGCGCGTTCTCCTCTATCTGGTGCTCTTCGCCGTCGTCCCCGCCAGTGTGCTCATGCTCGGCGGGGCCGTGCTCGCCGGCTCGGCGCTCCCCGTTCTCAGTGGCAGCGGTGCGTGGGACAACGTCGCGCTCAGCGGGCAGCGCGCCATCGCGGCGGTTCGCCGTGCGCCGCTCACCGCGCATCAACGGGCGCTGCTCGATGCGCACGAACAGGAGTTGTCCGCATCGCTCACGCAGGCTCGCCGCTACAACTTCCTCATGTCGCGCGTGGTCGTGCTGGTAGCGCTGTTCGCCATCGTGGGCACGGCGCTGCTCGCGCTCCTCGCCTCACGCGTGGCGGGCCACCTGAGCCGGCAGCTCAGCCGCCCGATCGACGAGGTGGTGGGATGGACCGAGCTGATCGCGCGCGGCCGGGCGCTTCCGGATGGCCCGCCGCGGCGCGGCGCTCCGGAGTTCGAGGTGCTGCGCCGCCGCATGCGGAAGATGGCGCGAGAGCTGGAGACGGCGCGCGAGCGCGAGCTGGAAGCCGAGCGGCTCGAAGCGTTCCGCGAGACGGCGCGCCGAGTGGCGCACGAGCTCAAGAATCCGCTCACGCCCATTCGCTTCGCCGTCGAGCGATTGCGTCGCGATGTGGACCCGCGACTCGCCGAGGTCGTGGACGTGCTCGCCACCGAGTCGAGACGGCTCGAGGAGATGGCCCGCAGCTTCTCGCAGTTCGGGAAGCTTCCCGAAGGACCGCAGGCTGACGTCGACCTGGGGGAGCTCGTCTGCTACACGGCGCGCGCGGTCGTTCCCGAGCACATGGACGTCACGATCGACGTGGACGAGGATGTCCCGATGGTGCACGGGCATCACGATGCGCTCGCGCGCGCGTTCGCGAACGTGTTGATCAACGCGGTGGAGGCGTGCGAGGCGCGCGGCGACGGGAGCGGACGCGTGCAGGTCCGCGTGGCGCGCACCACCGAACCCGACGGCGCGGCGGTCAGCGTGCGCGACAACGGGTGCGGGATGCCCGCCGCCGTGCTGGAGCGGATCTGGGAGCCTTACGTCACCAACAAACCCCGCGGCACCGGGCTCGGGCTCGCCATCGCGCGGCAGACGGTGCTCGCGCACGGCGGCGCCGTGGACGCGACGAGCGTCGAAGGAGAAGGGACCGAAGTACGCTTCGTCTTTCCGTTGAACGTGACCGAGACAGAGCAACTCATGCACAAGGAGTGACCGGTGTACGGACCAGATGTCATCGTCCCGATTGGCTTTTTCTCGATGGTCGCGATCATCGCCGTGGGCCTCCCGCTCGCCAGGGCGTTCGGCCGACGGATGGATCGCCAGTCGTTGCAGCCACGGGTGCCGAATGAGCTCGCCGAACGGCTGGAGCACATGGAGCACGCCATCGACGCGATCGCCATCGAAGTGGAGCGCATCTCCGAGGGGCAGCGGTTCACCACGAAGCTGCTGTCGGAGCGCAACCGCGACGGCACGACGCTGCCGGCGAGTAGTCAACGCGGCGCGTGATGACGCACGTGGCACCACCGGCGGACCGCACGGCGTGAGGCCATGTCCGCCATCCTGATCGTCGACGACGAGCCGAACATCCGGCGGATGGTCGGCGCGCTGCTCACCGCCGAGGGGTTCGCGGTGAGCGAGGCCGCCGACGGCCCCACGGGGCTGGCGGTCGCGGAGGAGCACGCGCCGGACGTCGTGCTTCTGGACCTCATGATCCCCGGCGAGCTCGACGGCATGACGACGCTCTCGCGCCTGCGCGAGCGCTTTCCGGATGTGCCCGTCGTCATGATGAGTGGGCGCGCCGGGCTCAGCGATGCGGTGAAGGCGACGAAGCTGGGGGCCTTCCACTTTCTCGAGAAGCCGCTCACGCCCGAGGGCGTGGTGCTCACGCTCCGCTCGGCGCTCGAGCTGCGGCGCGCGCGACACGAGGCGCGCGCGCTGCGCGAGGACTTCGGGCTCGCGGGGCAGATGGTGGGATCGAGCACCGCGATGCACCGCGTGCGCGAGCTCATCGAGCGCGTGGCGCCATCGGAGGCGCGCGTGCTCATCATGGGCGAATCCGGTACGGGGAAGGAGCTCGTGGCGGCCGCGATCCACGAGCGGAGCGCGCGACGCGACAAGCCGCTCGTGCGCGTGAACTGCGCCGCGATCCCGCGCGACCTCGTCGAGAGCGAGATGTTCGGGCACGAGAAGGGCGCGTTCACCGGCGCGACCGAGCGTCGCATTGGCCGCTTCGAGCTCGCCGACCGCGGCACGCTGTTCCTCGATGAGGTCGGCGACCTCGGCGCCGACGCGCAGGCGAAGCTGCTGCGCGCCATCGAGGCGGGGGAGATCGAGCGCGTGGGCGGCGGCACGCCGGTCCCCGTGGATGTCCGCATCGTCGCCGCCACGAACATGGATCTGCGCCGCGCCGTCGCCGAGGGACGATTCCGCGAGGATCTGTACTTCCGGCTCAACGTCATCCCGCTCACGGTGCCGCCGCTGCGCGAGCGGCCGGAGGACATCGTGCCCCTCGTACATCACTTCTCCGCGCTGCATCGCGCGCGCACCGGGCGCCGCCCACCCACGTGGAGCGAGGGCGCGCTGCACGCGCTCACGCGCTATCGATGGCCGGGGAACGTCCGTGAGCTGGCCAATATCGTGGAGCGGCTCGCGATCCTGCACGGCGGGGACGAGATCCGGGTGAGTGACGTGAGCAGCGTCCTCTCCGTGGATGGCCACGATGGCGCCGGCACGTTCCCGCTCCCCATCGATGCCCTGGATCGCCCGCTCAGCGATGCGCTGGACGACTACGAGCGCGCCCTGATCGCGCGCGCGCTCGCCGACGCGGAGGGGAACATCGCGGAGGCCGCGCGCCGGTTGCAAACCGACCGCCCCAACCTGTATCGTCGGATGCGGCGGCTCGGCATCGGGCCGAGCGGAGCGGCGTGACGTCCGAGCGTCGCGGGCCGCATCATCCTCCTCATCGTGTCTGTCGCTCTCCTCTCGTTCCTCGTGGTGCTCTCATGCGGATGATCGTGCTCGCCGTCGCGCTCGTCGTGACCGTGCCGGCCGTGCGCGCGCAGCAACCGGATTCGGCGCGAGCAGCGGCCGAACGGGCCGAGCACGTGCTCCCCGACAACATCGCGGTGGACGCCGCCGAGCTGTACAACGCACCGGCCGCCGTGCGCGCGACCGGCCGGCTGCGCATCCCGATGGGGCAGACCGTGACCGGTAATGTCGCGGTGCTCCGCGGTCCGCTCTCGATCGGCGGCCACGTCACGGGGCGCGTGATCGTGATCAACGGCGACGTCGTGCTGGACCGCACCGCGTTCGTGGACGGCGACCTGATCATCATCGGCGGGCTGATCGAGGGGCAGGAACACGCACACATCGGCGGACGCGTGGAGTGGTACCGCCCCGCGCTGCGGTACCATCTCGTGGGCGATACCGTCGTCGCCGATCCGCAGCAGACGAGCGCGCCCGAGGACAGCTGGCTGCGCCGCTGGCTGCGACGGCGCGAGCGCAGCACGAGCGCGTTCACGCTGAAGGCCGGCGGCACGTACAACCGCGTGGATGGCCTGCCGGTCCTGCTCGGGCCGCGCATCATGCAGACCACGTCGTTCGGCAGCGTCCGCGTGGACGCGTTCGGCATCATCCGCTCGGCGGACGCGTTCGCGTGGAAGAACGAGAATCTCGGACACGACGTGAGCGCCGAGGTCCGCTTCGGCCGCGGACGCGCGATCGCGGTGGGCGGGCGCTGGTTCAACGTCGTGAATCCCGTGGAGCGGTGGCACCTGAACAACCTGGAGGCGGGGCTCGCCGCGTTCGTGCTGCATCGCGACTATCGCGACTATTACAACACGCGCGGCGGCGACGGGTACGTGTCGTTCATCCCGAACGATGCGACGACGCTCACTTTCGGATACGGCGTGGAGCAATGGGACCCGCGCATGGCGCGCGGTCCGTTCACGCTCTTTCGCAACTCGCAGACATGGCGCGACAACCCGTTGCTCGACCAGGGGCGCTTTCACATCGCGAGCGCCGCGCTCACCATCGATACGCGAAACAACCCGGATGATCCGTGGATCGGCTGGTACATCACGGCAAAGGTGGAGCACGCGAGCAGCCCCGAGGTCCGGCTCGGTCCCACCGTACCGCCCGACCGGCCGGCGTCGTCGAGCACGAACCCGGTGCGGGCCGTATCGACCATGAGCGGCTTTCTCGATGTGCGACGGTACAATCGCATGTCGCCGAAGGGACAGCTGAACCTGCGCGTCGTGCTCGGGGGCTGGCTCGGCGGCGACGATCTGCCGCTCGAGCGTCGGCTGTCGCTTGGCGGTCCGGGCTCGCTGCCCGGCTTCGATTTCCGCGCCCCCAACGCGGGGACGAACGTATTGCAGTGCAATGGCGATGCGCCGCCACCAGGGATGCCCGCCGAGTGCGAGCGCATCGCACTCGCGCAGGTGGAGTACCGGGGCGACTTGCACATCCGCATCGGCGGGCGCGGCGACATCGACGACACGTCCGATCACGGGTGGAATTTCAGCTTCAACCGCACGGGGGCGTGGGTCGTCTTCGCCGATGCCGGCCGCGGATGGCTCGTGGGGCGCCAGCGCATCGGCACACTGCAGTATCCCGGGAGCTCGTTCCCGGCGCTCAACACGTTTCAGTCGGACGTCGGCGTCGGACTCGACTTCGACATCATCGGGCTGTTCGTGGCGAAGGCGCTGTCGGATGCGCACGAACCGCCCAACGTCTTCATCCGGTTGGGGCACCGCTTCTAGCTCGTGCGGGTCACCGCTTTTATCACCGCCATACTCGTCCTGCTGCTCGCGCCGCCACTGCGCGCGCAGGGCGGTACGCGCCTCGACATCACACTCCCGGCGGCGGACAGCCGAGGGACGGAGGCGCCGCTGTTGCGCAGCCCGAACGTATTCGACGACCGCGGGATGGAGGATCTCCTGGTGAACGGCTTCCCCGCGCGCCTGCACTACCGACTGGAGCTGTGGTCGACGAGCGGATGGTTCGACCACCTCAAGGATCGGATCGAGTGGGACGTGATCGTGCGCTACAACGCGCTCGATCATCGCTACACGGCGTCGCGGATCGTCGGCAGCACCATCACGCCGCTCGGCACGTTCAGCGAGCTCCGCGCGGTGGAGGACGCCGTCGGCCAGCCGTTCCAGCCGCCGATGCGCGCGCCCGCGGGGCACGACAAGTACTACTACAACGCCGTACTCGACATCGAGATGCTGTCGGTGAACGATCTCGACGAGGTGGAGCGCTGGCTGCGCGGCGAGCTGCGTCCGGCCGTGCAGGGAAAGAAGAGTCCGGGCACCGCGATCACGCGCGGCGCAAAGACGCTCGTGACCCGCCTACTCGGCGGCGAGTCGCGGCACTACGAGGTGAGGAGTGAGACGTTCAGGCCGGGAGGCTAGACGTGAGTCAGTGGGTCAGTGAGTCGGTGAGTCAGGAACGACAGAGAGCAGAGAGTAGAGAGCAGAGAGCAGAATTGTCATCCCGAGCGCAGCGAGGGATCTCCTCACCAGCCCGAGATCCCTCGCTGCGCTCGGGATGACAACGCAGTGTCCCCGGATGACGAGGCTCGCTGACGCTCCGGAGCCAAGTCCCGCCTTGCGGGCATTTTCTGACCCACTGACTCACTGACCCACTGACTCACTCTGACTTACGACGCGCTCACCCGCTTCCCGCCTCCAACGCCCCGGCCCTCCAGATCCTCCAACTGGTGCAGCGTCTCCTCGCCGTAGAACAGTCGGATGTACTTCGACTGGATGGGCGTGAGGCGGCGGACGGCCCAGCTCAGGTGGACGAAGTGCGGCTCGGCTGGCGGCGTCATGGGGTGCATGCCGATTTCATCCGGCATCCGGTTCCCCTTGCGCGTGTTGCAGGGCGAGCAGGCCGCTACGACGTTCGTCCACTCGTTGGTGCCGCCGCGCGAGAGCGGAATGAGATGGTCGCGCGTGAGCGACTCGCGGGGCTTCAGCTCGGCCACGGTGCGCCCGCAGTACTGACACCGGTAGTGGTCGCGCGCGAAGAGGAAGGTGTTCGTCACCTGCCGCCGGAAGCGCCGCGGCACGTGAATGAACTTCACCAGCCGGATCACGGCGGGGCGCGGCATCACGAGCCGCTCCGAGCGCACCATGCGCTCCGAGTCCGCTTCGACGATCTCCGCCTTGCCGTCGAGCACGAGGCGGAGCGCCCGCCGCATGGGAACCATGGTCAGCGGTTCGAACGAGGCATTCAACGCTAGACATCCGACGACCACATGACCCTCCGTCGTCGCATACAGAAACTCCCGCCGCGGTCGCCAGGGCGGGAGCTCACGCTATCGGGACAGCGTCCACATCCCGCGGCACCACCCCTGCGCGGTGTCCGCTTCCCTTTCTACACTGACGAGGACGCTGGAGTGCCGCAACCCCGCCAGCAGCGACCCGCGTCCCCGTGGGTGCATCGCTCGCTCAGCGTCCCGCCGACACGGCATCGGGCACCATCGTCAGCCAGCCGTACCGGTCATCGATCTTCCCCGTCGCGATCCCCATGAACTGCTCCTGAATCGCGAGCGTGATCGGTCCGGGCTTCCCTTCCCCCACCGCCACTCCGTCCACCGAGCGAATGGGGGTGAGCTCGGCGGCCGTCCCGCAGAAGAAGAGCTCGTCCGAAATGTACAGCATTTCACGCGGGATCAGCTGCTCGCGGACCTCGTAGCCCAGATCGCGGGCGATGCGAACGACCGAGTCGCGGGTGATGCCGTTCAAGATTCCGGCCGCGAGCGGCGCCGTGTACAGGATTCCGTCGCGCACCAGGAAGAGGTTCTCGCCGCTCCCTTCGGCCACGTAGCCGAACGAGTCGAGCATGATCCCTTCCACGTAATGGTTGTGCTTGGCCTCGATCTTCGCGAGCTGCGCGTTGAGGTAGTTCCCGCCCGCCTTGGCGAGCGAGGGGAACGTGTCCGGCGCCGGCCGGCGCCAGCTCGAGACGCAGACATCCACGCCGTTCTGCAGCGCATCATCGCCCAGGTATCGGCCCCACTGCCACGCGATGATGAACGTTTCGAGGGGGACGTGAATCGGGTGGACGCCCATCTGCTCACCCGTGCGGAACACCACGGGGCGGATGTAGCAGTGACGGACCTCGTTCGCGGCCACCGTGTCCACGCACGCTTGCACGAGCGTATCCACACTGTACCGGAGCTGCATCCGGTAGATCTTGCAGGAGTCGTGCAGCCGCCGGATGTGATCCGGCAGGCGGAATACGGCCGGGCCGGCCGGTGTCTCGTAGCAGCGGATTCCCTCGAACACGCTCGATCCGTAGTGCACCACGTGGCTCAGCACATGGATGGTCGCGTCTTCCCAGTTCACGAGCTGCCCATCGCGCCAGATCTTGGTCGTGCGCCCGGACGTCGGTTCAGTCATGCAGGCCTCAGGAAGGGATAGCAGGATGATAATGGCGGGATGCGGGGAGGGGGAAGAGCTTTGGGCTGTGAGCTCCGAGCTGTGAGTAGCTATGAGCGGGATCAAAGGGGTCAGAG
>DASVCF010000122.1:0-3088 GCA_036381735.1 Gemmatimonadaceae bacterium | reverse complement strand
ATTTCGGGAGGGCTGGGCGTGGGCGCCGCGCCAGTGGACACAGGTGACGGCCGACACGGGCGTCGGCAATCCGGCGCAGGCGACTGCGGAGAAGGGGCGTCGGTACGTGGACGCCGTGGCGCGGCAGATCGCGGATTTCCTGGTGGAGCTCGCGTCCGCGGATGTGAACGACCTGTACGAGTGACGACACCTGCGCCGGGTGTGCCTCGTAGAGTAGCCTGTGGCATCAGCGATCGCTGGGTGACACCCGCGGTTCGCACCATCAAGCGCTCACCTTTCCGGAGTCCTGTCATGCACTCCACGATGCGTCTGCTTGCTCTCTCTGTGCCTGTCGCCGCGCTGGTCGCGCTCGCCGGCTGTGGTCGTCACGACGCCGGTTACGATGGCGGGCCCGGCTACGCCGCGGCGACCGTTCCCGATAGCGCGCTCGCCCTCGGGCCCGGTGACATCCTCATCCGTACCACCGACGGGAGCGTCGATCTGGCGCTCGTGCACGACACTGTGTGGATGAAGCTCTCCGACAGCGTGCTGAACAAGGTGCAGCACGACCTGGATACGACGAGGGATGCCCACCGCAGCGACTTCGGGGCGAGCATCGCCAAGATGGTGAAAGGCACGGTAGGCTCCGCGCTGCACGCGCGGATCGAGATTCCCGTGGCCGATCTCGACAACGTCCACTACGAGGACGGCGCGCTCAAATTCGATTACCGTGATGGCGCGAGGCCGACCCTCTTCGTGCTCGGCAAGGCGAGGCCGGCATCGTTTGACGAGCATTCGGGGTTCCACATCCAGCGCACGGAGCACAAGCCGGTGCTGCAGTCGTTCAGTCCGGAGGATGCCCAGCGCTTCGTGGCGGCAGTGCGTGCGGCAATGGAGCGCCGGTAGCTCGGGCGCCGTCAGCGATCGAATCCTGCTGGTGCGACGTGGGGAGCGCGGGGGAGTGAAATTGACCCTCCGTGCTCCCCCGTCTAGCTTCCACTGGTCCAATGAGTACCGCTGCACCGGGCCAGCGCGCCGACCTCCTCGATCCAGCGACGGTCGCCGCCCTCGGCCGGATCGAAGTCATTGCACGGTGGGTGGTCGACGGCTTTCTCACAGGCCTGCACCGCTCGCCGCGTAAGGGCTTTTCCGTCGAGTTCGCGGAGCATCGCCCGTACCAGCCCGGCGATGAGTTGCGCTACCTCGACTGGAAGATCGCCGCGCGCACCGACCGCTGGGTGGTGAAGCAGTACGAGGAGGAGACGAACCTTCGCTGCACCCTCGTGCTGGACGTCAGCCGCTCGATGGCGTGGAGCGGCGCCGCCGAGCGGCTCACCAAGCTGGCGTACGCCGAGCGCCTCGCGGCCGCGCTCGCGCTGCTCTTCCTCAGACAACGCGATGCCGTGGGACTCGTGCGCTTCGACGACGCGATCCGCACGGCGCTCCCGCCGCGCGCGCGCACCAGCCACTGGAAGCGCATCGTCGCCGCGCTCGATGATCCGGGGAGCGGCCGAGCGTCGCGCGCGTCCGACGCGCTCGAGCAGGCCGGCCGTCTGATCGCTCGGCGTGGGATGGTGGTGCTCATCTCCGATCTCCTCATGGACGCCGATGACGTGGTGGCCAACGTGCGCGCGCTGCGCCACGCCGGCCACCAGGTAGTGGTCCTGCACATTCTCGATCCCGCCGAGCGCGAGCTGCCCATCACCACCGACACCGTGTTCGTCGATCCGGAGACCTCGATCGAGGTGCCGGCGACGGTTGCCGAGGTGCGCGCGGCGTACCGGCGCACCGTGGACGCGGCGATTCACGAGTGGCACCAATCGTTTGCGTCGCTCGGTGCGTCGTATGAGACGGTCCTCACCGACGCGCCCTTCGGAGTTCCGCTGCGGCGCGCCTTCGCGACGAGGCAACGGCTCCCGTGATCGAGTTTCTCGCGCCGTGGTTCCTCGCCGCCGCGGCGGTGGCGGCGGTCCCGCTCTTCCTTCATCTCCTGCGCCGCCGCATCGGCACGCGTCGCGAATTCCCCGCGGTGCGCTATCTCGCGCGCGCCGAGCAGGAGAACAGTCGCAAGCTGCGGCTCCGCAACCTGCTCCTCATGCTGCTGCGTGTGGCCGCGGTGCTGCTCATCGCGCTCGCTGCCGCGCGTCCCGTGGCGCGCGTGGTAGGGAGCGCGCACGCGCCGACGGCGGTTGCCATCATGCTCGACAATTCGTTGAGCACCTCGGCCATCGTGAATGGCCATCCGGTGCTCGACGAGCTGAAGGCGCGCGCGCGTGCGATCGTCGGTCGCGCATCGGCCGGCGATCGGCTGTGGCTCGTGACGGCCGATGGCGTGGTGCGCGGTGGCTCGAAGGGAACCGTGCTCGACGCGATCGACCGCGCGGAGCCGCTCGCGGGCGCTGGCGATCCGGAGGCGGCGGCCACCAAGAGCGCGGCGCTGGTGAAGGCGGCGAGCACCGTGGAGCACGAGGTCGAGATCCTCACCGATGCGCAGGCGACGAGCTGGTCCGAGCCGCTCTCGTTCGGATCGACGCGTGTGCTGGCGTATCGCCCACGTTCGGGGCCGCCGGCCAATCACGCGGTGATGGCGGCAGATCCATCGCCGGCGCGGTGGACGCCGCACGGCGCGGTGCAGGCGCGCATCCTCACGCCGGACTCGGCCATCTATCGCGTGGCGCTCGAGGGGCGCACGGTCGCGCGCGGCACGGCGAACAAGGATGCGGAAGTGGTGGTGCACGCGGCACCCGCCGAGCGTGGATGGATCGATGGCGCGGTGGAGCTGGAGCCGGACGAGCTGCGCGGCGATGACGTGCGTCACTTCGCGGTGTGGATCGGCGCGGCGCCCGCCGTCTCGGTGAGCCCCGCGGTCGGCGCCTTCGTCAGCAGCGCCATCGGCGCGCTGGTGAGCGCGGAGCGCGTGACGATGGGGAACGATGTCGCCATCGTCTCGGCCGACGACGCGACGAGCCTTCCGGCGCTGATCGTCGCGCCATCGGATCCCATTCGTATCGGGGCCGCCAATCGCGCCCTCGACCGGCTGGGGATTCCGTGGCGCTTCGGCGCGATGCAGCGCGGCGAAAGTACGGTGCGCGCCGCACCGGGCGATCCC
>DASVCF010000121.1:0-6819 GCA_036381735.1 Gemmatimonadaceae bacterium | reverse complement strand
TGTTTCATCGGCTCTATCAGTTCGGGCACGATCTCGATCCACGAGCCCCCATCCACATCCCGCCGTTCACGCCGCCCCCCATCGGCACGAATCAGATCGCGCAGTTCGCGACCTACTCGTACTTCTCGTGGGGCACGTTCTTCCCGCTCATCGCGACAATGCTCATCGTCGTCGCACTCTGGCTCGACGTGCGCGACCGTCGGGCCGCGCGGGCGCCGAGATAGGCGATGGTGACCATCGGCCTGGTGATCGCCCAGACGGCCGTCATCCACACGTTGCTCGTCGGACCCGGCATGCCGTACGTCACCCCCGCCGCCGCCCTCGACGGGGCGGCGCGCGGTGACACGGTGCTCGTGGCGGCCGGCGTGTATCACGGCGCGCTCACGGTGCACCGTCCAGTCGTGCTCATCGGCGAAGCGGGAGCGACGATCGAGGGCGACACGCGCACCGGTACGGTGCTCACCGTGGACGCCGATTCCGTCGTGGTGCGCGGGCTCACCGTTCGCGGGAGCGGCCGCGCGCTCGACCACGACGACGCCGGCGTGAAGCTCGTGCGGTGCACCGGCTGTCGCGTCGAAGCGCTGCGCATCGAGCAGTCGCTGCACGGCATCTATCTGCTCGAGAGCGATCACGCGATCGTGCGCGACAACATCATCACGGGCACGTCCGCGCTCCCCGAAGCGCAGCGCGGGAACGGCATTCATCTCTTTCACTCCACCGCGAACCGGCTCGAGCACAACACCATCACCGGCACGCGCGACGGGATCTACTTCTCCTTCGCGAGTGACAACGACGTCGCGGGCAACACGGTGACCGGTGTGCGCTACGGGCTGCACTACATGTACTCGGACGACAACCGGTTCGTCGGCAACCGGTTCGAGCACAACGCCGCCGGCGCGGCGGTCATGTTCTCCAACCACATCACGTTCCGCGAGAACACCTTCGCGCACCACGTGGGCTACCGCGCCTACGGTATCCTCCTGCAGACCGTCGAAGAGGTGGTCGCCCAGGGCAACCGTATCGAGGGGAATCTCGTGGGCGTCTTCGTGGACGGCGTGGTCACGAGCACGTTCTGCGGGAACGTGATCGCCGGCAACGGCATCGGCATCGACCTGCACGAGAGCGACGGAAACCGGTTCGCGGGGAACACGATCGTCGATAATCGCGTGCCGGTGCGGCGCGCACGCGGCACGGGTGACGACGCGTGGGCGGTGAACGGCCGTGGCAACTACTGGGGCGACCGCGCGGTGTTCGACCTCGATGGCGATGGTGTGGGCGATCGGCCGTACCACGCGGGCGACGCGTTCGCCACGCTGTCCGCGCCGCGCCCGGTGCTCGAACTGTTCAGCGGTACGCTCGCGGCGCGGGCGCTCTCGTGGGCGGAGGAAGCACTCCCCGTGTTCGATCTCTCGGCGGTCCGCGTCGAGGATCCCGCACCGCTCATGCACCCACCAGAGGACGCACCGTGCGCGGGGAATTCCGCATCGTCACGGGCAACGATCGCCGCATCCGCGAGCTCGGCGTCGCCACCATCCCCGCGCGAGGAGACACACGCGCATGGCGACGCCGCACAGGCTCATTCACACCACACTACCGCGCAACCATGATCTCGTATCAGGGGTTCACCAAGCAATTTGGTCGCGTGCTCGCGGTGCACGACCTGACGCTCGAGCTCCGCCAGGGCGAGACGCTCGCCCTCATTGGGCCCAACGGCTCCGGGAAGACGACGACGCTCAAAGCCGCGCTGGGACTCGTGCGCCCGAGCCACGGACGCGTGGCGGTGGACGGGCACGATGTCGCCACCGATGGCCGCACAGCCCGCGCCAGGCTCGGCTATCTCCCGCAGCGGATCGCGTTCCCGGACGGGTGCACCGCGCGCGAGCTGCTGCGCTTCTACGCCAGGCTTCGCGGCGCGGCGCCATCCCACACCGAGCGATTGCTCGCACGCACCGCACTCGACGGTGCGGCCGACCGCGCCGTGGAAGGCTATTCGGGTGGGATGCGCCAGCGGCTCGGGCTCGCGATCGCGCTCCTCGGCGAGCCGCAGGCCCTCGTGCTCGACGAACCCACGGCCGCGCTCGATCCGAGCGGGGCGCTCCTGCTGCGCGACATCCTCGCCGACATCCAGCGCGAGGGGATCACTGTCCTGCTCTCCTCGCACGACCTGGCGGAAGTCGCGGCCCTCGCGCATCGAATCGGCATCTTCGTCGCCGGTCGTCTCGCGCTGCTCGGGACGACCGCGGAGCTCGTGCGCGGACTCGGTGTCCCGGGGCTCGAGGACACGTACCGGCGCACCACCACGACGAGGCTCATCGCATGACTACCAGTATCGTCGCATGCACCGCGACGCCCGAGGCGACGGGCGACGAGGCCACGCGCGCGGCCATCGTACACAGACCCGCACCCATGCGTGCCATCGCGCTCATCGCGCGGCACGAGCTCCGCACGGCGCTTCGCAGCCGCATGGTGCCGGCGTTCGCGGCGCTGTTCACCGTTCTGACGACGGGCATCTCTCTCGCCGGACTTGGCGCGAGCGGGGAGCTCGTGGTGCAAGGGTTCATGCGCACGGCGGTCTCGCTCGCGTCGCTCGCCCTCTACGTGCTCCCGCTACTCGGCGTCGTCATGGGCGCGGCGGCGATCGGCGGCGAGGATGGCGGCGCCGAACTGCTGCTCGCACAGCCCGTCGGCCGCGCGGAGGCACTGCTCGGACGCACGGTGGGGCTCGCCGCGGCACTCGCCCTCGTTTCGGCACTCGGCTTCGGCGCAGCGGCGCTCGTCGTCGTGCTGGGCGCGGGCGCCGACGGGATCGCGGGCTACGTGCTCGTCGCACTCGGCGCCACGGCGGTGGGCATTGTTGGAGTGGGCGTCGGCGTGCTGGTGGGCGTGCTCACGCGCCGTCGCACCGCCGCCGTCGCCTGGGCACTCGCGCTCTGGTTCGCGGCGGCCGTGCTCTACGATCTGGTGGCGATCGGGGTGTTGCAGATCGTCGGGAATGGACAACCGGGTCCCTGGCTGGTGGCACTACTCTCGCTCAATCCGCTGGATGGCGTGCGTGCCATCGCGCTGATCGCGCTCGGCGCGGATGTCCTGCTCGGGCCGGCGGGGGCCGCGCTGGAGCGGCTGTTCGGTGCGGGTGGAGGGATGGCGGTCGTGATTGGCTCGCTCACGGTGTGGATGGTCGCGCCGATCGCGATCGCGACGCGTTGCTTCGCACGTAGGGATTTCTGATGACGTCACGTGCAGTGTCGGCACGACGGCTGACGACAACGGACGGCGCGCTCGCCGGTCACTCGGAGATACCATGAACTGGCCCTATTTACACACGCTCATCAATCACTTCCCCATCATTCTCTCGGTAATGGGTGCGGCCGCGGCGATCGCCGCCTTTGCCATGCACCGGCGAGGGATCTGGCTGTACGCGCTGGCCTCGCTCACCTTCGCGGGGCTGAGCGTCTACCCGGCATTCCTCACCGGCGATGAGGCATCGGATACGATGCGCCATGCGTGGTACGTCGTGCCCAGCATGATTGAAGAGCACGAGGAAGCGTCGGAAATCGCGCTGTGGGTGCTCATCGCCACCGGCGTGATCAGCGTCGCCACCTGGGCGTGGCAGGCGCGGCGCGATGACCGGGTGGAGCCGCCCACGTGGCTGCGAACGCTCGTGGTCATCGCGTCGCTGGCGAGCGTGGGGACCATCGCCTACGCGTCGCTGCTCGGCGGGCGGATCGTGCACGAGTCGCCGAAGCTCCTCACGCCGCCACCAGGTATCGCCATCGATACCACAGGTCGTGGCTGATCGAGTGGACGTGAAGCACATCGAGGACACGAGTCATGAATCGCGTGCAGGGCAAGGTCGCGCTCGTCACTGGCGGCGCGATGGGGATCGGGAAGGCGTGCGCCGAGCTGTTGGCGCGTGAGGGCGCCGCCGTCGCGCTCACGGACGTCAACGCGACGGCGGGGAGCGAGGTACGCTCGAGCATCGAGCGCGCCGGCGGCCGCGCGATCTTCCTCCAGCACGATGTCGGCAGCGAAGACGACTGGCAGCGCGTCGTGGGCGAGACGACGCGCGCGTTCGGGAAGCTCGATATCGTCGTGAACAACGCGGGCATCGGCATCACCGGCGACGTGGAGCACGCGACGCTCGACGAGTGGCACCGGCTGATGCGCGTCAATCTGGATGGCGTCTTTCTCGGCATGAAGTACGCGATCCCCGCGCTGCGGAAGGCGGGCGGCGGCTCGATCATCAACATGTCGTCCATCGAGGGAATCATCGGCGATCCGACGCTCGCGGCCTACAACGCGAGCAAGGGCGCGGTGCGGCTGCTCACCAAGTCGGCCGCCCTCTACTGCGCAAAGGCCGGCTCCCACATTCGCGTGAACTCCGTGCACCCCGGGTACATCTGGACGCCATTGGTCGAGCACGCCGTGCAGGCCTCGGGCAACGCGGAGCAGGCGCGACAGGCGCTCGTGGCGCTGCATCCCATCGGGCATCTGGGCGAGCCCATGGACATCGCGTACGGCGTGCTCTATCTCGCGTCCGACGAATCGAAGTTCATGACGGGCTCGGAGCTGGTGATCGACGGGGGATACACGGCGCAGTAGCGCGGGCATGTGGCGCGCGGAGCGCGACGAGCGCATCGTACGGCGATCGGTGCATGCTACGACGGTGCGTGCATCGTACGACGACCCGTGCATCGGACGATGATCCGTATCGCGCCACTCCGGCGGTGCCGGAACACCTGCGCCGCATCCCGCGTTTACCACATGCCATGACGCCTGCCAGAACTACCGATGCTCGCCAGCGCGCCGCCGCGCCCGACACCGAGCCGTCGAGTCCGCCGCGCGAAACCATCCTCACCGGCGACCGCCCCACCGGTCCATTGCACCTCGGTCACTACGCCGGCTCGCTGCGCAATCGCGTGCGGCTGCAAGCGGCACACGACCAGACACTGCTCATTGCCGATCTGCAAGCGCTCACCGACAACGTGGGTCGCGCCGCCGATGTGCACCGCAACTTGCTCGAGGTTGCGCTCGACTATCTCGCGGTCGGCATCGACCCTGCACACACGACCATCGTGCTGCAGTCGGCGATCCCCGAGCTCTCCGAGCTCATGATGCTGTACCTCAACCTCGTGACCGTGGCGCGGCTCGAGCGCAATCCGACCGTGCGCGCCGAGATCGAGCTGCGCGGCTTTGCGCGCGACATCCCCGCCGGCTTTCTCACCTACCCCGTGAGCCAGGCGGCCGACATCACAGGATTCCGCGCGACGCTCGTTCCCGTGGGCGAAGATCAGCTGCCGATGATCGAGCAGACGAACGAGATCGTGCGGCGGCTGGCGTATCTCGCCGGCCACCCCGTGCTCCCGGAGTGTCGAGCGCTGCTCTCGGACACGCCGCGCTTGCCGGGCGTCGATGGGCGCAAGGCGAGCAAGTCGTTGGGGAACGCGATCCCGCTCTCTGCCACGCCGGAGGAGATCCACGAGAAGGTGCACGCCATGTTCACCGATCCCGGGCACATCCGCGTGAGCGATCCGGGACGTGTGGAAGGGAACGTGGTGTTCGCGTACCTCGAGGCGTTCGACCCGGACCGCGAGGAGGTGATGGCGCTCGAAGCCAGGTACCGCCAAGGCGGCCTCGGCGACGTCGCCATCAAGCGTCGGCTCGAAGACGTGTTGCAGGCGCTCCTCGCGCCCATTCGCGAGCGGCGCGCGCTCCTCGCGCGCGAGCCGGACGAGGTGATGGCCATCATCCGGCGCGGGAGCGAGCGGGGACGTACGGTGGCGGCGTCGGTGCTGTCGGATGTGCGGAGTGTGTTTCGGTTGAACGATGATCGGGACTAGTGTGACGGATCGTGAACCATCCATAGGAGCGGAACAGATGACACGACGAATCGACTACACGAAGGTCGCGCCCGACGGCTATCGGGCGATGGCCGGGCTGCAGCGCTATACATCGGGGTCTGGCCTTGAACACTCGTTGCTCGAGCTCGTGAAGCTGCGCGCGTCGCAGATCAACGGCTGCGCGTACTGCCTGGACATGCACAGCAAGGACGCACGCGCCGCCGGCGAAACCGAGCAGCGCATCTACGTGCTGAGCGCCTGGCGCGAGGCGCCGTTCTACACGCCGCGCGAGCGCGCAGCGCTCGCCTGGGCCGAAGCCGTGACGCTCATCAGTGCGGGCGTCACCGACGAGCTGTACGAGAGCGTGCGCGAGCACTTTACGGAAAAGGAGCTGGCGGATCTCACGCTGGCCATCGTCACCATCAACGGCTGGAACCGGCTCGCGATCTCCCTTGGCGCCGACGTCGGGAGCTATCAGCCGCGGGCGCACGCGCCGGCGGCGCAGGAGCACGCGGGCGCGACCGCGCGGTGACGCTGACATCCCAGGCGCAGCACTGTCATCCCGAGCGCAGTACTGTCATCCCGAGCGCAGCACTGTCATCCCGAGCGTCAGCGAGGGATCTCGGCCGACTAGCGAGATCCCTCGCTGACGCTCGGGATGACCATGCTCTCGCATCGACACGCTCGTGTGAGTCTACTCTACATCTACGCCCCTTATGCGCTTCATCGACAATCGCGGGATCACCGATGCCTCCATCAACCTCGCGCTGGAGGAGCACGTCCTCCGCACCGCGTCAGGCGATGATGATCTCCTGCTCTTCTACATCAACGCGCCCGCGATCATCATCGGCCGCAATCAGAACACCATCGAGGAGATCAACGCCGAGGTGGTGAGCGAGCGCGGCATCCGCGTCGTGCGCCGCATCTCCGGAGGCGGCGCGGTCTATCACGACCTCGGCAACCTGAACTTCAGCTTCAT
>DASVCF010000120.1:0-10700 GCA_036381735.1 Gemmatimonadaceae bacterium | reverse complement strand
TCGCCTCTGACCCCTCTGATCCCCAGGCCACCTCGAGCTGTTAGCCGGACTCACAACCACAACTCACCACCCACAACTCACAATCGCCCCAACCTCCGCATCTCCGGCCAGATCGACGCCGTCGCCGCGACGACACACAGTGCGCCGATCCCGCCGACGACCACCGCGGCCACCGGGCCGATGGCCGCAGCAAGGGTGCCCGACTCGAAGCCGCCGAGCTCGTTCGAGGTGCCGGTGAACAGACCGTTCACCGCCGAGACGCGGCCGCGCATCGCATCGGGGGTCAACACCTGTAGGAGCGTGTTACGGATCACGACGCTCACCATGTCGAACGCGCCGACGACCACGAGGAGCGCGAGCGAGAGCGCAAACGACCGCGAGAGCCCGAAGGCGATGGTCGCCACGCCGTAGGCGCTCACGGCGAGCAGGAGCGATCGACCGGCGCGCTCGAGCGGCGGCGCGTGCGCCATGAGGACGGCCATGATCAGCGCGCCGACCGCGGGCGCGGCGAGGAGCCAGCCGAGTCCGGTCGGCCCCACGTGCAGAATGTCCTTGGCGTAGATCGGCAGGAGCATCGTCGCGCCGCCGAGCAGCACGGCGAACATGTCGAGCGTGATCGTGGCGAGGATGATCCGCGTCTCGCGCAGAAAGTGGATCCCTTCGCGCAGCGTGGCGAGCATCCCCGCGTGCGCGGTGGGGATGAAGGGGCGCGGCTTCACGGGTGTGATGAGCCCCGCGAACGCCAGTTCTCCCAGCGCCGCGAGCGCGTAGGCCGGCATCGCGTGATGCGTGGCGCCGATCACCACACCACCAGCACCGGGGCCGAGCACGGCAGCGAGCTGCCACGAGGTGCTGCGCCACGTCGCGGCGTTTGGAAAGAGAGCGGGCGGCACGAGCTGCGGGCTCAGCGCGTCCTTCGCCGGCCCCTGGAACGCGCGGCCGATGCCGGCCACCACGAGCCCCGCGTAGATGAACGCGATCGAGCCGTGCAGGAGCGATGTCGTCGCCAGCCCGAGGAACGCGACCGCGAGCACGAGCTGCGACACGATGAGCAGACGTCGGCGATCGAACCGATCGCTCACGTGTCCAGCTGGAAGGGTGAGCAGGAACACGGGCAGCACCTGCGCGAGCCCGACGCCGCCGAGCGCGAGCGCCGAGCCCGTCCGCTCGTACAGATCCCATCCGACCGCCACGGTCACCATCTCCATCCCGATCGTCCCGACGAGATTGCCCAGGACGTAGAGACGGAAATCGCGAATCCGGAGTGCAGCGTACGGATCGGAGGGCGGCAGCGGAGTGACCGGCGCCGCGCGGCTGGCCATGCGGCTCGAAAACGCTACGGCGTCAGCCGGTTCATCAGGCGAGGGAATGCGATCACCTCGCGAATGTGCGGAATGCCACAGATCCACGCGACGGTCCGCTCGAGCCCCAGGCCGAAGCCCGAATGCACGAACGTTCCGTACTTGCGCAGATCGAGATACCAGCCGTAGGCTTCGAGTGGGAGTCCTTCCGACTTGATTCGCGCGACGAGCTTGTCGTAGTCATCCTCGCGCTGGCTGCCACCAATGATCTCGCCGTATCCCTCGGGTGCGAGCAGGTCGTCGCACAGCACGGTCCGCGGATCGGCCGGGTTCTCCTTCATGTAGAACGCCTTCGCTTCCTTGGGGTAATTGAAGACGAAGACGGGCCGGTCGTACTCCGCGACGATGAGCGCCTCATCCTCGGCGCCCAGGTCCTCGCCCCACTTGATCGCACTCCCCTTCTTCTGCAGCAGCGCGACGGCATCGGTGTAGTCGAGACGCGGGAAGGGCGGCACCACGCGCTGCAGCACACTCGTATCACGTTCCAGCAGCTCCAGCTCGGCCGCGCGGCGATCGATGCAGCGCCGCACCAGATAGGAGACGAACTCCTCTTGCACCCGCATGTTCCCATCCGAGTCGACCCACGCCATCTCGGGCTCGATCATCCAGAACTCGGTGAGATGCCGTCGCGTCTTCGACTTCTCAGCGCGGAAGGTCGGCCCGAAGGTGTAGATCTTCCCGAACGCCGCGGCCGCGGCTTCGCCGTAGAGCTGCCCCGTCTGCGCGAGGTAGGCGTTCCCCTCGTCGAAGTACTCGGTGGCGAACAGCCCCGATCGCTCGCCAATCGCGGCGGTGAGGATGGGCGTGTCGACACGCACGTAGCCGCGTTCGTAGAAGAAATCCTGGATCGCCTGCTCCACCTCATTCCGCACGAGCGCGATGGCGCGCTGGCGTGGACTGCGCAGCCACAGGTGCCGATGGTCGAGGAGGAAGTCGATGCCGTGCTCCTTGGGCTGGATCGGATAGTCGACCGGACTCGGGCCGACGATCTCGAGATCCGACACGGAGAGCTCGTAGCCACCGGGCGCGCGCGGTTCGGCGCGGACGCCACCGGTGACGGCCACGGATGTCTCGACGGTCAGCTGAGCGAAGCGCTCCCACGCCTGTGCGGGCACCGCGTTCTTGACGAGCACGCACTGCAGCGTGCCGCTTCCGTCTCGGATCACCACGAAGGCGACCTTCCCCTGCGAGCGGAGATGGGTCACCCAGCCGCGTACGGTCACGGTCTCACCCACGTGGCCGCTCAGATCGGCGATGCGTTCAGTTGGGACGGTCATTGCGAATTGGAGGGGTTACGGCAGTGGCGCGCAAGCTAGGGAAGGCGGAGAGTGCTGTCAACACGGGAGGCGCGCGGACGTATCGTCTCGCGCGCCTCCCACTTGACACAGCGCACCGGACGACGCACTCGTTGCACATCGGGCGGGGGCAGTCGTCATTCCGAGCGCGGCGAGGCATCTCGGCTCGGTGTCATCCCGAGCGTCAGCGAGGAATCCCGGTCCGATCCCAGGAGATCCCTCGCTGTGCTCGGGATGACCGGCGCTGCGCTCGGGATGACAGGCGCTGCGCTCGGGATCGCAGGCGCTGCGCCCGGGATGACGCGAGCCAGAGATCCCTCGGAAATGCGGGGGCTCTCGTTGTAGATTCCCTCCCGACGACCTCGCAACGCCGCGACCTTCGTTGGACGTCTATCATCGACGCGGGTGATCAGCCCTTGGCATGTACTGACAGGAACGCTCGATCCGCTGGGACGGATGCCGCACGTCGTCCCGGCCACTCTGACGCCGCGCGCGAGGCGCCGGCCTGCCTGGAGGATTGTCGGCTGACGTGACGATTCGCTCCAAGCTGGCCGTCGGCCTGTTGTCGATCGCCATCATCCTGCTGATCCCGCTGGGCTTGGCATTGCGGTCGCTGGGCCATCTGCACCGCATCACGACGGAGTTGCGGAACCGCGAGTTCGCGGCATCGCTGCTGCTCAATCGCATGCGCTCGTCCACGGACGAATTGCGCCGGCTCGAGGTCGCACTCCTCTTCGTCCACAAGGACTCGAGCCTCGCGAACATGCAGGCGCAGCTCGCGAGTCTCTCCGCGATGGCGGATTCGCTCCGCACCTACGATCTCGGCAACGCGGCCACGGATATCGGCGACGCGATTGGTCAGGTCGCCCGCTACACGCCCATCGAGTACGCGGCGGCGGCGCATCTCCAGGCGTCGATCGCCGATTCGATCTCGAGCCATGAGCTCATCCCGGCCATCGGCGACGCCGAGCGCGTGCTGTCGGCGGCCGAGCACGCGCTCAGACTCCGAACGAGCGACCGCGTGGAGCTCGCCACGGAAGAGACGGTGCGTGCACGCAACGCGGCCGTCCTCTCGTTCGCGGTCGCGGGACTCGTGGCGCTCATCATTGCGATCGCGCTGTGGCGCACGATCAGCCGCCCGGTCCGTGATCTCGAGGCTGGGATGGCGGCGGTGTCGGACGGCAACTTCAGCTATCGTCTATCGGTGTCGCCGGAGCGGCGCGACGAGTTCGGGCGGCTCGCGTCCAGCTTCCAGACGATGGCCAAACAGCTGGCGCAGCTCGACCGGCTCAAGGCCGAGTTCATCTCGATCGCCTCGCACGAGCTGAAGACGCCGATCAACGTGATCCTGGGCTATCTGCAGCTGGTGGACGAAGGGGTGTACGGGACGGTGTCCGAGCGGCAGCGCGAGATCCTCAGGACCATCGATTCGCAGACACAGTCGCTGTCGCGCCTCGTGCACCAACTGCTCGACATCGGCCGCTTCGAGGCGGGCGGCGGCAAGCTCGAGGTGCGAGCCACGAACTTCGAGCGCTTCCTCGAGGAGCTCGAAGACGCGTTCCGCGTGCTCTCGCTGCAGCGCGGCGTCGATTTCAACGTGGTGCGCGCAGGCACACTGCCGACTGAAGTGTACTGGGATGCGGACCGCATCAATGAAGTGCTCGGCAATCTCCTCTCGAATGCGTTCAAGTTCACGGGGCGCGGGGGAACGATCGAGCTGCTGGCCGAAGGGGGCGACGATGAAGTGCACCTCACCGTGCGCGACACGGGCGCCGGCATCCCGCCGCAGCAGCTGCCGCGCATCTTCGAGAAGTTCTACCAGGCGGACAATCAAGCGTCCGCCGCGCAGGAGGGGACGGGGCTGGGGCTGGCCATCGCGCGCCAGATCGTCACCGCGCATCACGGCACGATCTCCGTGGAGAGCTCCGTGGGAAGCGGTACCACCTTCTACATCACGCTCCCCGTGAGCGTGGCTGCGCGTGCGCCGTATCGCATGCGCATCGAGCCCACCATGAGCATCACGGCGTGAGAACGCACAGCATCGTCTTTGGGGTCGCCGTCGCCGCCGCGGCGTGCGCCTCGATCTCGCACCAACCGCGCACCGCGCCGGCGCCGGAGCGCGATTGGGCACCCACCATCGCCGCCGCACAGAAGGCCGTAGCCGGCGGGCGCTACGCGGATGCGGAGCAGGAGCTGACCGTATTCGCGCAGCGTCATCCGGGTTCGCCCGAATCGCGCGAAACGCTCTACTGGCGCGCACTGTTCTTCCTGGATCCGGCGAACCACAACCAGAACACCGGCTCCGCGGTGAAGGCGCTCGACGCGTACCTCCTCGACGGCAGCAGCGCTCCGCACCGCGAGGAGGCACAGGTGCTGCGCCGCATCGCGCTCAGCCTGGACTCGCTGAGCCGCTCGGGGCTGCTCATCGTGAACTCGCCCGCCGACACGGTCGTCAAGCCGCTCCCGACGATGCTCGCACGCATGCTGGAGCTGCAGAAGGACAACCAGCACCTCAAGGATCAGCTCGACAAGACGAACGCCGAGCTGGAGCGGATCAAGAAGCGGCTCGCGGCCCCGAAGCCGGATGGGCAGTGAGCGGAGTGAGTCAGTGGGTCAGTGAGTCAGTGAGTCAGTGAGTCAGTGAGTCAGGAACGGCGCGTACGACTGTGATCCCGAGCGTCAGCGAGGGGTCTCGCACGCAACGGTCATCCCGAGCGGGAGCGAGGGATCTCGCTGACACTACGAGATCCCTCGCTCCGCTCGGGATGACACAGGCGCTCGGGATGACACACTCACCCTACAGGCTTCTTCTGACTCACTGACCGACTGACCCACTGACTCACTTCTCTCACCCGATCCTGAACAGCTCCAGCGCCCGTGCATAGCGGTCCGACAGCGCCGCGCGGATGCCGGCGTGGGCAGGGAGCGCGAGGTCGGGGTCGCTGGCAAGGAGGGCGGCGGCTTCCTGCTGCGCGAGGAGGTTCAGCGCTTCATCCTTGAGCGGATCGGCGACCTTGAAGGTGGGGACGCCGCTCTGCCGCTCGCCGAACAGATCGCCCATCCCGCGCAGGTGCAGGTCGGCGCGCGCGATCTCGAAGCCGTCCTCGGTCCCCACGAACACGCGCAGCCGCTCGCCGGCATCCGGGCTCACGTCACCGAGCAGGATGCAGTACGACTCATCCGCGCCGCGCCCCACGCGGCCGCGCAGCTGATGCAGCTGCGAGAGACCGAATCGCTCGGGGTGCTCGATGAGCATCACCGTCGCGTTCGCGATGTCGATCCCCACTTCGATCACGGTCGTCGCCACGAGGACGTCGACCTCGTGATCCCGGAAGCGGCGCATGATGTCGTCGCGCTCGTCGGCGGGGAGTCGTCCGTGCAGCAGTGCGACACGCCGCCGCGCGAATGGGCCTTCGGCGAGTTCCGCGAACATCGTGGTCGCCGCCTTGAGATCCGTCTTCTCCGACTCCTCGATCACCGGATAGACGATGTACGCCTGCCGCCCGCGCTCGAGCTCGCGATCCACGAAGGCGAGGATCCGCTCGCGCGATGATTCGGGGCGCAGCGCGGTCTTCACCGGCTTGCGCCCCGGCGGCCGCTCGTCGAGCACGCTCAAGTCGAGGTCGCCGTACATCGTGAGCGCGAGCGAGCGCGGAATCGGCGTGGCGCTCATGAGGAGGACATCCGGGCGCGTCCCCTTCGCGCCGAGCGCCGCGCGCTGTTCGACGCCGAAGCGATGCTGCTCGTCGATCGCGACGAAGCCGAGCCGGCCAAACGTGGTCGCGTCCTGCACCAACGCGTGAGTGCCGACGGCGATGAGCGGCGCGCCGCTCGCGAGGCGCGCCGCCGACTCCTTGCGCTCGCGCGCGCTCTGGCTCCCGGTCACGAGCACGGGGCGCATGTCGAGCGGTGCGAGCAGTCGCTCGAACGTGCGCGCGTGCTGCTCGGCAAGGAGCTCGGTGGGCGCCATGATCGCCGCCTGAAAGCCATTCTCCACCGCAAGCAGCGCGGCGAAGAGCGCGACGATGGTCTTGCCACTGCCGACATCGCCCTGCAGCAGCCGGTGCATGCGCTGGTCGCCGCACATGTCGGCGACGATCTCGCGCATGGCGCGCACCTGCGCACCGGTGAGCTCGAAGGGGAGCGACGCCTTGAGCCGCGACGTCAGCTCGCGCCGATTGATGAAGCGGATGCCGTCGCGCCGCTCACGCGCGAGATGCTTGGCACGCGCGTGCAGGATCTGCACGAACAGCAGCTCCTCGAACGCGAGCCGAGCGCGCCCGTGCATCGCCTCGGCGATGGACGACGGACGATGCACCGCGCGGAGCGCATCGGGGAGCGGCGGGACACCAGCGCGATGCAGCACCTCCGCGGGCAGATACTCCGTGACCAGCGGCAGGAGCGCGTCGAGGTGCGTGTCGATGAGCGAACGGATGATCTTGAACGACAGCCCTTCGGTGGCGGGATACACGGAGAGCACGCGCCCGCCGCTCGTCCCTTCCTCGCTGTCGCCCAGGTTGACGAACTCGCGCGGCTGCAGCTGCCGGCCGTGAAAGAAGCGCACGGGTCCGGTGAGGAGGAGCATGTCGCCCTTGCTCACCGTGCGATCGAGGTAGGGCTGCCCCGGCCACGAGACCTCGATCATTCCCGTGTCGTCGCGCACCACCGCCTGGAAGATGCGCAGTCCCTTCCGCGTGGGGATGATCCCCTTCGAGATGACGGTGCCGATCACCGTCGCCTGCATCCCCGGCTCGAGCGACGCGATCGGCGCGACCGTGCTCGCGTCCTCGTAGCGATGCGGGAGGTGATGCAGCAGATCCCCCGCCGTCAGCACGTGCAGCCGCCGCAACGCCTCCGCGCGCCGCGGGCCGACGCCTTTGAGGTAGGTGACGGGGGTGGAGAGGGAGAGGAGGGGCACGGGCTGTGTGTTGTGGGTGGTGGGTCTTGGGTTATGAGTGGGCTCTGAGCACGAGCGTACTCACAACCCAAAGCTCAGAACTCAGAACTCACCACCCGGAACTCATTCTGCACTCAACACCTCCTCCGCGTACTCGCCCGCGTCGAACGGCACGAGGTCCTCGGGCTGCTCGCCGACTCCCACGAACTTCACCGGGACGTCGAGCGCCTCGTGCACGGCGACGACGATGCCGCCGCGGGCGGTGCTGTCCACCTTCGTGACGACGATGCCGGTGAGAGGCACCGCGGCCGCGAACGATTTCGCCTGCGCGAGCGCGTTCTGGCCGATCGTGCCGTCGAGGACGATCAGCGTCTCGTGCGGCGCGCCGGGAAGGCGCTTCGCGATCACGCGCGCCACCTTCTGCAGTTCCGTCATCAGATGGTCCTGCGTGTGCAGCCGGCCGGCCGTATCAATGATCACCACATCCATACCACGGGCGACGGCTGCATCGATCGCGTCGAACGCGACGGCGGCGGGATCGGTCCCCGGCCTGTTCCCGACGAACTGCGCGCCGGTACGCTCCGCCCACACGCGGAGCTGGTCGATCGCGCCAGCCCGATAGGTGTCGCCCGCCGCGAGCAGGACGCGCTTCCCTTCCTTGCGATAGCGCGCGGACAGCTTGCCGATGAACGTCGTCTTCCCCGCCCCGTTCACGCCGACGACGAGCACCACGGTCGGCGGCGACGCGGCCGTCGCCATCGATGCATCACTGTTCCCCGCCCGCAGTGTCCGCTCGACACCCTCCTGCAGCGCGGCGAGAAATTCGTCCTGCGTCTTCACCTGACCGCGTGCGGCGCGCTGCTCGACTTCGGCCACCAGCCGCAGCGTGGCGGGCACTCCGAAGTCCGCCTCGAGCAGCAGCTCCTCGATCTGTTCGAGCGACCCCGCCGACACGCCGCCGCGCGCGAGCACGCCCACGTCCATGAGCGCGACGTCCTTGATTCGCTGCCAGAGGGAGCGGCGCGGCACGTCCCCCGCGCGTCGTAGTATGCGAGCCATAGAGGAAAGTTAGTCGCGCGGAGAGGGAGCTGTGAGTTGTGAGCTCTGAGCTGTGAGCTCTGGGCTGTGAGTGGGTTGTGAGCTCGAGGCTCCCGGGATGGTCGGGCTCATAGCCTCCACTCATAGCTACTCATAGCTTAAAGCTCAGAGCACAAAGCTCACGGTTCCTCTCGATTCTCTCACTATCGCAACCCCTTCCGCCTCCTCGCCAGCCACTCGACGCACAGGACACCGAGCACGAGCAAGTAGGCCCAGCCGCGATCGCGAAGCAGCGGTTGTATGCCGGCCACGGCCGCGCCGCCGATCGCGCCGCTCTGAACGGTGGCTGGCATGGGGAGCAGCTCGCGCGAGGCATTCACCGCGATCACGGCCGCGCCGTGCGGCACACGCACGTCGTAGATGCCGGGCGGCAGCGGGTCGCTCTCCGCAACACTACCATTCCGTCCGAAGCGGAGCATCACCGAATCGCTGCGCGCCGCATCACCGCGTCGCGTGAGCACGGCGGTCACGACCGAATCGCTCCCGCTCCCCCGTCGCCACCGGATGCGCTGGCCGGCACGCACCAACCCCTCGGCCGGGATCGCCGCACGGACATCCGGACGCTCGGCGGCGAGCCAGTCGAAGATGCTCCCCCAGAGCGTTGCGTAGGCATCGGCGTCGGAGCCGCCGCGAAACTCCCAACGCCACAGCCCCGACGCGCCGATGACCACCACGCGGCGGCCGTTCTCGATGTCGCCCGTGATCGCCGTGCGGCGATCGAACTGGCGTCCGCGCGCGGCCACGAGGCCATCCCACTCGCCGTGCGGGAGCTGCGCGGCCACATCGATCGGTGGCAGGCTGTCCCAGGCGAGTCCCGCGAGCGTCGCGGCGATCGGCGATGGCGGCGCGGCGATCGGGTACCATTCACCGCCCGTGTCGGCGGGTGGGGCGAGCAGCGCGAGCGACGCGTGCGTTACGCTCCGCGGCGGACCGAACACCGCCGTATCGCCGTGCAGGATGGCCAGCGGCGCATCGCGCAACGCCGCGCGCACGTCGGCCTCGCTCACGGGCGCGAGCGAGCCGTCCTGCCGCCACTGATTGGGCGCGACGCGGAAGTAGGCGCGCGTGGGAAGCGCCACCGCGCCGCGGAGCACGGGGAGCAGGAAGCGGGAATCGAAGTCCGGCGAGCTGGACACGAGCACCGCACCCGCCGCGCGCGACACATCGAGCGGCACGGACACGGTGTCGTTGCGATGCTCCACATCGCCAGGCACGGTGACGGCCGCGGCGAAGATCGTCGGTCCCGGCGGCGCGGTGAAGGGGACGCGCACGCTCACGCTCCGATCGGCGAACGGCGCGAGCGTATCAATGGGCACTGACGCGAGCTGGCGCGAGCCGGCGAGCATCGTGAGCGTACCGCCGGGCGATGTCGTGGCGCCGTTGCGGATCATCACGCGCACATCGAGCGTGTCGCCACTCACGGCCGCGCGTGGCGCGTCGAGCGACACGACCGCCACGTCGCGGCGCGGCGATCCCTGCACCACATCGACGCGCGAGCCCGAGGGGAGCGTGCGCAGCGCCGCCGGATCGTCGATCACGCCATCCGTGATCAGCACCAGCGGCCGGCCCGCACCGAGGGCGTTATCGACGAGCGGCTGGACGCGTGTGGCCGCGTCTGTGGGGAGCGATGGCACGCGCGTGCGGCGGACGGAATCGCCGAACAGGAGCAGCGAGTCGCGCGCCGTCGTACGCGCCTCCTGCACCGCATGCCGCCAGCTCGCGCTGTCGCCCGCGCGCATCCAACTCTGTGACGCATCGAGAGCGACGAGCGGCGGGCTCGGATGGGCGGGCCCCGCAGGCGCATCGAGGATGAGCGCCACGAGCACCGTGAACGCGATGGCCCGGAGCACGATGAGCGGTGCCGCCCGCGCGGCGCCACGCGGATCGCGCCACCCATAGAGAAGCCCGGCCAGCGCGAGCCCCACCAGGGCGGAGATGATCCAGAGCGTCATGCGCGAAAGTTAGTGCTCCGCGCACGGGAAGGCGCGGGGTCCGCGCCCCCTGTCATTCCGAAGCGCAGCGAGGAATCTCGTGCTTGGGCCGAGATTC
>DASVCF010000119.1:0-6650 GCA_036381735.1 Gemmatimonadaceae bacterium | reverse complement strand
TGATCGGGCCGATCAATCTAACCTGACCCCCTTTGATCTGACGACTGACGACCGCTGTCGTCAGGCCACCGCCCTACTCTCCACGCCCCGACGCCTGGCGCGCATCGGGTCGCGCAGCACGGCGATGATCTGGGCTGCCATCGCATCGAGCACCGTGCGATCGGGCATCTCGGAGCCGCCGAAGGGGAGCTGGACATCGAAGCCGTCGCCCGCGCGGCGCGGGATCAGGTGGACGTGGAAATGGTAGACGTCCTGCCCCGCCGCCTCACCGCTCGACACCACCAGGTTCATCCCCTCGGCACCCGACACCTTCCGGATCACGGGCGCGAGCTGCATCGCGACCTCGAACAGATGCGCCGCGATATCGGCAGGGAGGTCGTTGAACGACTCGAAGTGTTCCCGCGGGACCACGAGCGTGTGCCCGTTGTTCACGGGCTGGATGTCCATGAACGCAAGCGCGGTCGCGTCCTCGTAGCAGATCGAGACTTCCGCGGCACCATGGATGATGTCGCAGAAGATGCAGTGGCCAATGGGGTCCGGCATCGGGGCATCCTGTGTAGGTGAGACCCGATCTCTACGCACATGCGGTGCCAGTCGCGGCTTCGGAGCCGCGGCTCCTCTTGCGACGATCCGCCGCCCGAGGGCGTGCGGCAGGGCGCGCACACACCTGCAACAGGAGCCGCACAGGTGGCCGTCCGCTGCCCCTGAAGGCGATCGGCGGCGCGAGCTCAAGCCGTTACAGAACCGCCACTTACGAGATGTGTGACATCCGCGGTACCGGGAATGAAAGATGCCCTCCCCGGGCGCTCGCATGAGCGATTCCTCATCAGGGCTGCACCGCATTCCTACCGCATAGATGGCCACCCAGAGTCTCCAAGAATCCACCGTCCTGCCGACCGCGGGAGAGCCGGCGTCGGCCCAGGACGAGCTGCCGATCACCCGGATCGAGCCATCGCGCGGTTGGGTCTCGCTGCGGCTGCACGAGCTCGTGGAGTACCGGGAGCTCCTCTTCTTCCTCGTGTGGCGCGACATCAAGGTGCGCTACAAGCAGACGGCGCTCGGCGCCTCCTGGGCCATCATCCAGCCGTTCTTCACGATGGTCGTCTTCAGCCTCTTCTTCGGGAAGCTGGCGAAGGTGCCGTCCGATGGCATCCCGTACCCGATCTTCAGCTACGCCGCGCTCGTGCCGTGGACCTTCTTTGCCACGGGGCTGACGCAGGCATCCAACAGCTTGGTCGGGAGCCAGAACCTCATCAAGAAGGTCTACTTCCCGCGCCTCACGATCCCGATCGCCACGGTGCTCTCGGGCGTCGTGGACTTCGTGCTCGCGTTCGTGATGCTCCTCGGGATGATGGCGTTCTACCACATCACGCCCACGGTCAACACGCTCTGGCTGCCCTTCTTCCTTCTCCTCGCGCTCGCGACGTCGCTCGGCGCGGGGCTCTGGCTCTCGGCGATGAACGTGCAGTTCCGCGACGTGAAGTACGTCGTCCCCTTCCTCACGCAATTCTGGATGTTCGCGACGCCGGTCGCGTACCCGAGCAGCCTGCTCCACGGCGCGTGGCGCACGGTGTACGGGCTCAACCCGATGGTCGGCGTGGTCGAAGGCTTTCGCTGGGCGCTCCTCGGCTCCGGCGACGCGCCGGATGCGATGGTGGTCGCCTCGTCCATCGCCGCGCTCGTGCTCCTCGTGAGCGGCGCGTTCTACTTCCGGCGCATGGAAAAGACCTTCGCGGACGTCGTCTGACCCATGCCGACCTCCTCTCCGTCCCTCCGCGCGCTGCTCCGCAAACAGGCGGGCCTCGGCGATACCGTCGGCGGCTGCCTGGTCATTGGCGAGGTGGCGCAGGCGCACGACGGCAGCCTCGGGCTCGCACACGCCTTCATCGACGCGATCGCCGACGCGGGCGCGGACGCGGTGAAGTTCCAGACGCACATCGCATCCGCGGAGAGCACGCCGGGCGAGCCGTGGCGCGTGAAGTTCAGCCGGCAGGACGCCACGCGCTACGACTACTGGAAGCGCATGGAGTTCACCGAGGAGCAGTGGCACGGGCTCGCGCGGCACGCGCACGAGCGCGGTCTCCTGTTCCTCAGCTCCCCCTTTTCGCTCGATGCCGTGGAGCTGCTGGAGCGCGTGGGCGTGGCCGCGTGGAAGATCGCGTCGGGTGAAGTGACCAACGCGCCGATGCTCGAGCGCATCATCGAGACGCGGCGGCCGGTCATCCTCTCCACGGGGATGAGCGACGTGAGCGAGATCGATCACGCGGTGGAGCGCGTGAGCGCGGCGCGCATTCCCGTCGCCGTGCTGCAGTGCACCACAGCCTATCCCTGCCCGCCCGAGCGCATCGGGATCAACCTGCTCGGTGCCTTCCGTGAGCGGTACGACTGTGCGGTCGGACTCTCCGATCACTCCGGGACGATCTACCCCGGACTCGCTGCGGCGACGCTCGGCGCGCAGGTACTCGAAATCCACGTCACGTTGAGCCGCGAGATGTTCGGACCTGATGTGCCCGCGTCCATCACGACCGGCGAGCTCGCGCAGCTCGTTGGAGGTGTGCGGTTCATCGAGACGATGCTCGCGCACCCCGTGGACAAGAACCGCGTGAGCGGGGAGATGGCGCCGCTGCGCGACCTGTTCACCAAGAGCGTCGTCGCGCGCGTCGGCATCCCCGCGGGCACCGTGCTGCGCGCCGAGCATCTGGCGGCGAAGAAGCCCGGCACCGGGATCCCCGCGGCGCGACTCCCCGAGCTCATCGGCGCCCGCGTGGTCCGCGAGATCGAAGCCGACGAGCTGTTGTGCGACGCCGACCTCGCGAGGTGCGACTGATGCGCAAGGTGTGTGTGGTGGTCACCGCGCGGCCGAGCTACAGCCGCATCAAGACCGCGTTGCAGGCCATCGAAGCGCACCCGGACCTCGAGCTCCAGCTCGTGGTGGCCGCGTCCGCGCTGCTCGACCGGTACGGGAACGCGGTGGACTTCATCTCCGCCGACGGCTTCCGGACCTCGGCGCGCGTGCACATGGTGCTCGAGGGCGAGCACCTGGCCGCGATGGCGAAGACCACCGGGATCGGGCTCATGGAGCTCACCACGGTGTTCGACAACCTGCGTCCCGACGTGGTGGTGAGCATCGCCGACCGCTTCGAGACGATCGCCACCGCCATCGCGGCGAGCTACATGAACATCCCGCTGGCCCACGTGCAGGGGGGCGAAGTCACGGGGTCGATCGACGAGAAGGTGCGCCACGCCGTGACCAAGCTGGCCGACCTGCACTTCGTGTCGTGCGACAAGGCGGCGGAGCGCGTGATCCGCATGGGCGAGTGCCCCGAGACGGTGTACGTGACCGGGTGCCCATCGATCGACATCGCGGCGCAGGTCGCGTGCAGCCGCGAGCTCGACTTCAACCCGTTCGAGAAGTACGGCGGCGTAGGCCCGAAGCTCGATCTGAGCGATGGCTACCTGGTGGTGATGCAGCATCCGGTGACCACCGAGTACCAGCAGGCGCGCGCGCACACCTTCGAGACGCTGCGCGCGGTGAACGAGATCGGCCTCCCCGTGCTCTGGTTCTGGCCGAACGTGGACGCGGGCGCCGACGGCACCTCGGGCGCCATCCGCACCTATCGCGAGACCGAGCGCCCGCAGCAGATGCACTTCTTCAAGAACATGAAGCCGACGGACTTCCTGCGGCTGCTGTGCAACGCGAAGTGTCTGGTGGGCAACTCGAGCGTGGGCGTGCGCGAGTGCTCCTTCCTCGGCGTGCCGGTGGTGAACATCGGCAGCCGGCAGGCGGGTCGCGACCGCGGGATGAACGTGATCGACGTGGACTACGACCGCGCGGAGATCATCGGCGGGATCGAGCAGCATCTCTCGAACGGGACGTACCCGAGCGATCCACTGTACGGGGACGGACACGCGGGGGAGCGGATCGCCGAGCTGCTGGCGAACGAGCCGCTGCACATCGAGAAGAGGTTGGCGTACTGATGCGCGTGCTCGGCGTGGTTCCGGCGCGCGGCGGATCGAAGGGGGTGCCGCGGAAGAACGTGCGACTGCTCGCGGGAAAGCCGCTGCTGCAGTACACGGCGGAGGCGGCGCTCAACGCATCGCGGATCACGCGCGTGATCCTGAGCACCGACGACGAGGAGATCGCGGAAGTCGGACGGCAGTGCGGGCTCGACGTGCCCTTCATCCGACCGGTCGAGCTCGCGCGCGACGACACGCCGATGCTCCCCGTCGTGCAGCACGCCATCGGCGCGGTGGAGGCGGAGGACACGCTGTACGACGCCGTGTGTCTGCTGCAGCCCACGAACCCTATGCGCACGTCCGCGCAGATCGACGGGTGCATCGAGCTGCTGGAGACGAGCGGCGCGGACGCGGTCATGACGGTGCTCCCCGTGCCTGCCGAGTACAACCCGCACTGGGTGTATTTCCGGACGACGGATGGCGAGCTGAAGCTGAGCACCGGCGAGCCGCAGCCCATCCCCCGGCGGCAAGCGCTGCCGGCGGCGTATCACCGTGAAGGGTCGGTGTACGTCGCGCGGTGCGAGGTCGTCATGCGCGAGGACAGCCTGTACGGCCGCCGGACGCTCGGCTACGTGGTGGATGCGGAGTGGTCGGTGAACATCGACGATCCGAGCGACTGGGCGCGGGCGGAGGCGTTGGTGAGCGGGGTGGAGTGCGGCGCCGGGAGTCGCGCGTAGCATGTGCGGCATTGCCGGCCTCTTCGGCCGCGGGTGGGAGCCCGCACAGCTCGATGCGATGATCGCGAGACAGCGGCATCGCGGCCCCGACGCGAGCGGCACCTACGCCGACCCCAGCGGACTCGCCGCGCTCGGGCACAATCGGCTGAGCATCATCGATCTCTCGGACGCCGGCGCGCAGCCGATGTTCAGCCACGACGGACGGCTGTGCATCGTGTTCAACGGCGAGATCTACAACTATCTCGAGCTGCGCGCGGAGCTGCACGACTATCCGTTCCGCAGTCGGTCCGACACCGAAGTCGTCCTCGCCGCATACGAGCGGTGGGGCGAGGCGTGCCTCGACCGGTTCGTCGGGATGTTCGCGTTCCTGATCTGGGACACGCGCGAGCAGCGGCTGTTCGCCGCGCGGGATCGGTTCGGGGTGAAGCCCATGTACTACCACCAGCGACCGGATGGGTCGCTGGCGATCGCGAGCGAGATCGGGACGCTGCGGACTGGCGGCGTCCCGATGGAGCCGGACGAGGTGACGTGGGCCACGTACCTCGTGCATGGCATCCATGAGCACACGGCGCGCACGTTCTGGCGCGGTGTGCAGGCGCTTCCCGCGGGACACAAGCTCACGTGGCGCGACGGGCAGCTCCGCATCGCGAAGTGGTACGACCTCGCCGAGCGCGTCGGAGCGAAGTTCAGCGACGCGTCGCTCGCCGACACGATCGAGGAGTATCACGCGCTCCTGGTCGACAGCATCCGACTCCGGTTCCGGTCGGACGTGCCGGTCGGCATCAACCTGAGCGGCGGCCTCGATTCCTCCACGCTGTTGGCACTCGTGCAGGAGACGCAGGGCGCCGACAGCGGCGTGACGGCGTTCACGTTCGTCACGGGTGATCCCGCGTACGACGAGCTGCCCTGGGTGGAGCAGATGCTCGCGCGCACTCGGCATCCGCTCGTCACCTGTCGGCTCTCGCCCGAGGACGTGCCAGCTTTAGCCGCATCCGTTCAGGCGCATCAGGACGAGCCGTTCGGCGGCATCCCGACGCTCGCGTATGCTCGACTGTTCGAGGAGGCGCGCGCGCGCGGCGTGATCGTGCTGCTCGATGGGCAGGGGATGGATGAGCAGTGGGCGGGCTACGACTACTATCGGCGCGCGAATGGCGCGGATGGCGCGAGCAGCGCGGCCATCGTCCAGGGGACGACGAGCGCGCCGACGCGACCCGAGTGTCTCACGCCCGAGTTCGCCGCACTCGCTCGAGACGCCGAGCTGCCCACGCCGTTTCCGGACGCGCTTCGCAACCTGCAGTACCGGGACGCGTGCTGCACGAAGATTCCGCGCGCGCTGCGGTACAACGACCGCGTCTCGATGCGCGCGTCCACGGAGCTGCGCGAACCGTTTCTGGATCATCGGTTGTTCGAGCTCGCATTCCGGCAGCCGCGCGAGCGGAAAATTCAGGGCGACACGGGCAAGTGGCTCGTGCGCGAGATGGTGCAGCGGCTGCTCCCGCAGGGCGTCGTGGAAGCGCCCAAGCGGCCGTTGCAGACGCCGCAGCGGGAGTGGTTGCGGGGGCCGCTCGCGGAGTGGGCGCAAGAGCGCATCGACAACGCGACCGCGGGCGCATGCCGCGCGTGGCTCGACCGCGATGCCGTGCTGTCCGAATGGGCGCGTTATCGGGCCGGCGAGGGCGACAACAGCTTCTTCATCTGGCAGTGGGTCAATCTTGCACTCGCTGTGACCACCTGGGACTGACTCACGATGAGCCTACGACCCGCGATTCGCGTAGAGCATCTATACAAGCAGTATCGCCTCTACGACCCGACGGCCAGATATACGACGTTGCGCGATGCCATTGCCGGTTCGCTGCGACGGCCGTTCCGCGCGAGCGCCAAGCGCGGCGCACGCTTCTGGGCACTCGAGGACATCAACTTCGAGGTGATGCCTGGCGATACCGTCGGCATCATCGG
>DASVCF010000118.1:0-13171 GCA_036381735.1 Gemmatimonadaceae bacterium | reverse complement strand
TGACCTAGTGCGCGTGAGGTTCACGTGAGGATCATCATCGCCGGCGGTGGCACGGGCGGCCATCTCTATCCGGGGCTCGCGATCGCGCGAGCCCTCGTGCGTCTGGATTCGACCATCACGCCGTTCTTCATCGGCGCGCGGCGCGGGATCGAGCGCGACGTGCTGCCCGAGGCGGAATTCCCGTTCGCGTTGCTCGATCTGCATCCGCTGTACAGGCGGCAGCCGTGGAGCAACTGGAAGACCCTTCGCGGCGGAGTGAGCGCGTGGAAGCGGCTGGGTGAGATCATCCAGGCCGAGCGCCCTGATGCGGTGGTGGGCACGGGCGGCTATGCCGCGGGGCTCGCTCTCGCGTATGCGGCAACGCACCAGATTCCGCTCTTCGTGCAGGAGCAGAACAGCTATCCCGGTCTCACCACGCGCTTCTTCAGCCGCTACGCACGAGAAGTGTACCTCGGCTACCCCGAGGCCGAGCGGCGCATGCGACACGGGCGCGCGACGGTGTTCGTCGACAGCGGCAACCCCATCCAGCCGCCGCCGAATCCGCGACCATCGCGAGAGGCGGCGCGGAGGCAGTGGGGATTCCCGGAGCGCGGTGGGCGCGTGCTGCTCATCTACGGTGGGAGTCAGGGCTCGCGCGCGTTGAACGCGGTGGTGGATTCATGGGTCGCGCGCGGTGTGCCCGAGGATCTGTACGTCATCTGGGCGACGGGGAAGGCGAACTTTGCCGAGTACGCGCATCGCGAGGGCGGACGCGTGCGCGTGCGGGCGTACCTCTCGCCGATCTCCGAGGCGTACGCGGCGAGCGACTTCGCGATGACGCGCTCAGGGGCGATGACGACGGCGGAGCTGCTGGCGTGGGGGATTCCGCCGGTGCTCGTCCCGCTGCCGACTGCGGCGGCGGATCATCAGACGGCGAACGCGGTGGCGCTCGAGCGTGCGGGCGCGGCGATGTACGTGCCGCAGGCGGGGCTCACGGCGGAAAAGCTGGATACGGTCGTGCGCGAGCTCTTGGCATCGCCGGAGCGGCTGGCGCAGATGGCGGCGGCGGGGCAGAGGCGCGCGCGGCCCGGCGCAGCGGAGGAGATTGCGTATCGGATCGTGGAGGCGTGCGCGCAACGTGACACATGAGGCGGCTTCGCACGTGTCTCCTCTCGGCGAACGCGGTGTAGACGCTGCGCATGGATTGGTCGGAGTCGTCTGTGGCCGCTGGCATTAGGTGGACCGGCCTAATTCGCTTGCGGTGCTCGGCATCACCGCACACATTCGCAGCTCGCACGCGCCCGACCGTGTAGCGCATAGCCGGACCGCACCTCTCACGGAGGGATGGCCATGCCGATGCGTCGCAGGAGTTGCCGCACGCCGTCGATCTCGATGTCCGCGCTCTCCCTACTCGCCGTAGCCCTCTCGGCCCTGAACGCGGACGCGCAGGAGCGCACTCCGCGATCGGTGACGGTCGTCGGCGGTATCTATCAGTTCAGTACAGAACCCGGGGTGTTGGGTGAGGTCGTCGGAGTCCGCATGGATGTCCCCGCCGGTCGCTTCGTCGTCCTCGAGCCGGGGGTCATGAGCCTGGTCCGCCGCGTTGAAGGGGCGTGGAGGTTCGCCGTCGTCCCTGAGGTACAGGTGCAAGCCCAGGCTCCACTTGGTGCCGGGGTGCGACCGTACTTCGGCGTGGGAGCCGGACCAGTGTTGGGGCTCAGCTCCAATGATGGTGTCGAAGGGGCCGCGATCGCATTGTCGGCGAGTGCCGGCCTCCGAGCGAGACTCTCGGACGAATGGGATGGTCGAGTCGAGCTCCGAGTGCACGCGATTGACATCATCTTGCCGGTCGCGGAATGAACGCTTGGCATCAGTCACCATCTATGAACGCGAGCGGCGACGGCCGCGTCGTACTGCTGCCCGCATGCGGCCCACCGCATCCCGTCGCCATCCTGTGAACATCAGCGCTCCGCAGTAGATTCCCAAGCATGCCCTCCACCTACGACGTCATCATCATTGGCGCCGGCCACAACGGCCTGGTGACCGCCGCGTACCTGGCGCGCGCCGGTAAGTCGGTGCTCGTGCTCGAGCGCCGCGAGCTCGTCGGCGGCGCGTGCGTGACCGAGGAAGTGTGGCCCGGCTTCAAGGTGTCCACGGCGTCCTACGTCAACAGCCTGCTGCGCCCCGAGATCATCCGCGATCTCGAGCTTCATCGCCACGGCTTCGAGCTCCTTCCGCGCAATCCGTCGTCGTTCACGCCGCTCCCCGACGGGCGCTCGCTCACGCTCGGCCCCGACGCGGACGCCAACTGTCGCGAGATCGCGAAGTTCTCCGCGCGCGACGCCGAGGCGTATCCGCGCTACGAGGCGATGCTCGAGCGCGTGGCGGCGTTCGTCGAGCCGACGCTGATGGAGACGCCCCCCGATCCGTGGTCGGGGCGGCCGCGTGATCTGATCCAGCTCGCGAAGCTCGGCCTCCGCTTCCGGAAGCTCGGCCGAGCGGACGGCGCGCGCGCCGTCGAGATCCTCACCGCCGATGCGCGCTCCGTGCTCGACAAGTGGTTCGAGTCGGACGAGCTCAAGGCCACGCTCGCCACCGACTCCATCATCGGCGCCGCGGCGTCTCCGTCGACACCGGGTACGGCGTACGTCCTCTTCCATCACGTGATGGGCGAGTGCAACGGTGTGCGCGGTGTGTGGGGGTACGTGCGCGGTGGAATGGGCGGGATCAGCAACGCGCTCGCCGCGGCCGCGCGCGAGCACGGCGCGAAGATCCACGTCAACGCGCCGGTGTCGCACATCCTCGTGCGCGATGATCGCGCGGTGGGCGTGGTGCTCGATGACGGCACCGAGTTCCGCGCGCGGAAGGTCGTGTCGAACCTGGACGCGCACACGACGTTCCTCAGGCTGCTCGACGAGCGCGACCTGCCCGCCGACTTCGTGACCGAGGTGCGGCAGATCGACTACCGCAGCTCGTCGCTCAAGATCAACGTCGCGTTGAGCGAGGTGCCGAACTTCACCGCGCTCCCCGGCGCGAAGCCAGGCCCGCAGCATCGCGGCACGATTCACGTCGCGCCGTCGCTCGACTACATCGAGCGCGCCTATGACGACTCGAAGTACGGGCGCCCGTCGTCGTCGCCCGTGCTCGAGTGCACCATCCCGTCGGTGGTCGACCCCACGGTCGCGCCGCCAGGGAAGCACCTCATGTCGATGTTCGTCCAGTACGCGCCCAACAAACTGTGCGACGCGAGCTGGGACGACATCAAAGAGCAGTTCGCCGATCGCTGCCTCGACGTGCTCGCCGAGTATGCACCGAACATCAAGAATGCCGTCATCGCGCGGCAGGTGCTCTCGCCGCTCGATCTGGAGCGTCGCTTCGGCCTCACCGGCGGAAACATCTTCCAGGGCGCGATGACGCTGGGCCAGCTCTTCTCCTTCCGCCCGCTCCCCGGCTACGCGGACTACCGCACGCCGGTGCGCAACCTGTACCTGTGCGGCTCGGCCACGCATCCGGGTGGCGGAGTGATGGGCGCGTGCGGATACAATGCGGCAAGGGAGATTTTGCGGGACGGATGACAGCGGGAAAACAGAGAGTGATGTGAGTCGTGGGTTGTGGGTTCTGAGTACGGCGTTCTGAGTGGTTGAGCGCTACTCACAACCCACAACTCACAACCCACAACCCTTTCCAGTCCCCCCGCGCACTGAGTATATTGGCCGCGCCCTCCATGTCTGTCCTCACCACTTCCGACCCCCGGCCAATTCACTTCGTGGGAGTCGCCGGCGCCGGAATGAGCGCGCTGGCGGAGCTGCTCGCGCGAAGGGGCGTTCGCGTCACGGGCTGTGATGCGAACGTCGGAGCCGCCGCCGACCTCGAGCAGCTGGGCATCCAGGTCGTGAAGGGACACGACCCATCGCACGCCGAGGGCGCGCGCGCGCTCGTGGTCACCTCCGCCATGCCGCACGATCACCCCGAGCTCGCGCGAGCGCGTGCGCTCGGGATTCCCGTCATCCGGCGCGCCGAGGCGTTGGCGGACGCGGTGTCCGTGGGCGACGTGATCGGCATCGCGGGCACGCACGGTAAGACGACCACGACGGTCATGACCACCGAAGCCCTCGCGGCCGCGGGACTGAATCCCACAGGTGTCGCCGGCGGGCGCGTGGGCTCCTGGGGTGGGAATCTGCGTCCGGGTGGCGATGCCGTCTTCGTGGTCGAGGCCGATGAGTACGATCGCTCCTTTCTCGCGCTCTCGCCGCGCGTGGCCGTCGTCAACAACATCGAGGCTGACCACCTCGACATCTACGCAGACCTCGCGGACATCCGCTCCGCGTTCGCGCAGTTCGTGAGCGGCGCGCGCACGATTGTCCTCGGCGCCGATGACGAAGGCGCCAATACGCTGCCCGTGCCGAACACCGCCGAGGTGATTCGCTTCGGGCTCACGTCGCGCGATGCGCGGCTCGTCGCGCGCGACATCACGACGAAGAACGGCGGCTCCGTCTACACGCTCGTTTTCGACGACGAGCTGCTGGGCGGGATCACGCTGCGCGTGCCGGGTGAGCACAACATCCGCAATTCGCTCGCGGCGCTCGCCTCCGGCCTCGCGCTTGGAGCGGACGTCGAGCAGATGGCGCGCGGGCTCGCCACGTTCACGGGCGTCGAGCGCCGCTTCCAGCGCGTGGGCGACGTGGGCGGCGTCACGATCGTGGATGACTACGCGCACCACCCGACCGAGATCCGCGCCACGCTCACCGCCGCGCGCGCGGCCTTCCCCGGCCGCCGCATCGTCGCGGCGTTCCAGCCACACCTCTTCTCGCGCACACGCGACTTCGCCACCGAGTTCGGTGCGGCGCTGGCGCTCGCCGACGCGGTGTTCCTCGCCGAGATCTATCCGGCGCGCGAGCAGCCCATCGAGGGCGTGACGTCGGGCTTGATCGAGCGCACGGCACGCGACGCCGGCGCCACGCTCGCCTGGCGCGGCGAGCGGAATACACTCGCCGATGCGCTCGCCGCGTGGGTCCGGCCGGGCGACGTCGTCCTCACGATCGGCGCGGGCGACATCACGCGGACGGGGCCAGAGCTGCTGGGCCGTTTGACCGCGGCGGCATAGTGCGCGTCCTGGAGATGGTGCGGCGCGCGGGATGGAAGCCGTTCGCGATCGCGACGGCGGTCCTGATCGCGCTGGCCTCGCCGTTCTGGGCGCCGCCGCTGCTCGCGCACCTTTCGTTCTTCCGTGTGCGGACCATCGAGGTGCAGGGCGCCCGGTATCTCGCGCCGTCGGCCGTGCTCGCTCGACTCCACGTCGACACCACGGCGTCCGTGTGGGACGATGTGCGGCCGCTCGAGCAGCGTGTGGCCACGTTGCCGCAGGTGAGTGCGGTGACGATCGATCGCAAATTGCCGGGGACGCTGGTGATTCACGTGACGGAGGACCTGCCGGTGGCGTTCGTACCCTCGCGCGGCGGGTTGGAAGCGGTAGATTCCGCTGGGCGCGTGCTGCCCATCGACGCGAGTCGTGTGGACGTGGACCTGCCCGTGGTCGCCACACGGGACACGGCGCTGCTCCGTCTGCTCGCGCAGGTGCGTGGCTCGCTCCCGTCGATGTACGACCGTTTGAGCGACGCCCGCCGTGCGGGTGGGGACGAGTTGGTGTTCACGCTCCCCGAGGCGGTGGTGCGCGCGCAGGCCGGGGTGACGGTGAGTCGCCTGGCCGATATCATTCCCGTCGAGCGGGACCTCGCGCGCCGCGGCGCGCACGTGGCCGAGCTCGATCTTCGTTTTCGTGATCAAGTCATCGCCAGGGTGCAATGAACCCCGACCATATCGTCGCCGGACTCGACATCGGCTCATCCACGACCACCGCGGTCATCGCGGAAGTGGTCGGTGAGCTGCCGCGTCACCCCGGCATCAAGATCCTCGGCATGGGGCAGGCGCGCACCTCCGGGATGCGGCGCGGCGTCGTCTCCGACATCGAAGAGACGACGCACTCCATTCGCCAGGCGATGCAGGACGCCGAGCGCATGGCCGGCGTCAAGATCGACTCCGTGTACGCCGGCATCGCGGGCGAGCACGTGCGCGCGATGACGAGCACGGGCGTCGTCGCGGTCAACGGCGACGAGATCTCCAAGGCCGACGTCGAGCGCGCCAACGAAGTCGCGCGCACGCAGGCGATCCCCGCCGATCGCGAGCTCCTGCACGCCATCCCGCAGGAATACCGCGTCGACAAGAACGAGGGAATCCGCGATCCGGTCGGGATGATCGGCATGCGCCTCGAGACGGAAATGTATCTCGTCACCATCGGCGCCTCGCCCGCGATGAACCTGCGCAGGTCCATCGAGCGCGCCGGGTACAAGCCGCGCGAGCTGGTGCTGGAGCCGCTGGCGAGCGCGCTGAGCGTGCTCACCGAGGATGAGAAGGAGCTCGGCGTCGCGCTCGTCGAGATGGGAGCCGCGACCACCGACCTGGCCATCTTCGAGGAAGGGAAGATCCGCCACCTCGGCACGGTGGCCTTCGGCGGCTACAACGTCACGAACGACATCGTGCACGGGCTCGGTCTCACGCAGGCGGATGCCGAGCGTCTCAAGGAGCATCTCGGCTGCGCGTACGAGCCACTGGTGAACACGAGCGAGATGATCCAGCTGCCGAGCACGGTGGCGCAGGGGGATCGGCACATCCCGCGCGAGCTGTTGGCGCACATCATCCACCAGCGCATGGACGAGATCTACGGCATGGTGGAGGCCGAGATCGAGAAGGCGGGGTACGCGGGGCATCTGAGTGCCGGCGTCGTGCTCACCGGCGGTGCCGCGGCCATCGAAGGGGCCGCCGAGCTCGCTGCGGACGCCTTCGGCACCGGCGTGCGGCTCGGCATGCCGGCCGAGCACGTGGGCGGTCTGAGCGACTCGGTGGAGTCGCCGCGCTTCGCGACGGTCGTCGGCCTCGCGCTCTACGGCGCCAGTCGTCTCGCACTCAACGGCGCGTCGTCCGGTCGCCGGATGAGCATGAGCCCGGCCGGTGTGGATAAGTTGGCGCAACGCGTGAAGACGTGGCTGCAGGACTTCTTCTAAAAGAAGTGAGTCAGTGGGTCAGTGGGTCAGTGAGTCAGTGAGTCAGAACAACAGGGAGGAGGGAGGAGGGAGAAGGGAGGAACCGGCGGGGGTCATTCCGAGCGCTTCTCATCCCGAGCGCCGCGAGGGATCTCTTCGCCAGGCCGAGATCCCTCGCGGCGCTCGGGATGACAAGGCGCACGCTCCGGACGACAGGCGTCCGGGTCGTTTCTCTTCTCTGCTGTCTGCTTTCTGCTTTCTGCTCTCTGCAGTACCTGACTCACTGACCCACTGACCTACTGACCCACTTCTTCTTCGGAGCTCCTCACATGCGCCTGGCTTCCGGTCTGACGGTGCTCGCTGCCACGTGCGCACTCGGCTGCGCGCGGCATCCCGCAGCGAGCCCCGTGAGTCCCAGCACGTTCTCCGTCCCGGTCGAGTACCACACGCTCGATAACGGGCTCAAGGTCGTGCTCTCGCGCGACACCACCGCGCCGCTCGCCACCGTCGCCGTCTACTACAACATCGGCTTCCGCATCGAGCCGAAGGATCGCACGGGGTTCGCGCACCTGTTCGAGCACATGATGTTCCAGGGATCGAGAAATCTCGGGAAGCTCGAGTTCATCAAGCTCGTACAGTCGAACGGCGGCATTCTCAACGGCTCCACGCGCTTCGACTTCACCAACTACTTCGAGACCGTACCGTCGAACGTGGTGCAGATGATGCTGTGGGCCGAAGCGGACCGCATGCGCGGGCTCGACATCACGCAGGAGAACCTCGACAACCAGAAGAGCGTGGTGAAGAACGAGGTTCGCGTGAACGTCCTCAACCAGCCGTACGGCGGCTTCCCCTGGCTCGATCTGCCCCAGGTCGCGAACACCAACTGGTACAACGCGCACAATTTCTACGGCGACCTCGCCGACATCGATGCGGCGACGCTCGCCGATGTGCAGAGCTTCTTCAAGACGTACTACGCGCCGAACAACGCCGCGCTCGCCATCGTCGGCGACTTCGACCCCGCGCGCGCGATGGCGCTCGTCCAACAGTACTTCGGCAGCATCCCCCGCGTGCCGCAGCCGCCGAAGCCGGACGTCGCGGAGCCGCGCCAGACGACAGAGCACCGCGCGACGAGAATCGATTCGCTCGCCACGCGTCCCGCCATCGCGATCGGATACCACATGCCCGCACGCCGCACGCCCGAGTACTACGCGATGGGGCTCATCGACCAGATCCTCCTGCAGGGGAAGGACTCACGGCTCTACCGCTCGCTCGTGCAGCAGACCGGCGTCACGGGTGACGTAAGCGGCGGCATCAACCTGCTCGGCAACATGTTCGACTACAACGGGCCGATGCTCTGGACCACGTATCTCTTCCATGATCCCGCGGTCTCCACCGACTCGATCCTGCACGTGTTCGATGCCACCATCGACTCGCTGCGCGCGGCGCCCGTGGACCAGGCGACGCTCGATCGCGCGCGCACGAAGATGCGTTCGTCGTTCTACGACACCATCGAAGGCTCCGGCGGATTCGGACGCGCCGATCTGCTCGCGTCGTTCGCGCTCTTCGACGACGACCCGCAGGAGATCAACCAGCTCGAGGGTGAGTTCGCGAAGGTGACGCCCGCGCTCATCCAGAAGACGGCGCAGGAGTATCTGCGTCCCACCAACCGGACGATCCTCGCTATCGAGCCGAAGAAGGGGTCCTGACCATGCGCCGCCATTCATTCATCGTTCTCGTCGCCGGCGCGCTCGCCGCCGCGGCCGTGCCCCCCGTGCTCGCACAGCAGCAGCAGCAGCAGAAGGAGAAGCCGCCCGCGCCCGGCCCGGCGAAGAACTTCGTCGTCCCAACCGCGCAGCACTTCACGCTCCCCAACGGGATGCAGGTGACGCTCGTCCCGTACGGCCAGGTGCCCAAGGTCGATGTGGAGCTCGTCATCTACGGCGGACACGCGCTCGAGCACGCCGATCAAGTGTGGCTCTCCGATCTCATGGGCGACATGATGCTCGAGGGGACGACGACGAAGACCGCCGCGCAGGTGAACGATGCCGTCGCCACCATGGGCGGCTCGCTCGATCTGAACACGGGCGCGGACGCCACCTACATCGGCGCCGACGTCCTCTCGGATTCGGGCGCCGCGCTCGTCGCGCTCATCGCCGACGTCGCTCGGCATCCGCGCTTCCCCGCCTCCGAGCTCCCGCGCCTCAAGGCCGATCGCGCGCGGCAGCTCACGATCGCGTTGAGCGAGCCGCGGAACATGGCGACCGCGCGCTTCCGCGCCGTGCTCTACCCGAACCACCCGTACGGTCGACTGTTTCCCACCACGCAGATGCTCGACGGGTACACGCTCGAGCAGATCCGCGCGTTCTACGATTCGAGCTTCGACGCCGCACGCGCCCATCTGTACGTGGCCGGCCGCTTCGATTCGACCGCGATGGAGCGCGCCATCCGCACCGCGTTCGGCGACTGGCGCGCCGGCACACCGATCTCGCTCCCCGTCCCCAAGCCGGTGGACGTGCGCTCGCTGCACATCATCGATCGCCCTGGCGCCGTGCAGTCGACGATCTACATGGGGCTCCCCGTCATCGATCCGTCGAACCCCGATTGGATCGCGCTGCAGGTGACGAACGCGCTCCTCGGCGGCTCCTTCGCGTCGCGCATCACCGAGAACATCCGCGAGCAGAAGGGCTACACCTATTCGCCCATCAGTATCGTCTCCACACGCTACCGCGATGCCTACTGGGCGGAGATCGCCGACGTCACGACGAACGTCACGGGCGCATCGCTCAAGGAGATCTTCGGCGAGATCGACCGGCTGCGCAGCAACGCACCGTCCGTCGAGGAGCTGAGCGGCATCCAGCATTACATGTCCGGGATCTTCATCCTGCAGAACTCGTCGCGCGCCGCGCTCGTGAACCAGCTCGAGTTCGTCGACCTCCACGGGCTCGGTCGGCAGTATCTGTCCGATTACGTCCAGCGCGTCTTCGCCGTGACGCCGCAGGACGTGCAGCGCATCACGCAGCAGGACATCGACCCGCAGCGCATGACGATCGTCGTGGCCGGCGACCGCTCGAAGATCGACGCGCAGCTCGCGCCGTACGGGACGGGGGAGCCGTGAGGCGGGATGCGGGATGCGGGACGAAGCGCGGTGTCATTCCGAGCGCAAGCGAGGAATCTCGGGCTACCAATGAGATCCCTCGCTGCGCTCGGGATGACGTCGCCTCCCCCATCCCGCCTCCCGCATCCCGCAATTGCCCCCACCTCCCGCCCCAGATAACATCCGTGCATGGCTACCCAGCATGCATCACACGGCAGTGCACCGTTCACGGTCGGACTCGTACAGCAGGCGGTGAGTCCGGATCGGATCACGGCGGTGGACGACGCGGAGCGCGGAATCCGGAACGCGGCGTCGCGCGGCGCGCAGATCGTCTGTCTGCAGGAGCTGTTCGACGCGCCGTACTTCTGCAAGGTGACGGACGCCGAGCGGTTCAACCTCGCCGAACCGATCCCCGGGCCGACGGTGGAGCGGATGCAGCAGCTCGCGAAGGAGCTCGAGATCGTGATCATCGTGCCGATCTTCGAGAAGCGCGCAGCCGGCGTCTACCACAATTCGGCCGCCGTCATTGACGCGGATGGCACGCTGCTCGGCGTGTACCGGAAGATGCACATCCCCGACGATCCGCTCTATCACGAGAAGTACTACTTCACGCCGGGCGAGATCTACGATCACGGCGCGACGCCGGGACAGGCGACCGGATTCCGCGTTTTCCGCACGCGCTACGCGACGATCGGCGTGCTCATCTGCTGGGATCAGTGGTACCCCGAGGCCGCGCGCATCACGAGCCTCATGGGCGCCGAGATCCTGCTCTATCCCACGGCCATCGGCTGGCATCCGGCCGAGAAGGCCGAATGGGGCGCGGCGCAGGCGGATGCCTGGCGCACCGCGCAGCGCGCGCACGCGATCGCGAACGGCGTCTATGTGGCCGCGGTGAACCGCGTGGGACACGAGCCGGAGCCCGGCACGCAGGGACTCGAGTTCTTCGGCCACTCGTTCATCTGCGATCCGTTCGGACGCCTGATCGCCGAAGCGGGGACGGAACCGGCGGTCCTCGTGGCAACCTGCGACCCGGCACTCATCGAGTATACGCGACGAAACTGGCCGTTCTTGAGAGACCGGCGGATCGACGCGTACGGACCGATACTCAACCGCTATATCGGGGCTCGGGACTAGGGGCTCGGGACTCGGGATGGGCGGCGCGGGCATCGCGAGGGGAGTCACGCGTGAGCCGGAGCGTCAACCGGGTCAGCATGCGGCCCACGTGGTCCATAAGCTCGTTGGCGGCTGAGCCGTCCTCCACACGCAGGTACCCGAGCCGACATGCAATCTCGAAGTGTGTCTCCAACTCCGTCAGCGACCCGCTAGCGACGGACAGATGGTGCACGTAGTCACCACGGTGCAGGCGACCATGCCCCTCCGCGATGTTTGCGGGAACCGATACGGCTGCTCGGCGGAGTTGGGCCGCCAAAGCATAGCGCTCATGCGTCGGAAATTGCCTGGCAAGTCTGTAACTCTCCAAAACCAAGTCCATAGCTTTTTGCCACACCACCAAATCTCGATAGCTACGCACCGTCATCCCTCGGCCCTCCAGACGTGAGATGCCAAGAGTAACGAGCGGTCCATCCGACACCCGCATCGCTTCATCGCCGTGAGCATCGCTTCATCGCCCGAGCCCCGAGCCCCGAGCCCCGAGCCCCGCCGCATGCCCGCCGAGTGGCACCCCCATGCCGCTACCTGGCTCGGCTGGCCGCATCACCGCCCCGACTGGCCCGGAAAGTTCGAAACGATTCCGTGGGTGTACGCGGAGATCGTCCGCGCGCTGCACATGTACGAGCGTGTCGAGATTCTCTGCAATGGCGAGGAGACTCGTGAGTCCGCGATTGCGGCGCTGCGCTCGCACGACGTCGATCTCGCGCGCGTCGGCTTGCACCTCGTCCCCACCGACCGCACGTGGGTACGCGACTCGGGGCCCACGGGCGTGCTCTCGGACGATGGTGCCGTGCACTGGGTCGCATGGTGCTTCAACGCGTGGGCGAAGTACGACAACTTCCGGAGCGATGCCCGCGTCGCGTGCGCCATTGCCGAGCTGAGCGGGCTGCCGGTGGAAGAGGCGAAGCGGCTCGATACCGGCACGCCGCTCGTCCTCGAGGGCGGCGGCATCGAGACCGATGGCGCCGGCACGCTGCTCGTCACCGAGGAGTGGCTGCTCTCCGACGAGCAGGTGCGGAACCCGGGGCTCGATCGCGCGGGGTACGAGCGCGCGTTCGCCCGCTACCTCGGCATCGAGCGCACCATCTGGCTCGGCGAGGGATGCGTGGGCGACGACACGCACGGACACATCGACGACATCGCGCGCTTCGTCGACCGGAATACGATCGTCCTCGCCTACGAGGCGGATCCGCACGACGAGAATCACGAGCGCTCCGCGGACAACCTGCGCCGGCTCGAGCTCGCCGCGCGCGCGCATCCCACACCGCTCCGCGTGGTCACGCTCCCCTTCCCTCGCCCCGTGATCATGGATGGCACGCGACTTCCCGCGAGCTATGCGAACTTCTACATCGCCAACGGCGTCGTCATCGTGCCCACCTTCAACGACATCAACGACCGCATCGCGCTCAACACGCTGGCCGAGCTCTTCCCAGACCGCGCGGTGATCGGCATCCACGCCGTCGACCTCGTCTGGGGGCTCGGCACGCTGCACTGTCTCACGCAACAGCAACCGCTGGGACGCTGACCTCCACGCGATGACGCACGCCCCCGGCACGCGACAGCCCGGTCGTCGCGACGAGCGTGCATCGGAGACGCGGACGCACGCCGAGCCCGCGCCTCGCAAGTGGTGGATCCTCACCGCCGTCGGCGTCGGGACGTTCATGTCCGCGCTCGACGCGAGCGTCGTCAACACGATGCTCCCGATCATCAGTCGCGCGCTCGGCGCGAACGTGGCGACCATCGAGTGGGTGGTCACGGCGTATCTGCTGGTGGTGAGCGCACTGCTGCTCGGCGTCGGCCGGCTCGGTGACATGCGCGGGCACAAGACGGTGTACCTCGCCGGCTTCGCCGTCTTCGTCATCGGCTCGGCGCTGTGCGGCGCATCGCCGTC
>DASVCF010000117.1:0-15264 GCA_036381735.1 Gemmatimonadaceae bacterium | reverse complement strand
ACTCTCTTGCCTCACCCCGCATGCACAAGTAAATTCGATGGTTATGCTGTCCTACAACATTCGCGACCTGGAACATCAGGCCGCCGTGGTCGATGGGTGGCTCTCGCCCGATGATCCGATCTGGATCGAAGGGGATCCACGGCCCGAGGCGCCGGTGCACGCCACCGGACGACTCTCCCAGGCAGGACCTGGGCGCTTCTACTGGAGCGGGCGCATCGAGGGGACAGCGAACCTGGCATGTAGCCGATGCCTGACGCCCGTCACGGCGCAGGTGTCGGACGATGTGCACCTGTTTTTCGTCGAGGCCGATGACGAGGTGGCGGAAGATCCGGATGCCTTCCGGTTGCCGCCACGCGCCCAGGTCGTCGACGTGCGTCCGGCGATTCGCGAGCAGTGGTTGCTGAGCGCGCCGTCCTTCGCGGTGTGCCGCGAGGAGTGCAAGGGCATCTGCCCGAAGTGCGGCGCCGATCTGAACGCAGGGCCGTGCGGGTGTTCGACGCAGGAGCCCGATCATCGCTGGGACGCGCTGCGGAACCTCCGCGGCCTGTCCGACGAAGCTTCCTGACCTTCCATCCAGACTGATCTCAAATGGCCGTTCCCAAGCGCCGGACCTCCAAGCGGAAGAAGCGCGCGCGCAACACACACACCAAGGCCCCGGCGATCGCGTTGCAGCAGTGCCCGCGTTGCGGGAGCATCAAGCGTCCGCACCGCGTGTGCGAGGAGTGCGGATACTACGCGGGTGAGCAGCGAGTCGCAGCCCGGGAATCCTAACGTTGGTGCGTATCGCGTTGGACGCCATGGGGGGCGACCTCGCACCCCAGGCACCGATCGCGGGCGCGCTGCTCGCACTCGCCGAGACCGATCCCGCGCATACCATCCAGCTCGTCGGACGGAGCGAGCTCATCCAGCCGACGCTCGATGAGTTGCTCCGGACCGAGTTCGGCCATCTCCGCTCGGCCTGCGAACGGCTGAGCATCGTCGAGGCGCCGGACGTCATCGAGATGTCCGACAAACCGACGGCTGCCATCCGGAGCAAGCCGAAGAGCTCGATGGTCGTGGGGCTCAAGTTGCATGCTGCGGGAGAGAGTGATGCCTTCGTCTCCGCCGGGAATACGGGCGCGCAGATGGCGGCGTCGGTCGTCCTGCTCAAGCTGCACCACGGCCTCACGCGGCCGGCGATCGCGGCACTGTTCCCGACGGCGCGCAAGCCCGTCGTGGTGCTCGATGCCGGCGCCAACGTCGATTGCTCCGCGGAAGAGCTGGTGCAGTTCGCGCGGCTGGGCTCCGTGTACGCGCACGACATCCTCGGCCGTCCCAATCCGATCGTCGGGCTGCTCAGCATCGGCGAGGAGGCGGAGAAGGGGAACGCGGCTGTCAAGGAAGCGCATCGGCTGCTCGAACAGTCCGACCTCCACTTCGGTGGCAACGTCGAAGGGCGCGACATCCTCACCGGAGAGACGGACGTCGTCGTGTGCGACGGCTTCGTCGGCAACGTGCTGCTCAAGTTCTACGAGTCGGTGGGCCCGCTGCTCTTCGCGATCCTCCGCAAGTCGGGCGTGGACAAGTCGCTCCTCGAGCACGGCTTCGCGGCATTCGACTACTCCGAAACCGGCGGCGCGCCGTTGCTCGGCGTCAACGGCTACAGCATTATCTGCCACGGCAAGTCGTCGCCCAGAGCGATCAAGAACGCCATCAAGGTCGCGGTCCGGGCCGTCGAGACGCGCATGAACGAACACATCGGGCATCGGCTCGATCTCTCCACCTCGGAGCACGCATGAAGCGACCGGTCGCGCAGCTGGCCGGCATCGGACGCGCCGTTCCGCGAAAGGTGCTCACCAATCACGATTTCGCCGCCATGGGGCTCGACACCTCGCACGAGTGGATCGTCGAGCGCACGGGGATCGTGGAGCGGCGCATCGCCCGCGATGGCGAGACGACGTGCAGCATGGCCACGGCCGCGGGGCGCATCGCGATGGAACGCGCGGGAGTGCACGCCGGCGAGCTGGACACGATCATCCTGAGTACGGCCACGCCGGATCGCCTGCTCCCCGCGACGGCGGTGGACGTGCAGGCCGCGTTGGGCGCGACACGCGCCGCGGCGTTCGATGTGTCGGCCGCATGCTCGGGGTGGCTGTACGCGCTCACGGTGGGCGAGGGGATGCTCCTCAGCGGCGCCTCGAACACCGTGCTCGTCGTGGGCGCGGAGAAGATGAGCGCGATCGTCGACTGGCAGGACCGCTCCACCTGCATCCTGTTCGGCGACGGCGCGGGGGCGACCGTGCTGAAGCGCTCGACGCACGGCAAAGGGATCCTCTCGTCGTTCATGCGCAGCGACGGCACGCTGGCCAATCTGCTCTATCGCCCGCACGGCGGTGCAGCGGTACCCATGTCGGAAGCGGTGCTCGCGCAGCGCAGCCACCTCGTCCGCATGGCCGGCAGAGAAGTGTTCAAGTCTGCGGTGCGCTCGATGACGGAAGCCACCGACCGCGCGCTCGATGGCGCGCGCATGACGGCGAACGACATCGACCTCCTGATCCCGCACCAGGCGAACATCCGCATCATCGAAGCGACGGCCAAGCACGCGAACGTCCCGATGGACAAGGTGTTCGTGAATCTCGACCGCTACGGCAACACATCGTCCGCCTCGATTCCGATCGCGATCGATGAAGCCTTCGAGCAGGGGCGGTTGAAGGACGGTTCCACCGCGTTGCTCGTCGCGTTCGGCGCCGGCTACACCTGGGCCTCCATGATCGTGCGCTTCTAACGAACCACACGTCCTCATGCACTTCATCCTCCTCTTTCCCGGCCAGGGGTCCCAGAAGCCCGGGATGGCGAAGGACCTCGTGGAGCGATTCCCGGACGCTCGACGCGTCTTCGATGAAGCAGACGAAGCGCTCGGCATCCGGCTCAGCGAGCTGTGCTTTGCCGGTCCCGATGCGGAACTGACGTCCACGCAGAACGCGCAGCCCGCGCTCCTCGCGCACGGCGCCGCCGCGTGGGCCGTGGTGCGCGACCGTCTCGCGCCGCACGTGTGCGCGGCGGCCGGCCACTCGCTCGGCGAGTTCACCGCACACCACGCCGCGGGCACGTTCACCCTCGCCGATGCCCTGCGACTCGTACGGCGGCGCGGCGAGCTCATGTTCGAGAGCGGCACGCAGCGCCCTGGCGCAATGGCGGCGATTCTCGGCCTGGTGGAAGCAGCCGTGGAGCGCGCGTGCACGCAGGCGAGCGAGCAGGGCGGCGTCGTGGTTCCCGCGAACTACAATGCGCCGGATCAGCTCGTCATCTCAGGCGAGGTCGCGGGCGTGGAGCGGGCGATGGCCCTGGCCAAGGACGCTGGCGCCAAGCGCGCCATCCGGCTGAACGTGAGCGGCGCGTTCCATTCGCCCCTCATGCACGTGGCGAGCGCAGGCCTGCGCGATGCACTGACCGAGGTCGCATTCGCCGAGCCCACGTTCCCCGTCTACTCGAACGTGAGCGCCTGCCCGGCGGTGGATGCGGACACCACGCGCGACCTGCTCGTGCGTCAGCTCACGTCGCCCGTGCGATGGACCGATCTCATCCGGAACCTGGCCGCCGCCTACCCGGGCGCCGCCTTCGTCGAGTTGGGTCCCGGGACCGTGCTCTCCAACCTCGTCAAGCGCATCGTCCCCGGAACGCTCACGATGCCGTGCGGCACGGCCGACGACGTTGACCACCTTCTTCAGCAGGTCGCCTAATGCAGATCGATCTCACCGGGCGCGTGGCGCTCGTGACGGGCGGTACGCGCGGCATCGGCCGCGAGATCGCGACGGTCCTGGCCGGGTCTGGCGCCCGTGTCGCCATTGTGGGACGCGACCGGCAGCGCGCCGAGGAGGTGGCCGCAGCGCTGGGGGATGGCGTGCGCGGCTTCGCGGGCGATGTGGCGAACACCGGCGACGTGGCGCGCGTCGTGGGGGAGGTCGAGCAGGCCTTCGGGTCGCTCGATATTCTGGTCAACAACGCGGGGATCACGCGCGACAACGTCCTCATGCGACTCAAGGACGAGGACTGGGATGACGTGCTCGACGCCAACCTGCGCGGGGCGTTCGCGGCGATCCGCGCCGCGTCGCGCGGGATGATGAAGCGGCGCTGGGGCCGGATCATCAACATCTCGAGCGTCGTCGGCATCACCGGGAACAAGGGACAGGCGAACTACGCGGCGAGCAAGGCGGGGCTGATCGGCTTGACGAAGTCCGTGGCCAAGGAGCTCGCGTCGAGAAACATTCTGGCCAACGCCGTCGCACCCGGGTTCATCGAGACGGACATGACGGCGGCCATGACCCAGGAAGCCCGCTCCACCCTGCAGGCCGCGATCCCACTGGGCAGGCTCGGGACGCCGTGCGATATTGCCGGGTTGGTGGCGTTTCTGGCGTCGGACCATGCGGCGTACATCACGGGGCAGGTCTTCGTGGTGGATGGCGGCATGGTGATGTAGCTTTCAGCCAGCACATAACACCCCTTTTCTGCAGCACACCAGAGCAGGACAGTGCAGCTCCTGCGTTCATCACTCAACGATAGAGGACCACATCCATGGCGGATCTCGAGGAGAAGGTTAGGGAAATCATCGCCAAAGAGCTCGGCGTCGAACGCGAGAAGCTCACCGACAACGCGAGCTTCATGGAAGACTTGGGTGCCGACAGTCTGGATACGGTCGAGCTGGTGATGGAGTTCGAGAAGGAGTTCAACATCGACATTCCGGACGAGGATGCCGAGAAGCTCCGCACCGTGGGTGATGCGCTGGGCTACCTCCGGCAAAAGGTCGGGTCCTGATGAAGCGTCGGGTCGTCGTCACCGGACTTGGCGCGATCACGCCCGTCGGCAACGACGTGGCGACGACCTGGCGCGCCCTGCTCGAAGGGGTGTCGGGGGCGGTGCCCATCACGAAGTTCGATACGACGAACTTCGCCGTCCGCTTCGCGGCGGAGGTGAAGGGGTTCGATCCCTTGCAGTACATGGATCGCAAGGAGGCGAAGCGGGCGGACCCGTACGCGCAGTTCGCCATCGCGGCCGCGACGCAGGCGATGCGGGACGCGGGGTTGGCAGATGAGACGGCCGGGATCAATCCTGATCGCTTGGGCGTGATCGTTGGGAGCGGCATCGGCGGCCTCAAGAGCTTCGAGGATCAGCACGACGTCTACCGCACGCTGGGCCCGGGCAAGATCTCGCCGTTCTTCATTCCGATGTTCATCGCCGATATTGCAGCGGGCTTGATCTCGATGCGATTCAACGCGAAGGGACCGAACTACGCGACGGTGTCCGCGTGCGCCACGAGCGCACACGCGATCGGCGACGCGTTTCGTGCGGTGCAGTACGGCGATGCCGATGTGATGATCACCGGCGGTGCTGAGGCGACGATCACGCCGATGGCGATCGGCGGCTTCGCGAACATGAAGGCCCTCTCGGAGCGCAACGACAGCCCCGCCACCGCATCGCGCCCCTTCGATGCGACGCGGGACGGTTTCGTCATGGGCGAGGGGGGGGCAATCGTCATCCTCGAGGAGCTGGAGCACGCGCGCGCCCGTGGTGCCAGGATCTACGCCGAGATCGTGGGCTACGGCGCGACGGGCGACGCCTACCACCTCACGGCGCCGGCGCCCGGTGGCGAGGGTGCGCAGCGCGCGATGCGGCGGGCGCTCATGGACGCCAAGCTGAGCCCCGAGATGGTGCAGTACGTGAACGCGCACGGCACCTCGACGCCGGCCAACGACCTGAACGAGACGCTCGCGATCAAGGCGGTGTTCGGCGAGGCGGTGAGCGGCCTCAACGTCAGCTCCACCAAATCCGCCACCGGGCACATGCTCGGCGCGGCGGGGGCCGTGGAGTTCGTCGCGACGACGCTCGCCGTGCGCGAGGGGAAGATTCCGCCGACCATCAACTACCAGACGCCGGACCCGGAGTGCAACTTGAACTACACGCCGAATGTCCCGGTGGAACGGGAGATCACGGCTGCGCTCAGCAACAGCTTCGGCTTCGGCGGCCACAACGTGACGCTTGCAGTACAGCGCTTCGAGGACTGACCGGTGGCCGGCGCCGTGGAGGTTGCCCCACACGCCATCACGGATCCGGCCCTCGAGCCGATCGCCGAGAAAGTTCGCGCAGGAGAACGGCTCACTCGCACAGAGGGAGCCGTTCTCTTTCGCACACCAGATGTGATCGGTCGGAGACTGTTCGGACAACACAACCTTCTGGGTTGTGGGTCGTGAGTCAGACGTCGTGAGGACGGCAGTTTGAGTGCAGGAGAGTCCTCGATCCACATCAAGTCACAACCCAGAACCCACAACCCAAAACCCACTACCCTCTCACCAAATCCCATGGCTACTGCTTCCGCCCCCCGCGTTCTCATCATGGTCGGCTCCGAGTCGGACCGTCCACGCATCGAGCCGGCATTCGGCATCCTCGAGAAGGCCGGCGTGCCGTACGAGTTCGTCGTGTCGAGTGCGCATCGCGATCCCGACAAGACGATGAAGCTCGCGCGCGAGGCGGCCGGCCGGGGGATCAAGGTGATCATCGCGGGCGCCGGACTCTCGGCGGCGCTCCCCGGTGCCGTGTCTTCGGTGACATCGCTCCCCGTCATCGGCGTGCCGTTCGCCGCCGGTGCGCTGAACGGCATCGACGCCCTGCTCGCGATCGCGCAGCTGCCCAGCGGCGTGCCGGTGGGGACCGTCGGCATCGATAACGCGAAGAACGCCGCGAACCTCGCGCTGCGGATCCTCGCGCTCATTCCGTGACCACGCGGACGGGCATCGGCTACGACTCGCATCGGTTCGCTGCGGGCGGCCCGCTGCGCCTCGGCGGCGTCACCATACCGGCGGCCGTGTCGCTCGTCGGCCACTCCGATGGCGACGCGATCGCGCACGCCATCACCGATGCCCTCCTCGGCGCCGCCGGCGCCGGGGACATCGGAGCAATGTTTCCGGACACCGATCCCGCGAATCGCGGCCGCGATTCGCTCGACATGCTGCGCCGCGCGGTCGACGCGATCCATGCCCTCGATTGGCGCGTGTCGAACGTGGATGCCACGGTCATCGCCGAGCGCCCGAAGCTCGCGCCACACCGCGACGCGATGCGTGAGGCGCTCGCGCGCGTGCTGCAGATCGACGCACGCGCCGTCAGCATCAAGGGGAAGACCAACGAGGGGATGGGCTGGATCGGCCGCGGGGAAGGGCTGGCGTGCATCGCGGTCGTGACGCTGTCGCGGGATGCGGGACGCGGGCAGCGGGATGCGTAATGTGGGCGGTGGAAGACGGGAGCCGGACAGCCGGAAGAGTTCTGGGTCGTGGGTAAGGGGTTCCGAGATGGAGCGCTCAGAACCTAGAACTCACGGCACGGAACCCACCCAGCATGCCGCATCCCGCATCCCGCATCCCCTCGAGGACATCTCCCGTAATTTCCTCCTCGAACGATTCGACGACTTCCTCGCCATCGAGCGAGGCTCGTCCGCCAACACCGCCGAGGCGTACGCGCGCGATCTCGCCCGCTTCGCGACATACGCGCGGACGAAGCACGCGACGGGACCGCGCGAGGTCACGCCGCGGCTCCTGCGCGAGTTCGTCTATCACCTGAAGGATCTCGGGCTCGCGCCCACGTCGATTCGTCGCAACATCTCGGCGGTCCGCACGTACTATCGCTTTCTGCTCGCCGAGGGTGATGTGGTGCAGGATCCCAGCGAGCGGCTGGAGACGCCCAAGAAGTGGCGCAGCCTGCCCGAGGTGCTCACGGTGGACGAGATCGAGCGACTGCTCAATGCCCCGACGCTCGACGACCCGCTGGTCTTCCGCGACCGCGCGCTGCTCGAGCTCGCTTACGGTGCGGGGCTCCGCGTGTCGGAGTGGATTACGATCGGCGTGCGCGACGTGATGCTCGACGAGCAGCTGGTGCGCGTCTTCGGCAAGGGGGGCAAGGAGCGGCTCGTGCCCATCGGCCGTCGTGCGATCGGCGCGGTGGCCGTATATCTTCGGGAACTGCGGCCGCGGCTGGAACAGGGCGCGGGGAAGGGCGCGTTATTCCTCAACGCGCGTGGCACGCCGCTTTCACGGATGGGTGCGTGGACGATCCTCCGCAAGTACGTCGACCGTGCGGGGATCACGAAGCACGTCACGCCGCATACGCTGCGGCACACCTTCGCGACGCATTTGCTCGAGGGCGGCGCGGATCTGCGCGCGGTGCAGGACATGCTGGGGCACGCGGACATTGGGACGACGCAGATTTACACGCACGTCGACCGGGAGTACCTCCGAACGGTGCACGCGCAGTATCATCCGAGAGCCCGAACGTCGCCGCCATGATTCTCGTCATCGACAACTACGATTCGTTCACCTACAACCTGGTCCAGTACCTGGGAGAGCTCGGCATCGGGCCGCTCGTGCGACGCAACGATGCGCTCTCCGTGGACGAGGTCGGTGCCCTCAGGCCGAGTGCCATCGTCCTTTCGCCGGGGCCATGTACGCCGGGGGAAGCCGGGATCACGGTTCCCGTGGTTCGCCGGTGGGGTGCGGAAATTCCCATCCTCGGTGTGTGCCTCGGCCATCAGGCGATCGGCGAGGCGTACGGTGGGAACGTCGTTCGCGCGCGCCGAGTGATGCACGGCAAGACGTCGCGCATCAGCCACGACGGCACGGGACTCTTCGCGGGACTCCCCACTCCCCTCGAGGTCATGCGATACCACTCGCTCATCGTCGACCGCGGCTCGCTCCCTGCCGAGCTCGAGATTCTGGCCACGAGCATGGATGACTCCACGGAAATTCAAGCGATGCGCCACAACACGCACCCGGTGTGGGGTGTGCAGTTTCACCCCGAGTCAGTACTCACGCAGCACGGGCGGCAGCTGTTGAAGAACTTTCTCACGTTGGCCGGATGCTGACGCGCGTCGCGGCATTCGCGCTGTTCCTCGTCGCCAGCTCGGTCGCGGCACAACAGCCCAGCAGCACGCCGCCCAGACTGTATGTGCGACACCCCGGGCCGGGCGCGCCCGGACGCATCCTCGGCGCCGCCGTCGCCGCGCCCTACGTGCTCATCCGCCCCGCGATGGGGAAGGCACGACTCCTCCGGGATTCGACGTTCGACACATCGGTCATCGTCCTCGGCGCGGACGCCGATGTGGCGAGCGTCGTGCACGGCGACGTGATCGTCATCGGGGGGGATCTGTTCCTGCACCCGGGGGGCGCGATCTCGGGGCGCGCCATCGCCATTGGCGGCAGCGTCTACAACTCGGCACTCGCGACGGTGCAAGGGGAGCGGCTCAGCTTTCCCGACGTCACCTTCGACGCGATCGGCACACCGCAGGGAATCGCGCTCGACTATCGCGGCGGCGCCGCGCCACAGGGACCGCCGATCGTGAGCCTGCCCTTCGGGTACGGTTTCAAGATACCGACGTATACGCGTGTGGACGGCGTCTCCATCGGCTGGGGCCCGCACATCGCGCTCGGCGTCGACCGACTCTCGCTCGATCCCGCCATCACGTACCGCTCGGACATCGGCGCGGTCGATCTGTCCGCCGTCGCGCGCGTCCGTCTTGGTGCAGGACTCTACGCCGACCTGACCGGCGAACGCGGCACGTTCACGAACGATGGGTGGATCCGGAGCGACCTCACCAACTCGCTCACCACGCTCTTCGGGGGCTACGACTACAGGAACTACTTCCGGGCCGATCGCTTCGAGGGGCGCATCGAGCGGCAGGTCTCGAGCGAGAGCAACCGCACGACCGTATCGGTCGGCGTGCGCACGGAGCGTGACTGGTCCATCGATGCAGGCGGTCCGTGGAGTATCGCCCACTACGATGCGGGCGACGGGATCATCCGGCCGAACCCGCCGGTGCTGCATGGGCGGCTGTCGTCCGCCGTGGCGGGCGTACACGGCGAGTGGAACTGGGAGCTCGTGCGCTTCACGGGCGGGCTCGACCTCGAGGTACCGTTCGACACGCCGGATGACTCGCGCTTCGGGCAGGGGACGCTCGACCTCGGCGTCGACATTCCCACGTTCGGCGCACAGAGCGTCACGCTGCGCACGCACACCGTGTGGACGGTGGGAGACACGGCGCCTCCGCAGCGCTGGGCGTATCTCGGCGGCACCGGCTCGCTCCCGACGTTCGACATTCTGCAGTTCGGCGGCGACCGGTTGGTGTTTCTGGAGGGAGACTACAACATCCCGATCCAGCGGCTGGCGCTCCCATTCCTCGGCGCGCCCGTCGTCTCGTTCCGCTACATGGCGGGCACCGCGGCCGTGCACCATCTCCCGCCCTTGGAGCAGAACGTCGGCGTCGGCCTGCAGGTCGTGCTGTCGAGTGTGTGGGCTACCTACACGGTGAATCCGGACAACGGCGATCACAAGCTCGCGGCGGGGATTGCGATCAGAGGGTGGCGCTAGACGCGTCGGATGAGCGAGCGCTGGTAGACGCGCCGGATTGTGGAGCGGCTGCGGCCGTTCCAGGCCGCGCGGCACCAGCCATCTCGCGCAGCCGGTAGCGCTGAATCTTGCCGGTGGCCGTCTTGGGGAGCGCGTCGATGAACACCACCCGGCGCGGACACTTGAACGGCGCGATGCGCTCCTTCACGAAGGCACGCAGGGTGTGCTCGAGCGCGGGCGACGCGTCGTAACCATCCGCCAGCACGACGAAGGCGACGGGCTTGATGAGCTCGTCCTCGTCCGCCACGCCGACGACGCCCGCTTCCAGTACGGCCTCGTGTTCGATCAGCGCGCTCTCGACTTCCGCGGGCGACACCCAGATACCGCCGGCCTTGATCATGTCGTCGGCTCGTCCTGCGTACCAGAAGTAGCCATCCGCATCGCGCCGGTATGTGTCACCCGTGCGGATCCATGCACCGGTGATGGCCGACTTGGTGCGCTCGTGTTGGTTCCAGTAGCCTGCGCAGCAGCTGTCCCCGCTCACGAGCAAGTGCCCGAGCTCGCCATCGGGCACGGCGCGCCCCGCATCGTCCACGATCATCGCATCGTAGCCCGGAACGAGGGTACCGCTGCTGCCGGGACGTGCGGCCCCCGCGCGATTGGCGATGAAGGTGTGACACATCTCCGTCGATCCGATCCCATCGAGGATCTCGACGCCGAAGCGCGCGCGCCATCGCTCGTAGAGCGCCTTGGGGAGTGGCTCGCCCGCTGAGAAGCATCGGCGCACGCCGCCGAGTGTCTGTCGCCCTGTCTGCGTGGCCTCGCGCAGCAACGCCGCGAAGGCCGTGGGCACGGCGAAGAAGAGCGTCGGGCGTGTGCGGTCCATGATCTGGAAGACGCGTGCAGGCTCCGGGTGCGCCGCGTCGAGCACCGTGGATGCACCGACCCAGAACGGGTAGTACAACGCGTTGCCGAGGCCGTACGCGAAGAACAGCTTCGCGACGGAGAAGCAGCGATCGTCCTCGCCGATCTCGAGCACGTGCCGGCCGAAGCCGTGGCAGCACGCGACCATGTCGTGATGCAGATGGATGACGCCCTTTGGCGTGCCGGTGGTGCCGGAGCTGTAGAGCCAGAACGCGGCGTCGTCACTCGTGGTGGGCGCCGGATCGAGCTCGGCCGACGCGCTGTCGATGAGCGTGTCGAACGCGAGCTGCGGCTCCGTCGCCGCACCGACGACGATCAGGTGCCGCAGGAAGCGCAGCGATCCGCGCACCGACTCGATGCTCGCCGCGTGCGTCTCGCTCACCACGGCGGTGGTGGCACGCGTGTCGTCGAGGATGTACGCGTAGTCGCGCGGTGTGAGCCGGGTATTCACGGGCACAGGCACGGCCCCGATTTTCATCGCGCCCCAGAATGCGTACACGAACTCCGGCACATCAGGGAGGACGAGCACGACGCGCTCCTCCATGCGCACGCCGAGCGCGCGCAGCGCGTTGCCCATCCGGTTGACGCCGCGCGCGACGTCGCCGTAGTCGAACTCGTGATCCTCGCCCACGAGGGCCGTGCGGCGCTCCCGCCCCTCGATCGCCTGTCGATCCACGAAGTACGACGCGGCGTTGAACGCGCGCGGGACATCGACGCGTGCTGCGTGCCGTGCGGAGTGCTCCACCGTTCGCCCCCGGCGAGTGGCCACTTCGCGAATATGACCAGGGGCGAGGTGGATTGGGAGGGGAGAGAGAGTGGGTAAGAGAGTGGGTCAGTGGGTCAGTGAGTCAGTGAGTCAGAAAAAGCTTGCAGGGAGAGCCTTCTCCCATCTCGCCTTTCTCGTGAATTGATTTCCCCCCGCGCTTCACTATATTCCGTGGCGTGAATCTTGCTATGCGGCGCGCCACCCTTCTGCGACCGTGAGCACGCTCGTGGTGATACCCGCGCGCCTCGGCGCTTCGCGGCTCCCACGTAAGCCGCTCCGGCTCCTCGGCGGCGCGCCGCTCATCGTTCGCGTCTGGGAGCGCGTCACCAACCTCGGCATCGCCGATCGGTGCGTCATCGCCACCGACAGCCCCGAGGTCGCCGCCGCCACCCGCGCAGCCGGCGCTGAGTGCGCGCTCACGTCGTCCAATCACCCGTCCGGCACCGACCGTGTTGCCGAGGTCGCGGCGCGACCCGAATACGCGGGCTATGGCGTGATCGTCAACGTACAGGGGGACGAGCCGTTCGTCTCCGAAGCGATGGTGCGTGGCGCCGCCGACGTCGTGGCGAGCGGAAGAGCGCCACTCGGCACCGTAGCGGCGCCGGCGACACGCGAGCATCTGACCGATCCCAATATTGTGAAGGTTGTGTGTGCCGACGATGGCCGCGCGATGTATTTTTCGCGGAGCCCGATCCCGTGGCTGCGCGATGCCGCGGACGGCGCGCTGCTCTCGCCCGTGATGCGACGACATGTGGGCATCTATGCCTACACGCCGGATGCGCTCGCCGCGTGGGTGGCGCTCCCGGAGCATCCGCTCGAGCGAATCGAGCGGTTGGAACAGCTCCGGCCGTTGGCGGCAGGGATCGCGATGGGCGTGGCGATGGTCGATGAACCGCCGCCGATTGGAATCGATACGGAAGAAGATCTGGAACGGGCCAACGCACAGTGGGCTCACCTCAACGCGGGACGATAGGGATGCCGAACAGCGCCATCCAGCAAACGACGAAATACATCTTCGTGACCGGCGGCGTCGTGTCGTCGCTGGGCAAGGGGATCGCCGCCGCTTCGCTCGGCCGGCTCCTCGTGGAGCGCGGACTGCGCGTGACCATGCTGAAGTTCGACCCCTACATCAACGTCGATCCCGGGACGATGTCCCCCTTCCAGCACGGCGAGGTCTTCGTCACCGACGATGGCGCGGAGACCGATCTCGACCTCGGCCACTACGAGCGCTTCCTCGATCGCGCGCTCTCGCAGTCGAACAACATCACCACCGGCCGTATCTACCTCAACGTCATCACCAAGGAGCGGCGTGGGGAGTACCTGGGCTCCACGGTGCAGGTGATTCCGCACATCACCGACGAGATCAAGGCATCGATGAAGCGCATCGCGCCCGACAACGATGTGGTGATCGTCGAGATCGGCGGCACGGTCGGCGACATCGAGTCGCTGCCGTTCCTCGAGTCCATTCGTCAGTTCCGTCACGAGATCGGACGAGAGAACGCGCTGTTCATTCACCTCACCCTCGTTCCGTTCATCACGGCGGCCGGCGAGGTGAAGACCAAGCCGACGCAGCACTCGGTGCGCGAGCTCATGGAGATCGGAATCCAGCCCGACATCCTGATCTGCCGCACCGAGCGTCCGCTGTCGGAGGACGTGAAGCGCAAGATCGCGCTCTTCTGTAACGTCGATTTCGGCTCCGTCATCGAGAGTCGTGATGTCCCCACCATCTACGAGATCCCGCTCGTGTTCCACGATCAGGGACTCGACGAGCGTGTCGCACAGCGGCTGGGGCTCGGCGGCAGCGCGCCCGATCTCACGCCGTGGCGCGAGATGACGGCGCGCATCACGGCGCCGCACGAGCGCGTGCGCGTGGCCGTGGTCGGGAAGTACACCGATCTCGTGGACAGCTACAAGAGCGTGCACGAGGCGCTCATCCACGGCGGCATCGCGAACGACGTGGGCGTCGACATCTCGTGGCTGTCGAGCGATCTCTTCACCACGGCGGAGCGCACCACCGAGCTCCTGCGTGATGTCAATGCGCTGCTGATCCCCGGCGGCTTCGGCGTGCGCGGCGTGGACGGGATGGTCGAAGCGATTCGCTATGCCCGCGAAACCGGGTTGCCGTTCTTCGGCATCTGCCTCGGGATGCAGACGGCGGTCATCGAGTTCGCTCGCAATCGATGCGGATTGGACGACAGTCACTCGAGCGAGTTCGCGCCCGAGTGCCCCAACCCGGTCATCTCGCTGATGGAATCGCAGCAGCACATCACGGACATGGGCGGCACGATGCGCCTCGGCGCGTATCCGTGCCGGCTGCGTCCCGGCTCGCTCGCCGCGGAGCTGTACGGCGTAGCGGAGATCAGCGAACGGCATCGGCATCGCTACGAGTTCTCGAACTCGTACCGCGATCTCTTCACCGAACGCGGCATGCGCTTCAGTGGACTCTCGCCGGATGGCTCGCTCGTGGAGATCGTCGAGCTCCCCGATCATCCATGGTTCCTGGGATGCCAGTTCCATCCGGAGCTCAAGTCGCGCCCCACGCGCCCGCATCCGCTGTTCGCGGGCTTCATCGCGGCGGCCGCGCGTTCGAAGCGCGTGCAGCATGCTGCGCCGGCTGCCGCGTCTCACGTCCGGATGGCCGGGTGACCGTGCCGCCAACGTTCCCGCGGGATGCGCTCTTTCTCATCGCCGGCCCCTGCGTGGTCGAGGACGATGCGCTGAACCTCCGTGTGGCCGAGCATCTCGCGCGCCTCGCGGAGCGCGTGCCCGGCGGCATCATCTACAAGGCGAGCTTCGACAAGGCGAACCGCTCCAACCTCGGCGCCGTACGTGGCCCGGGCCTCGATGAAGGGCTGGCCGCGCTCGATCGCGTGCGCTGCGCCACTGGGCTCCGCATCATCACCGACGTGCACCTCCCGGATCAGTGCGCGGCCGCGGCCCAGGTGGTCGACGTGCTCCAGATCCCCGCGTTTCTCTGCCGCCAGACCGATCTCCTCCAAGCCGCCGGTGCGACGGGGAAGCCCGTGAACATCAAGAAGGGGCAGTGGATGCATCCGGAGGGGATGCGGGGGGCGGTGGAGAAGGTGCGGGATGCGGGAGGCGCTATGCGGGAGGCGGGAACGGCTCGTGGAGCGGAAGCCCTTTCCTCCGAGGCAGGTCCGCATCCCGCATCCCGCATCCCACATCCCGAAGTCGCCGTCACCGAGCGCGGC
>DASVCF010000116.1:0-23363 GCA_036381735.1 Gemmatimonadaceae bacterium | reverse complement strand
ATAGGCATCGCGCGGCTTGAACAACCGCGCCGCATCGGCGGTGTCGAGGCCGAGCGCGAACGGCGTGAGGTCGTCGAGAATCCAGAACGCACGCCCCTCGGTGGACGCGACCAGATCGCCCTCGTGGATCTGCAGATCGGTCACCGGCACGCGCGGCAGACTTCCCTGGATGCTGCGCCAGTGGGCACCGTCGTCGAACGAGACGTACGCGCCGGTCTCGGTGCCGGCGAAGAGCAGCCCGGGGCGCACCGGATCCTCGCGAATCGTGCGCGTGTACGCGCCATCGGGGATGCCGCGGTCGATGCGCGTCCACGTCTTGCCGTAGTCCGTGGTCTTGTACAGGTACGGGTGGAAGTCGTCGAGCTGGTAGCGGTTCGCGGCGACGTAGGCGGTGCCCGCCTCATGGTGCGACGGCTCGATGATGCTGACGCGGGTGAAGTGCGCCATCCCCTTGGGGGTGACGTCCTGCCAGGTCGCGCCGCCGTCGCGCGAGATGTGGATGAGGCCGTCGTCCGATCCCGCCCACAGCACACCCTTCCGCACCGGCGACTCCGCGAAGGCGAAGATGGTCGCGTACCACTCGGTACCCGTCATGTCCTTGGTGATCGGGCCGCCGACGGGTCCGAGCGTCTTCGGATCGTGCAGCGTGAGGTCGGGGCTGATCGGCTGCCACGTCGTCCCTTCGTCGGTCGTCTTGAAGACGCGATGCCCCGTCACGTAGAGCGTGTGCGGATCGTGCGGGGAGAAGACGATGGGGAAGGTCCACTGGAAGCGGTTGGGGACATCCCTGGCCGCGTAGCCGTCGTAGTTGTTGAGCCAGACGGAGACATCGCGCTCCTGGTTCGTGCGGTGATCGTAGCGCGTGATCGTCCCCATGTACGTGCCGGCGAAGACGATGTTCGGATTCGCCGGCTCCGGCGCGATGTACCCCGACTCGCCGCCGCCCACCCAGTACCAGTCCTCACGCGTGATGGCGCCGTTGTCCGACCGGTTCGCGATCGACACGGTGCTCAGATCCTGCTGCGCCCCGTAGATGCGGTAGGGGAACTGGTCGTCGGTGATGACGTGGTAGAACTGTCCCGTCGGCTGGTTCAGCTGCGTGGACCAGCTCTCGCCGCCATCCATGCTCACGGTGGCGCCGCCGTCGTTCCCCTCGATCATGCGATCGGGGTCGTGCGGGTCGATCCACAAGATGTGATCGTCGCCGTGCGGGGCGTGAATGCGGGAGAACGTCTTCCCACCATCAACCGAGCGCCACGTGCCGAGGTTGAGCACGTAGACCGTGTTGGGATCCTGCGGATCGGCGGTGACGCCGGAGAAGTACCAGGGGCGCACCATGAACTTCTGGTCGGCGTTCACGCGCTGCCACGTGGCGCCCGCGTCGTCGGAGCGGAAGATGCCGCCGGCGCTGTCGGCCGCCTCCACACTCGCGTACAGGCGCGAGGGATCGGTGGGAGAGACGGCAATCCCGATCCGGCCGATGGGCACCTTGGGCATCCCCTCGTTGTGCGTCAGCTCGGTCCACGTGTCGCCGGCATCGGTGCTCTTGAACAGTCCGCTGTGTCCGCCGCCCGCGGAGAATCCCCAGGGGAACCGCTCGAACTTCCACATGGCCGCGTAGAGGATGCGCGGATTCGTGGGATCGAGGGCGAGGTCGATCGCGGCGGTGCTGTCGTCGATGAAGAGCACGCGCCGCCAGCTGTGGCCGCCGTCGCGCGAGCGGTAGATGCCGCGCATCGGGTTGGGACCGAAGGCGTGGCCGGTCGCGGCGACGTAGACAACGTCCGCGTTCGTGGGGTCGACCCGGATCGCGGCGATGTGGCGTGCGTCATCCAGGCCGAGGTGCTCCCAGGTCTCGCCGCCGTCCGTCGAGCGGGACATGCCGTTCCCGTACGTGAGGTCCTCGCGGAAGTCCGCTTCGCCGCCGCCCACGTAGATGACGTTCGGGTCGGACGGCGCCACGGCGATCGCGCCCACCGATGCGATGTCGGAGTGCGCATCGGTGATGTTGTGCCAGCTCTGTCCCGCGTTCGTGGTCTTCCAGACACCGCCATCCACCGCGCCGAAGTAGAAGACGAGCGGCTTCGTGGGGTCGCCGGCGACAGACACGACGCGGCCGCCGCGGAAGGGACCGACCAGTCGCCAGTGCAGGGCGCGCAGGGCGGGGTCGGACGCGGGATGCGACAGGGAATCGGCGGACGCGTGCCCCGTCGTGCGGCGTGATGGGCGGGCGGGCTTCTGCGCCAACGCCGGCGCACCGGCAACGGCGAGCGCTGCGAACGTGGACAGGAATCGAATCGAACGAGCGGGACGCATGCGTCATCTCCAGGGAGGAACCAGGGCCGGCATCCGATGCCGAGCGACTGCGGTGCACGAGCCACTGCGGGCGTTGCCCGCCACAAGGTACCGAACGATGCGGGCGATGGCCACGCGGGAACGCTCTGCCCGGTGGCTCGCTTTACGCATTTCATGGGACTCGCGCTTGTGATCTATCGAACATTATGTTGTTGACCAATCGCACATCGAGGCTGCCTATCCCCGTCGCACACCGCAACGCTGATCCCGACTGGCTCGGACTTTCCTCTCGCGGAGGAGTCTCGTGATGGCGACCGATGCGACGTTGGTGCTCGATGCGATTCCCGATGGCATCATCGTGTTCGGGCCGGATTGGCGCGTGTTGCTCGTGAATCGGACGGCGGAGATGCTGCTCGGCGTGCGGCGCGGCGAGATCGAAGGAAAGACGCTCGGCCGAGATCTCGTCTCCTTCGATGAGGCGCGTCTCGCGGTCTACCGCGACGTGATGCAGCATCGCGAGCCTCGTTCCATTCCGGGTGTCGAGTTGGGCGGACCGGGCATCGGAGCGCGCACCTTCGAGGGGCAGGTGTACCCGGCGCCATCGGGCGGGATCGTCGTCCTCTTCCGCGATACGACCGAGCGCGCGCACGCCGAGGCCGACCTGCGCGCGCAGGCCGCATCGCTGGCGCAGCGGCTCGCGGAGGCCGAAGCCGGGCGACACGAGGCTGAAGCGGATTCCGCGGGGGAGCATCAGCTGCTGGCGATGCTGAGCCACGAGATGCGCACGCCGCTCAACGCCATTCTGGGGTACGTCGAGCTGCTCGAGCTCGATCTCGCGGGGCCGCTGTCCGACGAGCAGCGCACGCACATCGATCGCGTGCGCATCAGTGCGCGACACCTGCTCGATCTCGTGAACGCGGTCCTCGATCTCGCCAAGGTCGAAGCCGGGCAGACGACGACGGAGCGCGCGCACGGGTTGGCGTCCGACGCCATTCATGTCGCCCTCGCGCTCGTGCATCCGCAGGTCGTCGCACGGGGCGTGACGATCGTCGATCGCTCGCAGGGGCGGGGCACGGTGCCGTTCGTGGGCGACGTGATCCGCGTCCGGCAGATTCTCGTGAATCTCCTCGCGAACGCGGCGAAGTTCGTGCACCCCGGCGGGCGCATCGAAGTGAGCTGCTGGGTGGCGGAGCACACGGATCCCGACGTGAGCCTGCCCGGCACCGGCCCGTGGGCGTGCCTGCGCGTGGAGGATTCCGGGATCGGCATTCCGGCGGAGGAGACCCAGCGCATCTTCGAGCCGTACGTGCAGCTGCAGGCGGGGCGCGCGCACTCGGGCGATGGCGCGGGGCTCGGCCTCGCGATCTGCCGCCGGCTCGCGCGCCTCATGAACGGCGAGATCTCCGTGCGGAGCCGTCCAGGTGAGGGCTCCGTGTTCACGCTCTGGCTGCCGAGCCCGCGCACACCCGTTGCGTCCGCCCCTGAGCCGTTGCCGGCGTAGAATTCGCGTCATAGGGGGCCGTGCGACCACACGATCACCGACCCCTGACCATTCGGCCCACGAGGCGCGCATCGTGACCGATGCGCATCGCTGGTGGCAGCGCGGGACCATCTACCAGGTGTATCCGCGCTCCTTCCTGGACAGTGACGGCGACGGCATCGGCGATCTCCGCGGCGTCACGGCAAAACTGGACTACCTGCAATGGCTGGGGGTCGATGCGCTCTGGCTGTCGCCGATCTACCCATCGCCCATGGCCGATTTCGGGTACGACATCGCCGACTACGCCGCGGTCGATCCGATCTTCGGCACGATGCGCGACTTCGACCGATTGCTGGACGAGACACACGCACGCGGGCTCAAGCTCATCCTCGACCTCGTGCCGAACCACACCTCCGATCGGCACCCCTGGTTTCTCGAGTCGCGCACGTCCCGCGACGATGCGAAGCGCGACTGGTATCTCTGGCGCGACGGCGATCCGGATGGAGGTCCGCCGAACAACTGGCTCAGTGTGTTCGGCGGGAGCGCGTGGCAGTGGGACGAAGAGACGGGGCAGTACTACTACCACGCGTTCCTGAGCGAGCAGCCCGATCTCAACTGGCGCAACCCCGACGTGCAGCGCGCGATGCTCGACGTCATGCGCTTCTGGCTCGAGAAGGGGGTGGACGGTTTTCGTGTGGACGTGATGTGGCACCTGATCAAGGACGCACAGTTCCGCGACAATCCGCCGAACCCCGAGTACCAGGTTGGTGAGCTGCCCTACCACTCGCTCCTCCCGACCTACTCCACCGATCAGCCGGAGGTGCACGAGATCGTTCGCCTGATGCGGCGTGTGCTGGACGAGTATGACGACCGCGTGATGATCGGCGAGATCTACCTGCCCATCCACCGGCTCGTGACGTACTACGGCGAGAACGGATCCGGCGCGCAGCTCCCGTTCAACTTCCAGCTCATCGAGCTGCCGTGGAGCGCGCGCGTCATCGATGCGGCGATCAACGAGTACGAGGGCGCGCTCCCGCCGAATGCGTGGCCGAATTGGGTGCTGGGGAATCACGACAAGCCGCGCATCGCGACGCGCGCGGGCGCGGAGCAGGCGCGTGTGGCGGCCGTGCTGCTGCTCACGCTGCGCGGGACGCCGACCCTGTACTACGGCGACGAGCTCGGGATGCACAACGTGCTGATCCCGCCGGAGTGCGTGCGCGATCCCGAGCAGAAGAACCTTCCCGGCTACGGTGTCGGGCGCGATCCGGAGCGCACGCCCATGCAGTGGACGCCGGGACCGCACGCGGGGTTCACCACTGGGAGTCCTTGGCTCCCGGTCGCCGACGATTATCGCGCGCGCAACGTGGAGGTGGAGCGCGACGATCCGGCGTCGATGCTGTCGCTCTATCGAAAGCTCCTCGCACTCCGATGCGAGGAACCCGCGTTGCATGTGGGGAGCTACACGCCGGTGGTGGCCGACGGCGATGTCCTCGCGTACGTGCGCGAGGCCGAGGGGCGGCGCTTTCTCATTGCGCTCAACCTGGGCCATGCGCCGGCGATCCTCACGCCCGCGCACCTCCATGTCGTGGGGCGCGTGGTCGTCGGCACGCACGCCGATCGCGAGGGGGCGACCATCGAAGGGCGCGTGGAGCTGCGGGCCAACGAGGGAGTGGTGATCCGGGTCGCGTGAGGGAGGGTCGGGCGATGGGTATCAGCGATCTGTGGTACAAGAACGCGATCATCTACGCACTCGACGTCAAGACGTTCTGGGATTCCGACGGGGATGGGGTCGGCGACTTCGCCGGATTGACGACGCGCCTCGATTACCTGGAGCGCCTGGGCGTCACGTGCTTGTGGATACTCCCGTTCTACCCGTCGCCCGATCGCGACAACGGCTACGACATCACCGACTACTACGCCATCGATCCGCGACTCGGCACGCTCGGCGACTTCGTGGAGTTCGTGCACGAGGCGGGCGGGCGCGGGATCCGCGTGCTCACGGATCTGGTGGTCAACCACACATCGAACCAGCACCCGTGGTTTCAAGCGTCGCGTCGCGACCCGTCATCGCGGTACCGCGACTACTACGTGTGGTCCAGGGAGAAGCCCGAGCATCCGGAGCAGCACCCGGTCTTTCCGGGTGAATCACGGGGCGTCTGGTCGTACGACGATGTCGCGGAGGCCTACTACTTTCACCACTTCTACTCGTTCGAGCCGGGGCTCAACCTGGCGAATCCCGATGTACAGCAGGAGATCTTCCGCATCATGGGGTTCTGGCTCGAGCTCGGCATCTCGGGCTTCCGCGTCGATTCCGCGCCGTTTCTCGTGCGCCCCAAGGGGAAGGCGCTGCACCTGCACGACGCGGGAGCCCATACGCTCCTCGAGCGCGTGCATCGCTTCGCGCAGTGGCGCCGGTCCGAAGCGGTGATGCTCGCCGAGGCCAACGTGGAGCCCGACAAGATCGCGTCGTACTTCGGGGACGGCGACGAGATGCAGATGCTGTTCAATTTCTTCGGCGACAGTCACCTCTTTCTCGCGTTCGCCACCGAGCGAGCGGAGTACATCGCGCGTGGGCTGTCACGCGTGCCATCGCCGCCGCTCGACGTCGGACAGTGGGTGAACTATCTGCGCAACCTCGACGAGCTGGACCTCGAGCGGCTGTCGCGCGAGGAGCAGGAGACGGTGTTCGAGACGTTCGCCCCGGAGCAGAACATGCGGATCTTCGGCCGCGGGATCCGGCGCCGTCTCGCGTCCATGCTCGGCGGCGACGAGCGCCGCATCCAGCTCGCGTTCAGTCTCATCTTCACCCTCCCCGGCACGCCGCTCTTCGTGTACGGCGACGAGATCGGCATGGGGGATGACCTGGCACTGCGCGGCCGCGACGCGGTGCGGACGCCAATGCAATGGTCCGGCGAACCGAACGGCGGGTTCTCGCGGGCGTCTGCCTCGGATCTCGTGCGTCCGGTCGTTTCGAGCGGTCCGTTCCGCTACGAGCGGATCAACGTAGGTGCGCAGCGGCGCCCGCCGGAGTCGCTGCTCAACCGCGTGGTGGGGATGATCGCCGCGCGCAAGGAGTGCCCGGAGTTCGGGTGGGGCACGTATCGCGTGCTGGACGCCGGCGACGCGGCGGTGTTCGCGCATCGCTGCGATTGGAGCGGCGGAACGGTGTTCGCGCTGCACAATCTGAGCGCACGTGCGTGCACGGTCACCGTGCCACTCGACGGCGCGTCGGACGGTGAGGTGAGCGAGCTGATGGCGGACCACCGGTACGGCCCGGTGGGGCGCGATCCCTTCGTGGCCGAGCTCGGGGGGTACGGCTTCCGGTGGTTCCGGTTGGGGGACGTACACCGGCCGGCGTTCCCATGAGGGCGCAGCGCGTCGTCGGCGTCACCTGGCGATCGACACTCCCCATCGCCGCCGCGCTCGTTCTGGGCGCGGGGACGCTGATTCTCATCTGGCTCACCGCGGAGGCGATCGGGCTGCTGATCCTCGCCGTCACGCTCGCCGAAGCGCTCGCGCCCATCGCCGAGTGGTTGGAGCGCTACCTGCCGCGCTGGCTGGCGATCGTCATCGTGTACGCCGTGCTCTTCGTGCTGCTCGGCGTGATCGGGTGGATCGTCATCCCCGCGCTGATCGTGCAGGTGCGGGCGCTCATCGCGGCGATCCCCGCCATCGTGGACAAGCTCCATGGCTTCATCGCCAGTTGGGACCGCGTGATCGGCGGGCATCTCGAGGAGACACTTCCGGGTTGGGTGAGCGGGGCTACGGGATTCATCGTGCACTTCCCGTTGCGGCTCTTTCAATGGATCATCGACCTCGCGATCATCGTCTTTCTGTCGATCTACTGGCTGTTCGGCTCGCCATCGATCACGCGCTTCGCGCTCTCGCTCATGCCAGAGTCTTGGCGCCCGCGTGCGGCGCGGGCGTTCCAGGACGCCGGACGCTCGATGGGCGGGTACGTGCGCGGTACGGTGATCGATGCGGCGGTGATGGGGCTGCTCGCCTGGGTCGGCCTCTTTCTGATCGGCGTCGACTACCCGGTGGTGCTCGGCGTGCTGACGATGTTGGGCGAGCTCATCCCGATCGTCGGACCGGTGACGGTGGGCGTCGTGGTCTCGCTCGTTGCGCTCACCCAGTCGTTCACGAAGGCGGTGTTCGCCGCCATCCTCTACACGGTGCTCGTGCAGCTGGAGGCGCACATCCTGGCGCCGAACGTCATGGAGACGCAGACGGATGTGCCGCAGACGCTCGTCATCTTCGCGGTCGCCGCCGGGGGCGCGCTCGGTGGGTTTCTGGGGGTCCTGGTCTCGATTCCCATGGCGGCCGCGCTGCGCGTCCTCGTGCTGGAGGTCGTGGCGCCGGCCGAGCGGCGCGGCGTGGGGGCTCCGACTCCCGCTGACGGCGAGGTGCCGCCGCACGACGAGACGCCTACGCCGGCACCGTGATTGCCGCGGCGGGCGCCCGGCGGGTATTATTGCGAGCGCGCGGGTCGATCGCCGCGCACCCACGAGCGCGCGCACGTCGAGCGCTCCGATACTGCTCTGCCTCTCAACCTGGCGATCATCAACTCATGAAAGTCTACCTGAACGGCGACTATATCGAGCGCGACCGCGCCTCGATCTCCGTGGACGATCGCGGATTCATCTTCGGCGACGGTGTGTACGAGGTCACGCGGGCCATCCGCGGGAAGTTGTTCGAGGGCGAGCGCCACGTCCGGCGGCTCGCGCGGGGGCTCAAGGGGCTCGGCATCACGCCGCCCGCCGAGGTGCAGGAGGACCGCCTGATCGCGATCTCCGAGTGCCTGCTGCGCGACAACGGACTCACGAACGGCGAGGCGCTCGTCTACCTGCAGATCACGCGCGGCGCGGCCCCGCGCACGCACGCCTTTCCGCCGGCCGACACCCCGCCGACCGTCTACCTGAGCGTGGGGCCCTTCACGCCGCCGCACGATCTCCGCGCGCGGGGCGCGACGGCCATCACGGTCCCCGACATCCGCTGGTCGCGGTGCGATCTCAAGACCGTGAATCTGCTCCCGAACACCATGGCCAAGCAGCGCGCGGTGGAGGCGGGCGTCGATGAGGCGATCTTCGTTCGCGACAGCGCGGTGACGGAAGGCGCGAGCACGAACGTGTTCGCGGTCGTCGGTGGCGTCGTGCGCACGTATCCCGAGAGCAACTACATCCTCGGTGGGATCACGCGCGACGTCGTGCTGGAGGTCGCCGCCGAGTGCGGCGTCCCGGTGAGCACGACGCCGATCTACGCGAGCGACATCGCGCACGTGGACGAGCTCTTCCTCACGAGCACCACGAACGACGTGATGCCGGTGGTCGAAGTCGATGGACGCGCGATCGGGGCGGGGAAGCCCGGGCCCGTGGCGCAGCGCCTCTACTCGGCATTGGCCGAGCGGGTGACCGCGGCAGGGAAGTAGGGAGCAGTAGCGAAGGAGGAACCGGCGCTGTTGCGGGCGTCGTCACAGCAGTGTGCCGACGTCCGCGACCGAGTCGATGATCCAGTCGGGGTGCACGGCGCTCCGGCGCAGCACGTCTTCCTGGAATTTCCCCGTGCGCACGAGCACGCCGCGCATCCCGGCCGCCTGCGCGCCGCCGACATCGACCTCCACATCGTCCCCCACCACGGCGATGCGCGCGCGGTCGCGCATTGCTCCCTGGAACGCCGCCGCCAGCTCGAAGAACGCGATGTTCGGCTTTCCCACCACGACGGCGTCCTGGCCGCTCGCGTACTCGAGGGCGGCGACGAACGGGCCCGCATCGAGCGAGAGGCCATCGGGCGTGAGCCAGAAGCGGTTCTTCTGGAGCGCCACGAGCATTGCCCCAGCCATGAGCTGACGGAACGCGCGATCGAGCGTGGCGAAGTCCCACGCGCGACCGAGGTCGCCGACCACCACCGCCTGCGGTGCGACATCGCTCTGCCGAAACGCCGCGAAATCGTCGCGCGCGCCTTCGGGGAGGTAGAGCGCGACACGCTCGACGTCGTGCGTGGCGAGCCAGCGTGCGGCAGCGAGTGACGGCGTGAAGATCTCGCTCTGCTCGATGGGGAATCCCATTCGTGTGAGACGCTCCGCCAGCGCGCGGCGCGAGAGGCGCGTGGTGTTCGTGAGATAGCGACGCGGCAGGTTGCGCGCGGCGAGCGTGCGAATGGCGTCGACGGCGCCCGGGAGGGGGGCGTCGCCCACGTAGAGCGTACCGTCGAGGTCGAGGAGCAGGGCATCGAGGGGCATGGCGCGCTCGGAACGGAGACGGAACGGAGATGGGACGGAGACGCGACCGCTGTGGACAGATTCCTGCATCCCTCTCGCCATCGATTCAGGAGGGGTGACGTGGATCGAGGGATCATCGAGGCCAACCGCAGCTATCTCAACTCCATCCCGCAGTGGATCAACGATGCCGACTACCGCGCGAGTCGATCCGGCTACGGATGTCCCGAGCGGCTCCTCCCCTTGCTGAATCTCCCCATCGACAATGCGCTCACGTACACCGATCTCCTCGTCGATGCGGCTGCGCGCATGGCCGGCTCCGTGGACTACCTGGAGATCGGCGTGTCTGTAGGGAAGAACTTCTTCGTGATGGCGAACGCGCTGCACGACGCGCGGCTCTACGGCGTCGATTGGGAGCGCATCAACCCGACGCTCGAGCGACGCTTCGAGCTGGTCGGCGCGCGAGCGCCCGTGGCGCACTATCGGTTCCGCACGAACGACATCACCTACGTGCAGGGCGATGTGTTCGACGACGAGGCGTGGTGCGCGCTGGCCGGCCGTCGCTTCAACGTCATCTTCTCCGACGCCTGCCATCAGCAGCACGCGCTCCTTCGCGAGTTCGAGATGCTGCGGCAGCTCGACCTCATCGATCGCACGAAGCTGTTCATGCTGTGGGACGATCTCGATCGCGACCCGGACGGGCCAGTGAGCCGGGCGTTCTGGCACATTGCCGGTATGTTGCGGAGTGAGCTGGATATCCCGGACGACGGTGCATTCATGCTGCAGGCGAATGGCTGGCTCGGGCAACACGAGCACACGCACACGGTCGGGGTCATCAACAGCATCGGGCTGACGACGCGGTCGTACTGATGCCGGCGCAGTCGAGCTGATCGCGTTGCGATCGTACTGATCACGACGTGGGTCGTACGGATCATGACGGCCTCTGTACCGAGCCCTCCGCGCCGCGCGTTCGAACGGTTCACGCCGCGCGCGAACGCTGACGCTCGGTCGGTACGACGACGCTATACTCGCGGCATGCTTGCCGCCATTCGCTCCGCCGCCGTGCTGGGGATCGACGCGTACGACGTCACGGTCGAAGTCGACAGCGCGCGCGGGTTGCCGCAGTGGACGATCGTCGGATTGCCGACCGGCGCCGTGAAGGAGAGCCGCGAGCGCGTGAGCGCGGCGCTCGTCAATGCGGGCTTCACCGTGCCGCCGCGGAGAATCACCATCAATCTGTCACCGGCCGACGTCCGAAAGGCTGGCTCCTCGTTCGATTTGCCGATCGCACTCGGCATGCTCGTCGCCACCGGCCAGCTGCGGGCGGACGCCATGCGCAACGTGGTCGCCGTCGGCGAGCTCGGACTGGACGGCACGATCCGTCCCGTGCGCGGTGCGCTCCCCATCGCGCGCCATGTGACGCGGTCCGCCGGCGCGACACTCGTGCTCCCGCCGGCCAACGTGGCGGAGGGCGCGCTCGTCGGCGCCGCGCGCCTCGCGGCACCCGCCACGCTCGGCGAGCTGGTCGTGGGACTCGCCGACGGAGGGCTGCCGGGGGCCGTCGTCGACGAGCACTTCGCGGCGCGTACGATCACGCTGCTCGATGACTTCGCCGACGTCGTGGGGCAGGAGAGCGCCAAGCGCGCGCTCGAGATCGCGGCGGCCGGCGGGCACAACGTGTGTCTCATCGGCCCGCCCGGATCCGGAAAGACGATGCTCGCACGGCGACTGCCGACCATCCTCCCCACGCTCACCGAGGAGGAAGCGCTCGAAGTCACCGCCATCCACTCGGTCGCCGGGCTGCTGCCGCCGGGTCAGCCGCTCATCGGCGCGCGGCCGTTTCGCGCGCCCCACCACTCCATCTCGAGTGCGGGGCTCATCGGTGGCGGCAGTGCACCGCGTCCCGGCGAGGTGAGCCTCGCGCACCACGGTGTACTTTTTCTGGACGAGCTGCTCGAGTTCAGTCGCCACGTGGTCGAGTCGCTGCGTCAGCCCATGGAAGACGGCCGCGTCGTCATCGCGCGCGCCTCCACGACCGTCGCCTTCCCGGCGCGCTTCACGCTCGTCGGCGCGATGAACCCGTGCCCGTGCGGCAACGCGGGCGAGCCGACGCGCGTCTGCTCCTGTGCGGCGAGCGACATCGCCCGCTACCGCGCTCGACTCTCCGGTCCGATGGCCGATCGCATCGATCTGCACGTGCAGATCGGCACGGTAGCGCTGCGCGATCTGGCGTCTCCCACGCGCGGCGAGAGCTCGGTCGCGATCCGCGCACGCGTCGAGGCAGCCAGAGCGCGCCAGCGTGCGCGGTATGCCCGGCTGTCCGGCGTGACGTGCAACGCGCACGCCGCCGGCCGCTGGCTCGATGCTTACGGTGGGCTGGATCGGGCGGCGCGCGAGCTCCTCGCCGAGGCGGCGGAGCGCGTGCATCTCACCGCGCGCGGCTATCATCGGGTGGTTCGCGTGGCGCGGACCATCGCCGATCTGGACGGAGACGACGCCATTCTCCCGCGGCACGTCGCGGAAGCGCTCCGCTTCCGGTCCGCCTGACGTTCGCTCGCACTTCCATCCCGGCGACGTACGGGACTACGTTTCGTTCATGCAAGCGAGCATTCCGCACACCGATCCGGCGCAGGCGCGGGCCAAGGAAGAGCGGTTGATGGAGTGGCTCCGCGCGCAGCCCTCCGTGCTCCTCGGCTTCAGCGGCGGCGTGGATTCCGCGTACCTCGGCTGCGTCGCGGTCGATGTAATGGGACCGGACCGCGTGCTCGCCGCGATCGGGCGGAGCCCGTCGTACCCGGCCGAGCAGTGGGCAACGGCGCGCAGCGTCGCGGAACACTTCGGGCTTCCGGTGCTCGAGCTCGACACGTACGAGATGAGCGACCCGAACTACATCGCCAACCCCACGAACCGCTGCTTCTTCTGCAAGACCGAGCTGTGGACGCAACTCGGCGCGCTCGCGCGCGAGCGGGGGATCGCGACGATCATCGACGGCACGAATGCCGATGACCTGAGCGATTACCGTCCCGGGGCGCAGGCGGCGCGCGAGCACGGCGTGCGCTCGCCGCTCGCGGAGCTGGGGATCACGAAGGCGGAGATCCGTCTGCTCTCGCGCGAGCGCGGCATCCCGACATGGGCGCAGCCGTCGTCACCGTGTCTGTCGTCGCGCATCCCGTACGGCACCGCGATCACGAGCGAGCGGCTGCAGCAGGTGGAGCGTGCCGAACGTGCCCTGCGGGAGCTCGGCATCGTCTCCGATCTGCGCGTGCGGCATCATGGTGATCTGGCGCGCGTGGAGCTCTCCCGCGAGGAATTGAGCATCTGGCTCGTGCCCGAGAATCGTGCTCGTATGCGCGATGCCGTCCGCGCGGCCGGGTTCGCGCGGGTCGCGCTCGACTTGCGCGGCTTCCGCTCGGGCTCGCTCAACGTGTTGAGCGGAGTGCGGCCCGCGTGAGCGCCGCGAGCCTGCAGCGCGCGCTCGAAGATCGCGGGGTGCGCGCCGTGGTCGAGGCGCGCGGACCGCTCGCGGTGCTCACGCTCGCCGATGATCGGAGCATCGACGAGTCGTTGCGTGCCGAGCTGGTGGCGCTCGCTCCCGCGCACGGCTTCACGCACATCGCCCTCGAGCTCACGGACGACGCCGACGAACGTGCGGCTCTTCATCGCCATTAACCTTCCGGACGCGGAACGCCGAGCCATCAGGACCGCGACGGCGGCCGTGCGCGAGGCGGCGCCGGACGTCTCCTGGACCACGGAGCCGCATCTCCATCTCACGCTCAAATTTCTCGGTGACGTGCCCGAGCACGCCGTCGATCCGTTGCACGATGCGCTGCACGATGTCGCGAGCACGCACCGGGTCTCAAAGCTGGAGTTGGGCGGCCTCGGCGCGTTCCCGAATCTGCGCGCGCCGCGCGTCGTATGGCTGGGCGTGGAACCGGATGGCAGATTGGAGCTGCTGCAGCACGACATCGAATCCGCGTGCGCGGTGCTCGGATACGAGGTGGAAGGCCGGCCGTTCCGCCCGCACATTACACTCGGCCGCGTGCGCAAGCCGCTGAGCCGCGATGCGGCCCGCACGCTCGCCGCGACCGCGCGGCGCGTCACGTACACGAGCACCGTCGAACCCGCAACCGTCGATCTCATGCAGAGTCAGTTGACCCCCGCTGGCCCCAGGTATTCCGTGGTCGCCGCACTCCCGTTCGGAGAGCGGTAGATGTCGGGATGTCTGCGCAGCATCGGCTGCCTCACACTGCTCGTGGTCGTCGCCGCGGTCGCGTGGTTCGTCCGCGACAGCTGGATGCCGCGCATCCACTGGCATCTCGGGCCGACGCGAACGACCAGCGCCGCCGTGTGGCAGCCGCTCACGCCGGAGGGGGCGGCGCGTGCCAAGCAGGCGGTGGACTCGCTGAACAGCCGCTCCGGTCGTGTCTTCGCCAACGTCGCGCCCGCCGACCTGGCCGCCTACGTGTACGACGAGCTGTCGAAGGAGCTGCCGCCCTCCGCCGAGCACATCGAGGCGGCGGCGTACGATGGCAAGCTCTGGATTCGCTCCACGGTGAACCTGCGTGACATCGGTGACTCCGAGACGCTGGGGTCGATCTCCGGCATGCTCGGCGATCGGCAGCCCGTGCAATTCGGCGGGACGCTCGACATCGTGCGTCCGGGGCTCGCGGAGTATCGTGTGGACGCAATCAAGGTCGGCGACCTGACGATCCCGCGGGCCGCGATCCCGCGCCTGCTTCGCAAGATCGAGCGCGGCGATCGTCCCGCGGGGATCGCGACCAACGCCCTCCCGCTCGACGTGCCGACGTACATCGCGGATGTGCGCATCGCCCGCGGCACCATCACGCTCTACAAGGACGTGCGATGAGCCGACGCATCCTCGTCGCGGACGACGAGAAGGGGATCCGCGCCGCGCTGGGGCAGCTGCTCGAGTACGAGGGGTACGAAGTGCGGACCGTCGGCACGGCGGTGGACGCGATGGCCGAGTACGAGCGGTGGCATCCGCATCTCACGTTCCTCGACGTGAAGATGGGCGGCATCGATGGCATGGAGGCGCTCAAGCGCATCCGCGAGCAGGACCCGGCCGCGACCATCGTGATGATCAGTGGACACGGTACGATCCAGACCGCGGTCGAAGCCACGCAACTCGGCGCGTACGACTTTCTCGAGAAGCCGCTCGACACCGATCGCATCCTCGTCACGCTCCGCAATGCGCTCCAGCACCTCGATCTGCAGGAGGAGAACAGCCGCCTCCGCGAGCGCATCGAGTCGCATCACGAGATCGTGGGGCGCAGCTACGCGATCCGCGCGCTCATCGAGAAGATCGAGCGCGTCGCACCGACCCCTGCGCGCGTCCTGATCACGGGCGAGAACGGCACGGGAAAGGAGCTCGTGGCACGTGCGCTGCACCGGCTGTCGGCTCGCTCGTCGGGGCCGTTCGTCGAGGTGAATTGCGCGGCGATCCCGAGCGAGCTCATCGAGAGCGAGTTGTTCGGCCACGTGAAGGGCTCGTTCACCGGCGCGGTTGCCGATCGGGCAGGGAAGTTCGAGCAGGCGCACGGGGGCACGCTCTTTCTCGACGAGGTGGGGGACATGAGCCTCGCGGCGCAGGCCAAGGTGCTGCGCGTGCTCGAGGACGGCGTGGTGACGCGCATCGGCGGCGCGAAGCCGATCGCCGTCGACGTGCGCGTGATCGCGGCGACGAACAAGGACCTCCCGGCGGAGATCCCCGCGGGGCGCTTCCGCGAGGATCTGTACTACCGGCTCAACGTGGTGCCGATCGTCGCCCCGCCGCTCCGCGACCGGCGCGAGGACATCCCGTTGCTCGTCGCGCACTTCGTGGGACAGCTTTCGACGCAGGGCGGCGTGCAGCCGCGCGTCGTCACCCCCGAGGCGATCGAGCGCCTCGCTACCTTTGAGTGGCCGGGGAACGTTCGCGAATTGCGTAACACCGTCGAGCGGCTGCTGATTCTCGCCTCGGGGCCGCGCATCACCGTCGCCGACGTGGAGCGCCTCGTGGGTGAGCGGGCCAGCGACCAGGCGAGCATCGGCTCGCTCATGGAGTGTCGTACGTTCGAGGAGTTCAAGGACGCGGCGGAGCGCGCCTTCCTCCTCGCCAAGCTCCGCGAGTACGACTGGAACGTGTCGGAGACCGCACGCGTGCTGGAGATGCCGAGGTCCAACTTGTACAAGAAGATCGAGCGGTACGGGCTCACGCGCGAAACCGCGCAGGAGGGACGATGAACACGCCCGACTGGGACAAGGAGCTGGCGAAGATCGACAAGCACATCGCCTCGCTGCCGGACGACAAGTTGCTCCCCGAGCCCTCGCCCACGCCGCCGGCACCGGCGAGGGCGACGCCGCCAAGCTCGGCGCCAGCCGCTGGTGCACCTGCGCCCCGGCGCGAGACGACCGCGTTCGGAGTCTTCGGACGTCTGCTGCTCGCCGTCGCGCTCGGCGTCTCGATACTCTTCTGGCCCTATCCCGCGCGATGCGGGTTCGGCCTCTTCGGCTACCTCGCCGCCGTCGTGACGGTATTCGTCGCCGGCATCTGGAGCGCCAGCTGGACGTGGCGCCACCGCGCCGCCTCCGCGCACGTGCTCGCCCTGCTCCTCGCGCTGTGGGGGCTCGTGCTCGGTGCCATCGAGGTGCTCCCACGCGTCGGATACGCCGTGCCGAATGCGGGACATCCGGCGGAGTGGGTGTGTCGGTAAATAGTCGATCAGTGGGTCAATGGGTCAGTGAGTCAGGAACGGCCCGTGTGATTGTCATTCCGAGCGCTAGCGAGGAATCTCCTCGCCCGGCCGAGATCCCTCGCTCCGCTCGGGATGACAGCTGGCGCTGGGGATGACGAGCGCTCGCGATGCCGACCGCTCGTGATGACGAGCTCTCCTTACGGGCTTTTTCTGACTCACTGACTCGCTGACCCACTGACTCACTTCCAATCCAGGATCATGAAAACCTTCCAGAACTTCATCAACGGCGCATGGGTCGCTCCTTCGACGGGCGAGTACTTCGACAACATCAACCCCGCGGACACGGGCGACATCATCGGGCGCTTCCCGAAGTCGGGGCTCGAGGACGTGGAGCGGGCGGTCGCGTCGGCCAAGCAGGGGTTCGAGCTGTGGCGACGCACGCCGGCGCCGCAGCGCGGCGATGTGCTGCGCAAAGCGGGCGATCTGCTCGTGGCGCGTAAGGACGAAATCGCCGACCTCATGACGCGCGAGATGGGGAAGCCGCTCACCGAGACGCGCGGTGACGTGCAGGAAGGGATCGACACGGCGTACTATGCGGCGGCGGAGGGGCGGCGGCTGTTCGGCCACACCGTGCCGAGCGAGCTGCGCGCGAAGTGGGCGATGAGCTACCGCAGGCCGATCGGTATCGCGGGGATCATCACGCCGTTCAACTTCCCCATGGCGATCCCGACGTGGAAGATCTTCCCCGCGCTCCTCTGTGGGAACTCCGTCGTCTTCAAGCCCGCGGAGGATGTGCCGCACACCGCGACGGTGTTCGTGGAGGTTCTGCTCGAGGCGGGGCTGCCGCCGCAGGTCATCCAGCTCGTGCACGGACTCGGCGAAACCGTCGGGGCGGCAATCGTCGAGCACCCCGAGGTGCCGCTCATCTCGTTCACCGGCTCGACGGCAACGGGCAGCCTCGTGGGCGAGACGTGCGGGCGAATGCACAAGCGGCTCTCGCTGGAGATGGGTGGGAAGAACGCGCAGATCGTGCTCGACGATGCGGATCTCGACCTGGCGCTCGAGGGCGTGCTCTGGGGCGCGTTCGGCACCACGGGACAGCGGTGCACGGCGACGAGCCGGCTCATCGTGCAGAAGGGTGTGCACGATGAGTTCATCGAGCGGCTGTCGGATCGCGTGCGCGCGCTCACGCTGGGCGATGGTCGCAAGCAGGGAACCGACGTCGGTCCGCTGATCAACGAAGCAGCACTCGAAAAAGTGAAGTGCTACATCGACATCGGCCGCTCCGAGGGCGCCGAGCTCGTGCTCGGCGGCGAGCGGGCACGCGGCAAGGCGCTGGACAAGGGATGGTTCTTCCAGCCGACGATCTTCACCGGCGTGAAGGCGGGCTCGCGGCTCGAGCAGGAAGAGATCTTCGGGCCGGTGCTTTCGGTGATTCGCGTCGACTCGGCCGATGAGGCGTTCCGCGTCAACAACGACGTGAAGTACGGCCTGTCGTCGTCCGTCTACACGCGCGACGTGAACCTCGCGTTCCGCGCGCTGAACGACTTGGACACGGGAATCACCTACATCAACGCACCGACCATCGGCGCCGAGGCGCATCTGCCCTTCGGCGGCGTGAAGCAGACGGGGAACGGGCACCGCGAGGGCGGCTGGGAGGTGTACGAGTTCTACTCGGAGACCAAGGTGGGGTACGTCGACTTCTCGGGTACGCTGCAACGCGCGCAGATCGACACCTACCTCGGGACGCCCGATTGATCGTGGCGTGACGGGATTCCCTTGAAATCCCCTTTGGCCCCGTCTTTATTGCAAGTGATGGCGTTGCGGCCGCGACCGGCGTGCCTTGCCCACTGGTCGCGGCGCTCGCTATCATTTCTCTCACCTGCAGACGGCGGTTCGAGCCTCGCATGAGCGATCCCCACTCCAGCACACCGAACCGGATCGAATTCTCCGAGGCGCACCGCGCGGAAGTGCTGCGCGCGATGAACAAACCACGATGGCGCTGGCGCGTCTTCTCGGAGTTCGCGCGCACGCTCATCTACGCGGTCGCGCTGTTCATTGTCATCCGCACCTTCCTGGTCGAGGCGTTCAAGATCCCGTCCGGCAGCATGGAGCAGACGATTCTCGTCGGGGACTTCCTCCTGGTGGACAAGCTCGCGTACGGAGCGGAGATTCCCTTCACACATATGCACCTCCCCGCGATCGAGCATCCGCGGCACGGGGATGTGATCGTCTTCAAGTGGCCGCGCGATCCCTCCAAGAACTTCGTCAAGCGGCTCATCGGTCTTCCTGGGGATACGGTCGAGATGCGCGGTGGCAGCGTGTGGCTCAACGGGCATCAGCTCGCGGAACCGTACGTGGTGCACACCGATGCATCGACGGATCCATCGGGGGAAGACTTTCGCTGGCAGCGGAACTACTTGGTACGCCAGGCAGAAGCGAGTGAAGGCTACCATCCGTCGCGTAACAACTGGGGTCCGTTGATCGTCCCAGAACGGAGTTACTTCGTGCTGGGTGATAATCGGGACAACTCGTACGACAGCCGCTATTGGGGCTTTGTCCCAGACTCTATGGTGGAAGGTCGTCCGTTGATCGTGTACTACAGCTACGATCACGACACGACCCGCCCGCTCCCGTGGCTCACGAACATCCGCTGGGGGAGGCTGGGAGATCGAATCCGATAAGGCCGTCGTCAGTCGTCGGTCGTCAGTCGTCAGTGAGTTCCTCGGGCAATGTCGGCCCGTGCGGACGACTGCGGGGTGACGACTGAGCGCTGACGACGGACGACCGTAGTATCGCTGTTCGCAGTCGTTGTACCACATCGCGCGCTGTTGCGCGATGCCACCTGCCCGCGAGCGAGTCCCCGAGCGACCGGGTGCTCGCCGCTCTCAGGAGCCGCCATCCGTATGGCCGTCACCAGCCGCAACAAGAAGTCGTCGTACGAAGAAGGATCGTTGGACCAGTATCTTCGCGACATCAGCGTGTACCCGCTCATTGGCCGCGAAGAGGAGGCCGAGCTTGCGCGGCGCATTCGGCAGAACGACGCCGAAGCGCTGGACAAGCTGGTCCGCTCGAACCTGCGCTTCGTTGTCTCCGTCGCCAAGAAGTATCAGAACCAGGGCGTCGCTCTCGCGGACCTCATCAACGAGGGGAACCTCGGCCTGATCCGCGCGGCGCACAAGTTCGACGAGACGAAGGGGATCAAGTTCATCTCGTACGCCGTGTGGTGGATTCGCCAGGCGATCCTGCAGGCGCTCGCGGAGCAATCCCGCATCGTGCGGGTGCCGCTCAACCGCGCGGGCACGCTGCACCGGATCGGCAAGCGGGCGAACGCGCTGCTGCAGGAGCTGGGGCGCGAGCCGACGCACGAGGAGATCGCCGAGGAGATGGATCTGACCGAGGAGGAGGTCGCCAAGACGATCTCCATCTCGCAGACGCACCTCTCACTCGACGCACCGCTGACCCCGGGCGAGGACAACCGGCTGCTCGATTATCTGCCGGACAATCTGAATCCCACTCCGGACGAGCTGATCTTCGAGAAGGCGCTCACCGAGTCCATCGAGGAGGCGCTCTCCGCGCTCAAGGAGCGCGAAGCGAAGATCCTGCGCCTCTACTTCGGCCTGGACGGCGAGGAGCCGATGACGCTCGAGCAGATCGGCGCACTGCTCGGCATCACGCGCGAGCGTGTGCGGCAGATCAAGGAGAAGTCCCTCTCTCGCCTCCGTCACATGTCACGCGCGCGGGCGTTGGGGTCGTTCTTGGGACAGTGAGGTAAAGCAGAGAGCAGAAAGCAGAGAGCAGAGGGCCGTTCCTGCTTTCTGCTCTCTGCTCTCTGCTCTCTGCCTCTACCATTCCGGTTCCCGCTGCAACAGCGCGTCCATCTCGCTGGGCGTGAGCGGGGCGGAGAAGTAATAGCCCTGCGCGTACGTGCAGCCGAGCTCGCGCAGGATGCGCAGCTGCTCGGCGGTCGTCACCCCTTCGGCCACCGCCTCCAGGCCGAGATTGCGCGCGAGCGTCAGGATGGTCTGCACGAGGTGCAGTGCCTGCCCCTCCGTGTCGATCTGGCTGACGAAGCTCCGATCGATCTTCACCGCGTCGAGCGGCAGCTTGTGCAGATAGCTCAGCGACGAATAGCCGGTGCCGAAGTCATCCAGGTGCAGCCGGATGCCGAGCCCCTTCAGCTTGTTGAGCATCTGGGTCGCCAGCTCCGGTTGCTCCATGATCACGCTCTCGGTGATCTCGAGGCTGAGCAAGGAGGCATCGATCCCGGTGTGCGCGAGCACGCTGGCCATCTGGTCGGCGAGGTCCGGTTGCGAGCACTGCTTCACGGAGAGATTGACTCCGAGCGTGAGCGGTGGCTTGCCCGAGCGTCCGATCCCCCACGCCCCCACCTGCCGGCATGCTTCGGTGAGCACCCATTGCCCCAACGCGAGAATGAGCCCCGTCTCCTCGGCGAGCGGGATGAACTCGCTGGGTACGACCAGCCCGCGCTCCGGGTGCTGCCAGCGGAGAAGCGCTTCCACGCCAGCGATCTGTCCCGTTTGCAGCGAAACCACCGGTTGGTAGTAGAGACAGAACTCCTGTCGCTCGAGCGCGCGCCGGAGATCGGTCTCCACCTGGAGCCGGCGCAGCGCTTCGGCGTGCATCATGGGGTCGAAGAGCTCGAAGCGGGCGCGGCCACCGCGCTTGGCGCGGTACATGGCCATGTCCGCGCTGCGCAGCAGATAGTCGGGGAGCTCGTTCGCCGAAGAGCTGAGCGCGACACCGATGCTGACGGACGTGAATACCTGGTAGCCGCCGAGATCGATGGGTGCCGCGAGCGCCGCCTGCACGCGCTCGGCGATGAGCGCCGCATCGCCGATCTCGGAGACGTGCTCGAGGAGAATCGCGAACTCGTCGCCGCCCAGTCGCGCCACCATGTCGCCGCCGCGCATGCACTGCTCCAGACGGCGCGCCACGGCCACCAGCAGCTCATCGCCCGCGTGGTGGCCGACGCTGTCGTTCACGACCTTGAAGTTGTCGAGGTCGAGGAAGAGCACGGCGAAGAGATCATCGGGGCGGCGTCCCGCGCGGCCGATCGTGTACTTGAGCTGCTCGAGAAAGAACGCGCGGTTCGGGAGGCCCGTGAGCGCATCGTGCATCGCGTTGTGCCGGAGCTGTTGCTCCACCTGTGCGCGCTCGCCGAGTCGGCGGCGCAGATCGAGCTCGAGCGCCGCGGTCAGCGCGAGATCCTTGAGGATCATGATCTCGTCGAGCGACCAGGCTCGTGGCTCCGGATCGACCGCGCACAGGATCCCCAACCGGCTGCCGTCCGCGACGGTGAGCGGGACGCCCGCGATCGCCGCGATCCCCAGCTCGGCGGCGGCAGCGGCCACATCCGGCGCCGGGTCGCGTCGTGCGTCCTCGACGGCCAACGGCTCGAGCGAGCCCGCGATCCGCGCGCACAGCCCCGAGCGTACGAGCACGCCCGGATCGTGCGCGAACCATGCGGGCAGTCCACGTCCCCAGCCGAAGCATCGCCGGTCGTCGCCCAGCAAGGCGATCATCGTGGCGGGCACGTGCAGCACGGTCGCCGCGAGACGCGCGACGCGCTCCAGCGAGGCCGCGATGATGCCATCGAGTGCAGCCGATGGACGGGGGCCACTTCCCCCGTTACCACCGGTGTTGGATGGCGTCGTCGATGCTGTCTCTTCGACCGTTGGGGTTCGACTCACATCGCTCGAGGTGAAGGTCTTCGGTCGCGCCACCGCGCAGAATCTGCGGGCGCCGCCGATCGCCTCGCGCGGTACCATCTCACGCGAGCGCTTGCGGTTGTGCCACGACACGCGCAACGGGCGCCAGTGTGTGGCGTCGCGTCTTGTAATGACAGCTAGGTGAGGAAATCGTAACGTGCGGCGATCAAATCGCGGGTTGCGTCGCCGGGTCGGGAAGCGGAGATGTCACGCAGAACGCACGATGGGCATGCCGATGGTCGTGCAAAACGCGATGCTTGGCCCGAGCGTCCATGAGCAGCTAGGCCGCCGCACGTTGCGGCCGCGCGCCCCTTCCTATTGGGATTGTGCCCCGTCAAACTTCGCTACGCGTTCAACCAATACCAGCGGGCCCACGGTCCGCGACCATTCCCGATCATGGCGCAACAGAATTCGTTCGATGTGACCACCGGCGTCGACCTGCAGGAGGTCGACAACGCCGTCAACCAGGCGCAGAAGGAGATCGCGCAGCGCTACGACTTCAAGGGGTCGAAGGCGAGCATCGACTTCAAGCGGGCCGACAATCTGATCGTGCTCGTCGCGGACGATGACTACAAGATGCGCGCGCTCTTCGACGTGCTGCAGTCGAAGCTCATCCGTCGCAACGTCCCGGTGAAGAATCTCGACCTGGGCGACGTGAAGCCCGCCGGCGGCGACACGGTTCGCCGCGAGGTGAAGCTCAAGACGGCGCTCGACGCCGATACCGCGAAGAAGGTGGCCGCGACGATCAAGGACGCCAAGATGAAGAAGGTGCAGGCGTCGATTCAGGGCGACCAGGTTCGTATCAGCTCACCGTCGAAGGATGAGCTGCAGGAGGCGATCACCCTGCTGCGGTCGAAGGATTTCGGGGTGGAGCTGAAGTTCGGGAATTACCGGTAGGGTTGTGAGTGGTGAGTTGTGGGTTGGGATCAAAGGGGTCAGAGTCGATT
>DASVCF010000115.1:0-9249 GCA_036381735.1 Gemmatimonadaceae bacterium | reverse complement strand
ACTCGACTCTCACCCCATTGATCCGAGGCTGTGAGCTCGACCTTCCAGGGAACTCTGAGCTCACAACCGGCTCACAGCCCACAGCTCACAGCCCATAGCTCACTTCCCCCTCTCGTACACCACCCTCCCCCCCACCACCGTCAGCAGCACGTGCGCATCGCGGATCTGCTCGGGGGGGATGCGCGTGAGGTCGCGATCGATGAGAACGAAGTCGGCGAGCTTGCCCGCCTGGAGCGTGCCCTTCTCCCGCTCCTGGAACGACGCATAGGCGCCGCCTGACGTGTAGGCGCGCAGGGCGTCTTCCACCGTGATCTTCTGCTCGGGGATCCACCCTTCGGGGTGCTTGCCGTCGAGCGTGCGACGTGTGACGGCGGCATAGATCCCTTCGAGCGGCGTGGGTGGGGCGACGAACCAGTCGCTGCCGAAAGCCAGATGGGCCTTCGTGTCGCGAAGCGACGCAAAGGCGTACGTCGTCTTGCTCCGCTCCGGGCCGATCACCGATTCCGCCCACCGCCCGTCGTCGATCGCGTGATAGGGCTGCATGCTCGCGATCACATCGAGCGCCGCGAAGCGCGGGAGATCCGACGGCGCGATGTGCTGCGCGTGCTCGATGCGGAAGCGACGGTCGCGCGGGCCGTTTTCGTGCTCCACGCGCTCGAAGATGTCGAGCTGCGTGCGGATCGCCTTGTCTCCAATCGCGTGCACGATCACCTGCAATCCCGCACGGTCCGCTCCCGATGTCCAGCGGTAGAGATCCTCGGGCGTGTTGACGAACAGTCCGGTGTCGCGCGGCGCATCGGTGTACGGCTCGAGAAACGCCGCGGTGTGCGAGCCGAGTGACCCATCGACGAACCCCTTGAGCCCGCCGATGCGCAGCCACTCGTCGCCGTGCCCACGCGCGGCCACCGTATCGCGGAGCCGCTCCCACGTGGCAAGGGGGACGGCGGCCGAGATGCGCGTGATGAGCCGCCCCGCGTCGTGCGCGCGCTCGAAGACGGCGAGGTCGTGCCATGTCCCCATGTGATCCACCGACGTCACGCCCTGCGCGGCCACGAAGTGCATGGCCGCATCGAGGGCGCGGTCTTCCATCTCGGGGGGTGGATCGGGGATCACGCGATCGACGAGACTCATCGCGTTGTCCTTCAGCACGCCCGTCGGCTCGCCGCTCGCGTCGCGCACGATGGTGCCGCCATCCACCTCGGGCGTGGCGCGCGTCACCTTCGCGGCCGCGAGCGCCGCGCTGTTCGCGAGACTCATGTGGCCGTCGAGCCGGTTCACGAACACCGGGTTGTTCGGCGTCACGGAGTCGATCCAGTCACGCCGCGGCAGCTCTCCGCCCCACTGCTCGTGATCCCAGTCGCCGCCGGTGATCCACGTCCCCGGCGGCACGCTCGCGGCGAACGCCTTGATGCGCGCGATGAACTCGGCCGGCGTCTTCGCGTCGCGCAGCTGCACGGACGAGAGGCGGAAGCCGCCCTCCAGAAAGTGGACGTGCGAATCGATGAAGCCGGGGGTGAGCATCGCGCCGTGCGCATCGATGACGCGCGTGGCGGTGTCGGCCATCTTGCGGACCTGCGCGCTGGAGCCGACGGCGGCAATGCGGTCGCCGCTCACGGCGATCGCGTCCGCCCAGGGACGGGTGGTGTCGCCCGTCCACACGCGCGCGTTCACGACGGCGAGCGAGATGGGTGCCATGGGTGAGTGTGCGGATGTCGACATGCAGCCGGCGAGCACGAGCGTCGCCGCGCCGACCGCGAGACGTGAGCGAGATGAACGCATGCGATATCTTGCCGATCACGTACGCGGAACGGAAGATGCGAACCGCGTCCCCCGCACGACATCATTCACCATCAGCGATCATGAACCAGGACGCGAAGAAGCAGGTGCTGCGCAGCATCGTCTACGGCCTGTACGCCTTCGGCGTGCGTCAGGACGACGAGATGCACGCGATGACGGTGAACTGGGTGACGCAAACCTCGTTCGAGCCGCCGATGCTCGCCGTGGCGATCGAGAACGAATCACACTCGCTGCCGATGGTGCGCTCGGCGGGCGCGTTCGCGCTCAGCATTCTTCCCACTGGCGCGCGGCAGATCGCCGGGAAGCTCGGACGCTCCTCGGCGAACGTCCCGAACAAATTGGAGGGCATCCCGCACCACGCCGCGCCGATGAGCGGCGCGCCCGTGCTCGATGATGCGACCGGGTGGCTCGACTGCCGCGTCGTCGCCGAGCAACCAGCCGGCGATCACGTCCTCGTCGTCGCCGAAATCGTGGACGCCGGCGTCCAGCACGAAACGGAGACGCTGACGCTGAAGGAGACGGGGTTCAGGTACGCGGGGTGAGGGGCGGGAGGCGGGATGCGGGAGGCGGGATGCGGGATGCGAAACTGCCTCGGGGGAGAGCGCCCTCCTCCACGAGCCGTTCACCGCATCCCGCATCCCGCATCCCGCATCCCACATCCCGCATCCCGCATCCCGCATAGCGCCTTCTACCGCCGTTCCATCGCGTCCCGAATGTCGAGCAGGATCTCGAAGTACAGCTGCTCGCGACGGTAGGCGAAGTCGAGGGTGGCCATCTGGGATGTATCGTTCGTGGCCTTCGCACGCTCGAAGGCTTCCCGGTACATCTCGTCGAGGTTGGCCAGAATGCGGTCGCGGGAGCGGGTCATGCGAGTCTTCTCGAGAGCTCGTGGGGTGAGTCGGGGAATGTCATCATCGGTTGATGCGCGCGGACGCTCGCCGGGTTCGAGGAGGAACCGTTTGGCTGCGTCCATCGCGGCGCGCCGGCCGAGGGGATTGGACATTGAAGCGAGACCAGATCTTTGAACGCGACCGGTATCGGTGCGTGTACTGCGGCCAGGTGTTCCCAGCCGAGGAATTGACGGTGGATCACGTGCAGCCGCGCTCGCGAGGAGGCGACCGCTCCGGTGGCAACTTAGTGACCGCGTGCATGGGCTGCAACAGACTGAAGGGACGCGAGCGGCTGGCCACCTTTCTGGCCACCAATCCGGCGGCCCGCCGCAACTTCTTCCGCTACGCGACGGCCGTCTGGCCGCGGCACCTGCGCGCGGTGGAGGAGGAGATGCGTGCAGCCGCACGCGACGGCGCGCAGCATGCCAAAGACGACGACCGGATGCGCGACGACGATCACATGCACGACGACACAGAGGGCGACGATGACTGAACCGATCGGACGGACACGATGGGCGATCCCCGAGGGGTACATCCCGGGGTGGAGCACGGGCACGGGCGAGGATCTGAAGAGCCACGATGCGCTCTGCGTCCTCAACGCGGGCGAACGCGACGCTCGGCTCGAGATCACCATCTTCTTCGTGGACCGCGATCCGGCGGGACCGTACCACGTCACGGTCCCCGCGCGTCGCACACGGCACTTCCGCTTCAACGAGCTCCGCGACCCGGAGCCGATCCCCAAGGCGACGCCGTACGCGAGCGTCATCGAATCGGACGTCCCGATCGTCGTGCAGTACACGCGGATCGACACACGGCAGGCGGAGAACGCGCTCCTCTCGACCATCGCCTTCGCCGCGGAGCGGTGAGTGTTCGGTGCGGACCGGTGCGCACCACGCCGCTTGACTATCCGCGGGACACGTGCGCCGCTAGATTTCAGCACACCTGAAGGGGAGTAGCTACGCGGGCGGTTCCATGGCTCGCGCCGCCGGATCGTCAGGACTGCGCCGCGTGCGGCGCACGGTCCGGCAGGATCGATGCAGATCAGGCGAGACCTTCGCGCACCTCATTTTGCGCGGATGGCTCGCCTTTCGCGCATCCAGGCCCCTCGAGGAGGAGTCATGAACAACGTCAAGGTCTTCGTGCTGATGGCCGGGCTCACCGCGCTGCTGGTGGCGCTGGGCGGGGCGTTCGGCGGCCAGAGCGGGCTCGTCATCGCGCTCGTGTTCGCGGTCGCCGTGAACTTCTTCATGTACTTTCAGTCGGACAAGCTCGTGCTGCGGGCATACCGCGCGCGCGTCGTCTCGCGGGAGGAAGCGCCGGAGCTCTACGCGCTCGTGGACGAGCTGCGCCAGAAGGCGGGGCTCCCGATGCCGACGCTCGCCATCGCGCCGCAGGCGCAGCCCAACGCGTTCGCGACCGGCCGCAACCCGGAGCACGCCGTCGTCTGCGTCACGCAGGGAATCCTGCAGACGGTGAGTCGCGATGAGCTGGAGGGCGTGCTCGCGCACGAGCTCGGCCACGTGATCAATCATGACATGCTCCTGCAGACGATCGCCGCCACACTCGCGGGGGCGATCAGCAACCTCGCACAGTTCGGATGGCTGGCCGAGATGTGGGGCATCGGCGGACGCGACGACGATCGCGGCGGGAACCCGGTGACCGCGTTGCTCATGATCATCGTCGCCCCGATCGCGGCGATGCTCATCCAGTTCGCGATCAGCCGGCAGCGCGAGTACAGGGCGGACGCGACGGGCGCCAAGATCACCGGGCGGCCGCTCGAGCTCGCGAGCGCACTGCAGAAGCTCGACGCGGCGTCGCACCGCATCCCGATGCAGGTGTCGCCCTCGGCGGCGTCGCTCGCGCTCGTGAACCCGCTCGCCGCCTACAACTCATTCGTCACCCGGCTCTTCTCCACGCACCCGCCGACGGCCGACCGCATCGCGCGGCTCGACCGCATGGCGACCGAAATGCACGAGGTCACGGCCCGGGCCAGCGGTTGAGCTGCAGTGCGACGCCGGTCGCGTGCGCGCGGAACGGTGCCGTGTACACGACGACGGGGACGACAGCGCGGAAGGTAGGGAGGAAGTGGGACGGGATGCGCGCGCTCAGCGCGCGTCCCGCGGCGCGAGCCGATGGAAGACCGCTTCCTCCACGATGCGCCCCTGCTTGAGATGCTCGGCCACGATCCGCTCGAGGAGCTCCGGCGTCACCCCCGCATACCACACCCCATCCGGATACACGACGACAATCGGCCCGCCGGTGCACACGCCGAGGCACGGCGTCTCGCCACGCTTCACGCGGCCCGGCCCGAAGAGCAATCCCGCACGATCGAGCAGCGTGGGCAGGAGCGAGTACAGCTCGCGTCCGCGCCGATCGGGTGAACAGAATCCGCCGGTGCAGACGAGGATATGACGGGAGTAGGGGTCCATGAATGGAGACATGGGGGCTGGAGTGGGTCAGTGGGTAAGGAACGACAGAAAGCAGAAAGCAGAGAGCAGAGAGCAGGGTTGTCATCCCGAGCGAACGCGAGGGATCTCGCTGGAGGTCCGAGATCCCTCGCGTTCGCTCGGGATGACAGGCGCTCGGGATGCCCGGCCGGTTCCTCCCTTCTCCCTCCTCCCTTCTCCCTGTTGTTCTGACTCACTGACCCACTGACTCGCTGACTCACATATTATACCCCATGCCCCACCTCACCCTGCCCAGCGGCATCACCGTGACGGCGGTGGACACGACGGAGCCGACGTCTCGCCCACCGATCGTGTTCGTGCACGGGATGTTCGGCGGTGCGTGGTACTTCGAGAAGTTTCAGCGCTGCTTCGCGGAGCGCGGGTACGCGAGCTACGCGCTCAATCTGCGCGGCCATCACGGGAGTCGCGCCGTGGCGGACATCGGGACGGTATCGGTGCTCGACTACGTGGACGATGTGCTCGAGGTCGTGCGCGCGCTTCCGCAGACGACGATCGGCGTGCGCCCCATCGTGATCGGGCATTCGATGGGCGGGCTCATCGCGCAGAAAGTGGCGGAGGCGGGCGCCGTATCCGCTGCGGTGCTGCTCGCCTCGGCGCCGCCCAGGGGGATCCGCGTGCTGAGTCCCCGACTCCTCCTGCTCGCGCGCACCTTCGGCGTGCCGATCCTCGCCTCGCGCGGACTGTATCCCAAGCCATCCGATGCGGACGATCTCGTCTTCAATCACATCCCCGCCGACGAGCGAGCGGGGCTGTTCGACCGCTTCGCGCCGGAGAGCGGACGTGCGGCGCGGGAGATGGCGTTCAGCACCATCGCGGTCGATGCGCGCAAGGTGACGTGCCCCGTGCTCTCCGTGGGCGCCACCGACGATCACATGGTACAGCCGCGGGTCGGGCTGGCGATCGCGCGAAAGTACGGCGCGCTGTACGAGGAGTTCCCCGACCAGGGACACTTCCTCGTCTGGGAGCCCGGCTGGGACGCCGTGGCCCGGCAGGTGCTCTCCTGGCTCGACGCGCTCACCCCGTGCGCATGAGGATCGCGAGCAGGACTTCGAGCGAGACGAGCGCGATGACGGCGAGCTCGAGCGCCTCCGCGCGCGCGGCCTGCGACGCCGCGTTGAGCATGGAGTAGCTCTCGCGGATGATCGAGAGCTTCCGCTCGATTCCGGCGCGCCACACGCGTCCGCGAGAGCTCTCGAGCGCCGCCGTGTAGATGCGCGCGAAGTACACGTCATCCGTCACCTTGAGCGAATTGTCTACGCGCTCGACGAGCTCCGTGGTGTCCGCTACCAGCTGCTGGAGATCCGCCAGCAGGCGCGAGTAGCGCGGACGCAGGAGCGCGACGCCGCGCGATACTCGCGCAATGCGATCGTACATGGCCGGGAGCTCGGCATCGAGCACGGCATCGTACACGCGAAGCTCGAGCAGTTGCGCGTTCGCGAACTCCAGCACGTACTGCACGTCCACGTCCTCGGCGTGCGGCTCGATGATGAGCGCCCGGTCCCACGTGACGATGGCGAGGTCATCCGCAAAGTATGAGAAGCGGTGCGGGAGCAGCACGTGTCGCGCGGCGGGCGACAGGGGACGCGGCTCCTTGAGGAGCAAGGGGACGACATCGGTGTCCCGTATCGCATCTGCTGGCAGCTCCGCATCGTCGGCGTCGACCAGCCGCGTGATGCGGAAGATGACATAGTCCTCGGTGACCGGCGCCACCGCGGGCCGCTCGATGGCCGGGGCGATCCGCTCGACGAGTGCTCGCAGATGCCGGTCGACGATCGGCACCAGCTCGCGCCCCGAGTCGATACAGGTGCCGAACGCCGTGTAGTCATCCCACGTGATGCCGGGCGGCACGGGAAGCACCAACCGCAGCGAGATGACCCCGAAATCGAAGATGCGCGCGGAGACTTCCGCGTCGATGTCGCGCCCCGAGATCGCGAGCCGCTCCGTCCCCAGAACCGCGGTGACCGGCGGGTTCCTGATCTGCATGGCATGGGCCTCGCCGCGCACGGGCCGGCCGCGCTCCGGTGCGCTCGACGCCAGCAGCTCCGCCGCTCGATCGAGCTGGATCTCGTAGCCGACGTCGTACAGGCGATAGATGATCGCCGAGCCCGCGACCCGCGCCGCTGCGAGTGTGACGTCTCCCTCCTCACACCCGCGGCGCAGGTGCTTCAGCCGAGGCGGCGCGGTGCGTGATGGCGGGAATCAACTTCCCTGCCCCCACCTCTTTCGCCGTCAGCTCGACGGCGTCCTTGAGATCGGCGGCCGCGTGCTTGGCCACGTACGACGCATCCGTCGCCGTGAGCGCTGGCGCGTGGCCGTGCGCGATGCCGTCCGCTGCTTGGACGCCGACGCCGAACTGGTACACCATGCGGCCGCCGAGGTACGCGGTGTAGGAGAGGAGCGCTGTGCTCGCGAGGCCGAGCGTGAGATACGACGCGGTCGGCCGCTCGCGCGCACCGCGCCACGTTGCCATCGCCGCCGCCACGACCGTCGAGGCGAGGTTCAGGTTGCGATGCGTGATGAGCATGTCGAGCGCTTCGCCGTCCGCGTTCACCTCCTGCTGCGCGATGAGCCCCGTGGTGGCCGCGGCTGCGGCACCGGCGGCGGCAATGCCGATCGCGGCCCTCCCGAAGTTCATGAGCGTGCGGCTCCCGGTGAGCCGGCCGAGCAGATCGGCACCGATCGCAACGGGAAGGAACGCGATCGGGAAATGAACGACCGAGGGATGCACTTCCTGCAAGCGCATGGGCATGGCGACCTCGCTGTACGTGTCCTGGCTCTACGTATCCAGCAAGCGTGCGCAAGAGGGATACCGCACGCACGCCGCCTCCACGAGCGCCGCCTTGTCGCGCACCGATCCGCGCTGTACCGTTGCAGCGACCCTTCCACACGGAGATGACACGCGGATGCGGATCGGCGTTCCCGCGGAGATCGTGCCGGGCGAGCAGCGCGTGGCGCTGGTGCCCGAGAGTGTGAGCCGGCTGATCGCCTCCGGCCTCGAAGTGATGGTCCAGCAGGGCGCGGGCGCTGCGGCGCACATTCCGGACGCCGCCTACGCCGACGCCGGCGCGACGCTCGTCGACGACCCGTGCACGCTGCTCGGCCAGAGCGACATCGTGCTCAAGGTCCAGCGCCCCACGCGCGACGAGGCCGCGATGCTCGCGCGCGATGCGGTGCTCGTGGCGCTCCTGCAGCCGGATGCGAGCCGCGAGCTGCTCGCGCTCCTGACCGAACGCGGGGTGATGGGCTTCAGCCTCGACCGCGTGCCGCGCATCACGCGCGCACAGTCGATGGACGTTCTCTCGTCGCAGAGTACCGTGGCCGGCTACAAGGCGGTGCTGCTCGGCGCGAGTCTGCTGCCCAAGTTCCTCCCGATGCTCACGACCGCCGCGGGGACCATCGCGCCCGCGCACGCGTTCGTGATCGGCGCGGGCGTCGCGGGGCTGCAGGCCATCGCCACCGCGCGCCGCCTCGGCGCGGTGGTCTCGGCGTTCGACATTCGGCCGGCGGCGCGCGAGCAGGTGCAGAGCCTGGGCGCAACGTTCGTCGCGAGCGAGCTCGCGAACGCGGATGCCGAGGACACGGGCGGCTACGCGCGCGCGCAGGGCGAGGACGAGCAGCGCCGCACCCTCGAGACGATCGCGCGGCATCTCCCGGAGCAGGACCTCGTGATCACGACCGCGCAGATCCCCGGGCGCCCCGCCCCGCGGCTCATCACCGACGCGATGGTGCGCACGATGCGTCCGGGCTCGGTGATCGTCGATCTCGCCGCCGAGAGCGGCGGGAACTGCGAGCTCACGCGCGCCGGGGAGACGCGATGCGAATCCGACGTCACGATCCTCGGACCCATCAACCTCCCCGCCACCGTTCCCTTTCACGCCAGCCGGATGTTCAGCAAGAACGTCGAGTCGTTCGTGCGGCACATCGTGCAGGATGGCGTGCTCACCATCGACCTGAGCGATCCGATCACCGGGGCGATGTGCGTCACACGAGGCGGGGGGGCGAGAAGTGAGTCAGTGGGTCAGTGAGTCAGCGGGTCAGAACAACAGGGAGGAGGGAGAAGCCAGCGGCGTCATCCCGAGCGCCTGTCATCCCGA
>DASVCF010000114.1:0-19046 GCA_036381735.1 Gemmatimonadaceae bacterium | reverse complement strand
AATCGAACCTGACCCCATTGATCCGGGCGTCCAACATGACAGGGAGTCCAATGCTTCGCGTCGACCTGAACTGCGACATGGGAGAGAGCTTCGGTGCCTGGTCCATGGGCGCCGATGATGAGATTCTTCCGTACATCACCTCCGCGAACATCGCGTGCGGCTATCACGCCGGCGATCCGGCGGTCATGCGACGGACGGTCGCGGCTGCCGTCGCGCGCCGCGTGGCCGTTGGCGCGCATCCCGGGCTCCCGGATCTCGTCGGCTTCGGTCGGCGCGCGATGGAGGTGACGCCGGACGATGTGTACGATCTCGTCGTCTACCAGGTGGGTGCGCTCCGTGGATTCGCATCGGCCGCCGGTGTCGCACTCCAGCACGTGAAGCCGCACGGCGCGCTGTACAACATGGCCGCCGTACAGCCGAAGCTCGCCGAGGCGATCGCGTGTGCGGTGCGCGACGTGGACCGTGAGCTCGTGCTGTACGGGCTTGCGGGGAGTCACCTCATCTCGGTGGGCGAGCGTGCGGGGCTCACGACGGCGAGCGAAGCATTCGCGGACCGGAACTACCTCGGCGACGGAACGCTCGTGCCGCGGCGGCGAGCGGATGCGATGGTGAGCGACGCAGACGGCGCGGCGCGGCGCGCGGTGCGGATGGTGAAGGAAAGCCGCGTGCGCTCAGTGGACGGCGCGGACATCGCGATTCGCGCGGATACCATCTGCATTCACGGCGATTCGCCGCGCGCGGTGGAGTTCGCGCGAGCGTTGCGCGCGGCGCTGGAGGCGGAGGAGATCGAAGTGGGGGCGATGAGACGCAGTGCCACGGGGGCGTGAGCCAAGGTACGTCGAGCTGCCTGTGCGTAGCGTTTCGGCAGGCCGGATCTCATCCGCATGCCGCCCGCTCCCCCTCGCCCCGAGCCGCGCCGTCCACAATATTCCCTCCGGCCCCACTCGTCGGCTCCACTCTACCGACCACTCGACCCCCCGGACCTTCAGCATGATCCGTCACCTCACACTCCTCACCGCGGCCGTGGCACTCCTCGCGGTGCCGCTGCGCCCCGCTGCGGCGCAGACCTTCCCCACCAACGATCCCGTCATCAAGCGCATCTGGGCGCTGGGGATGGACAGCTCACAGACCGAGCACCTCGCGGAGCAGCTCTTCGACTCGATCGGTCCGCGCCTCACCGGCACGCCTGATCAGAAGCGCGGCAACGACTGGCTCGTCGCCACCTACAAGTCGTGGGGGATCGACGCGCGCAACGAGCAGTACGGCACCTGGCGCGGATGGCGGCGCGGCTACTCGCACATCGATCTCGTATCGCCGCGCGTGCGCTCGCTCGAGGGGACGATGCTCGGCTACAGTCCGGGCACCGGCAAGAAGGACCTCACGCGGACGACGATCATCCTCCCGCACTTCAACGACAGCACCGAGTTCGTGAAGTGGCTGCCGAACGCGAAGGACAAGTTCGTGCTCGTCTCCGCGCCGATGCCCACGTGCCGGCCGACCGACGACTGGGACACGAACGCCACGCCGGACTCGAAGGCCCGCATGGACAGCGCGCGCGCGGCGCTCCGCCGCGAGTGGGGCGGACGCAACGTGCGCGGCACCGGGTACAGCCTGGCCCTCGGCACCGGTGAGCTCGGACTGCGACTCGAAGAAGCTGGCGTCGCCGGCATCATCACCTCGCGTCCCAAGAACGGCTGGGGGACGATCGAGGTGTTCGAGACATACGACAAGAAGGCGCCCGCGATCGCGTTGAGCTGCGAGGATTACGGACTGGTGTATCGCCTCACGGAGAACGACCAGCATCCGAAGGTGACGATGAACCTCGACGCCGAGCTCCTCGGCGAGCGGCCGGTCTACAACACGATCGCCGAGATCAAGGGGACGGAGCATCCTGATCAGTACGTGATGCTTTCGGCGCACTTCGATTCGTGGGACGGCTCGTCGGGCGCGACGGACAACGGCACGGGCACGCTCACGATGCTCGAGGCGATGCGCATCCTCAAGCTCGCGTACCCGCACCCGAAGCGCACGATTCTCGTCGGGCACTGGAGCGGGGAAGAGGAGGGTGAGGTCGGCTCGAAGGCATTCACCGAGGATCATCCGGAAGTGTTGAAGGGGTTGCAGGCGCTGTTCAACCAGGACAACGGCACGGGGCGCATCGTGCGGATCAACGGCGGCGGGCTGCCGGATGCGGCCGAGCACATCATTCACTGGCTCGATCAGGTGCCGCTCGAGTTCCGGAGCCAGGTGACGTTCAACGGTGCCGGCTTCCCGGCGGGCGGCGGGAGCGATGACTTCTCGTTCGCCTGCAACGGGCTCCCGGCGTTCGGGCTCGGCGCGCTGCCGTGGGACTACGGCAACTACACGTGGCATACGAATCGTGACACGTACGACAAGGTCGTCTTCGACGATCTCGAGAAGAACGCGACGCTGACGGCGATGCTCGCGTATCTCGCGTCCGAGGATCCGACGATGATCAAGCGGGACCGCATCGACATTGCCGAGATGGCGGCGTCGCGCGCGGCCGACGACCCGCAGATGGCGGCCGCCGGCGGTCCGCGGCGGCGTGGACGCTTCCCGTCGCAGTGGCCCGCGTGCAGTAAGGCGCCGCGCACGACGAATCCGCGGTTGAAGTAGGGGAGTCCTGTCATCCCGAGCGGTTGTCATCCCAAGCGGTTGTCATCCCGAGCGTCAGCGAGGGATCTGGCGTTGGGGAATGAACATCCACCACAGAGGCACAGAGACACGGAGAACAACAGAGAACTCTTTCCCTCGCAGTTCTCCGTGTCCTCCGTGCCTCTGTGGTGAATTGCCGTTCGGATGCCCGGGCCGCGATTTCTCGCTGCGCTCGGAATGACTACACAGTCGGCATGACGCTGGCGCTGCCAGAATGAGAGTGCGGAGATCGTAACCGTTGCGGGGGCTGTTATCTTCGCATCGCTGCACGATGATCTCCGCACTTTCGCTTTTCCTTCCGTTTCACCCTCCGCAGGATCGATGTTGCCGCACAAACTGATCGACACCGTCGCGCGCGAGCTCTCCCTCGCGCCGCAGCACGTGGCCGGCGCGCTCGCGCTCTTCGACGAAGGCAATACCCTCCCGTTCATCGCCCGGTATCGCAAGGAGGCCACGGGCGGCCTCGACGAAGTCCAGCTACGCGACGTACGCGACCGTGCGCAGTATCTGCGCGAGCTCGAGGAGCGCCGCGCGGCCGTCCTCAAGAGCATCGACGAGCAGGGGAAGCTCGACCCCGAGCTGAAGACGCGCATCGAGGCCGCCGACACGAAGCAGGCGCTCGAGGATCTGTATCTGCCGTTCAAGCCGAAGCGGCGTACCCGCGCGATGATCGCGCGCGAGCGCGGACTCGAGCCGCTGGCCGAGCTGCTCTGGGGTGGACAGCACGACGTCGCCGCGCTCGAGCGCGAGGCGGCGCAGTACGTCGATCCCGCCAAGGAGGTGCCGGACGTCGAGCACGCGCTCGCCGGTGCGCGCGACATCCTCGCCGAGCGCGTGGCCGAGGACGCCGATCGCCGCGGGCGCATCCGCGACATCACGCGGCGCGAGGGCGTCGTGCGATCGCGCGCGATCACGGGGAAGGAGACCGAGGTCTCGAAGTTCCAGGACTACTACGACTTCAGTCAGCCGCTCCGCGAGATCCCGTCGCATCGAATGCTGGCCATCCGCCGCGGCGAAGCGGAGGGGTTCCTCGTGTGGAGCATCGACGCGCCCGCGGAGCAGATCGTCGCGCAGATGGAGGCCGAGCTCTCGGCGGGGCACGCGGCCGAGGCACAGATGCGCCTCGTCGTGCAGGATGCCTACAAGCGGCTGCTCGCGCCGGCCGTGGAGGTGGATCTGCGTCTGGAGCTGAAGACGCGCGCCGATGAAGAGGCCATCACGATCTTCGGCCGCAGTCTCGAGCAGCTGCTGCTCGCGTCGCCGGCGGGCGAGCGCGTCGTCATCGGCCTGGACCCGGGCTTCCGCACGGGTGTGAAGGTCGCGGCGGTGTCGCGCACCGGCGCCGTGCTCATCACCGAGACGATCTACCTTCACCAGCCCGACCGCTTCGCCGCCGTGCTGCTCGCGCTCATCGCGCGCTTCGATGCGGAGCTGATCGCGATCGGGAACGGCACGGCATCGCGCGAGACGGAGGCGCTCGTGCGCGAGACGTTGCGTGAGCGCAACCTCTCCCGCCCGCAGGTGGTCGTGGTGAACGAATCGGGTGCGTCGGTCTACTCGGCGTCCGATGTCGCGCGCGAGGAGCTCCCCGATCTGGATGTCTCCCTGCGCGGCGCGGTGTCGATCGCGCGGCGGCTGCAGGATCCGCTGGCCGAGCTGGTGAAGATCGACCCGAAGTCGATCGGCGTCGGGCAGTACCAGCACGACGTCTCACAGCCGCGGCTCAAGCAGCGGCTCGATGAGACGGTGGAGAGCTGCGTGAATCGCGTGGGTGTCGAGATCAACACGGCATCCGTGTCGCTCCTCTCGTACGTCGCCGGCATCGGTCCTACGCTCGCGGCGAACATCGTGAAGGTGCGCGACGAGCGTGGCGGCTTTCGCGCGCGGCGCGAGCTGCTCGACGTCCCGCGACTCGGCGCGAAGGCGTTCGAACAGGCGGCCGGCTTCCTACGCGTCCGCGGCGGCGCGCATGCGCTCGACGCATCGGCCGTGCATCCGGAGCGCTATCCGCTCGTCGAACGTATGGCGGGCGATCTTGGTGTGCCGCTCGCGGAGCTCATCGGCAACGAGACGCAGCTGAAGGAGATCCGTCTCGATCGCTACGTGAGCGATGATGTTGGCCTCCCGACGCTCACGGACATCCTGGCTGAGCTGCGCAAGCCCGGCCGCGATCCACGCGATGCGTTCGAGCCGCCGGCGTTCCGCGACGACGTGCGCGAGCCCAAGGACCTCTCGCCGGGGATGGAGCTGGAAGGCGTCATCACGAACGTTGTGGCGTTCGGCGCATTCGTGGACATCGGTGTGCACCAGGATGGCCTGGTGCACGTGTCGCAGCTTTCGGATCGCTACGTGACCGATCCGAACGCGGTGGTGAAGGTCGGCCAGCGGGTGCGGGTGCGCGTGCTGTCGGTAGACCTCGAGCGCAACCGCATCGCGCTTACAATGAAGAAAGGGACGTCGAGCGGCGACGCGGCACCGCGAGGCGCGCGCCGCCAGAAGCCGCAGCGGAAGCCCGAGATGCCGCGCATCCCCAAGCCTGGCGAGATCGCGCCGAACGGGATGCGGTTTCGGTAAGGACGGCGGAAAGCAGAAAGCAGAAAGCAGAAAGTAGAGAGCAGAGAGCAGAAAGCAGGGAGGAGGGAGGAGGGAGGAGGGAGCAGTTGTCATTCCGAGCGGAGCGAGGAATCTCGGCTCGCCCCCAGGAGATCCCTCGCTGACGCTCGGGATGACAGGCGTACGCTCGGGAGCACAGGCCTACGCTCGGGATGATCGCCCGGTCGTTCCTACTTTCTGCTCTCTGCTCTCTGCTCTCTGCTTTCTGCTTTCTGCTTTCTGCCCCCTGTCTCCTACCCTCGTGCCGCCTTGATCCTCCCTGCCAGCGATTCGCCAAGTCCCATCGCGGCGAGTCCCACGAGCAGGTGCAGCACTTGAATCACCCAGTGCGACGGCCCGGGCAGGAGACGAGTTTGCGTCATCCCCAGTGCGAGCACGATGATCGCCCAGATGACGACGAGCGCGACGAAGCCCGCGCCGACGTGGGCGCGCGCACCGATGCCGGCCAGCACCCAGAGCGCGATCACGAAGATGAGGCCGAGCAGCATGTGGATGGGGATCCACGAGCGCGCGTGTCCGGTCCAGAACAGGATGCCGAGGATGATCAGGATGAGCCCGCAGATGCGCACGAGCATCTGCGTGATGATGGTGCCCTTCATGGCGACAAGCTCCTTGCAGTTCGGGTGCGGTATATTACGACCGTAGGGCCAACTCGCGCAGGAGGCACGGTTCGATGTCCGGTACCAGCACGTCTACTACGACATTGCAGGAAGTGTGGCTTCGCGGCCCGCTCGAAGAATTCGATCCCATCGTGATGCCGGCCGCGCACGCGCTGCTGCAGTCGGCGGAGGATCTCGAGCACGCGGCAAGCTCGCTCACCGCGGAGCAGTTGCGGGCGAGGCCGGGTGGCGCCGCGTCCGTGGAATTTCATCTGAAGCACATCGCCGGGAGCATCGACCGGCTGCTGACGTACGCACGCGGCGAACAGCTCGACGCGGCGCAGCGGGCGGCGATCAAGGCCGAGCAGGACACCGGCACGCCACCCGCCGATGCGGCAACGCTGATCGGCGGCGCGGTACGCGCGATTCGTGGCGTCGTCCAAGTGCTGCGGGACGTTCCGCGTGAGTCGCTGTTCGAACGACGGGAGGTCGGGCGCGCGCGGCTCCCGTCCACTACGTGGGGACTGCTCTTCCACATTGCCGAGCACACGCAGCGGCACACGGGTCAGGTGATCACGACGGCGAAGATCGTCCGCGCATCGAGTGACTGAGGATCGTCCGCGCATCGAGTGATCGAGGCGGTGTCCTTTCGCGCGTTTCCGAACGTCCGTTGACGCGTTACCGGCCGGCTTCGATCAGCGCGTGACCCCCGGCCGGTAGCGACGAATCGTGTGCGCATCGATCTCCGCATCGCTCCACAACACCGGCTTCACCTCGCCGCGCGCGAACATCTCGGCCTGGTTGCTGTGAAAGGGCGAGTCGTCGCGCGGGCTCTCGCCGTAGGCCAGCACCGAGTACGCGCGCGGCTCCTTCCCGAATTCGACGGCGAGAATCCATCCGTCGCCGCCCACCGCCTCGCGCTTTCCGTCCGGGTCATCCTTGTACCAGAGCACGCGGAAACAGCCGATGTCGCCATTGCACCCGCCCACAGGCTCGTCCACGTTGCCGATGCGCACACGATGCACGTCGCCCCACGCCACGTCGGCACGGCCGTAGCGCCGCACGGTCTCGTGCACGGCCCACGTGAACGCATCCACCGCGCGCGCGGGGAAGCGGATGCCGCGTGGTGTCGCCGTGGGCGCGCTCGTGCTCCACGGCTCGGCGTACATCGTGTCCGGCTGCGCGCCGGCGATGTAGCGACGCCACCAGATCTCGAACAGCACACCGCCGCGGCTCGTCGGCGCCACCGTCTTGTCCCAGCGCGCGATCATGTCGATGGCGGTCTTCACGTCGGGTGCGGGATTCGAGTGCCGCACGGCTGCCACGAGGTCATCGCGCACGCGGTCGGCGAGGAGCATCCGGTACGAGTGCTTCAACGCGAGCACGTCCTTGAGGCCCAGCTTGTCGTTCGTGTCGATGAGCTGCAGTGAGAGCTGCGTGCGAAGCCCGAGGCGCGGCGCAGGGAAGTACGCCGGATAGTGCGCCGGGTCGAGCGGTTGGTGCATGTTCGTGTAGTACGGCGGGTCGTTCGAGTTCTGCACGTAGCCGCCTTTGGGATTCAGCACCTGCGGAAGTGAATCGAACGGGACGTACCGCGTCCAGATGTCCGCCGTGCGATGCACCTGGACCGCCGTCGTGTCGCCGCCGCTCGGCAGCGGCAGGTCGGGGATCGCGGCGTTCCACACGTAGAAGATGTTCCCCGCGCGATCCGCGTACGTGAAGTTCGAGTTGATGCGGGCGCGCATGCGCATCGCGTCCTTCCACTCGGCCAGCGAGTGCGCGCGCATCATGCGCAGGAACTGCTCGCCGCCGCGGAAGTCCTCGTCGCCGGCCGTGCGCAGCACGTAGATCTTCCCGTTGGCGCGATAGACGACCGGGCCGAACGGCGTGCGGAGGATCTCGCGCGTCTCACTCGCAAGTCCGTTCCCGTTCTTGAACTGAACGGTGACGAGCTGGCGCTCGAGCGCGACCGATGCGCCATCGAGTAGATAGTGGTCCACCTGCGCGGAATCGACGTCGAGTGCGTAGATCTGCCCGAGCAGCGGCGCGTTGTTGGTCGTCGCCCAGCCGAGGTCGCGGTTGAAGCCGCCGATCACCCCGAACGGTCCACCGATGCGGAAGTCTCCATAGAAGTCGAGCACACCGGGCACGTCGATCTGCGCCTCGTAGTAGCCCGCGCTCCATTGGAGGTGCGGGTTGCGGAGGAGGATCGCGTGGTGCGACTTCGTGCGGCTCGGCGCGAATGCCCACGCGTTGGAGCCTTCGTCCGGCGGATCGATTCCCTCGCCGCCGGGCATCGCACCTTCCTCGTTCGCCGCCGCGGCGACGCGCTGCCGTCGCTGGAAGCTTGGATCGATGTGCGCGAGGAAGCGCCGCGCCTGCCGAGGCGAGGCGACGTCCACATCGTGCGCGAGCACATCATAGCCGGTGAAGTGCGGCGCGAAGCCGGCGGGAAATTCCTCGGGGTGGAGCGCGATGTAACGGTTCACTCCCGCGGCGAAGCCCGCGTACACGTCGCGCGTGGCCTTATCGAGCCGCTGGTACGTCTGGACCGCGCGCTGGTACGCGAGCCGCGCGGTGAAGTCCTGCTCCATGCTGTCGCGTCCGAACCAGCGCCCCATCTCGCCGCGCGCCTTGAGCAGGTCGTACGGCACGCGCGCGCCGTAGTCCTCGCACTGCACGTACGCCAGCGCGTACTCGGCGGCGGCGAGGTTCCCCGCCTTGATGTGCGGCACGCCGTACGTCGTACGTCGCACTTCTACCTGCGAGCCGAGCGGCGGCGTCGAGTCGCTCGCGCTCTGCGCCGGGACGCGAGCCACGACGACGATGGTGAGCATGGACGCGGAGCGGATGCAGCGTGCCCAGTGGGTGCGGACGATGGAGCGGGACTCCGGCATGACGTGATTCCCTCGGACCACGGCGACGTGAGAGTGAGACGAGCGCGGAGAATCTGCGGCGGGAGGCGGCGCTCGGGAAGGTGAACGGGCCCGCTTCCTCTCGCGCGCGGCGGGCACGGGAGCTACTATCGGGAAGACGATCCCGCGTGGTCGCGCGCGGCCGGCGCGGGCAACGATCGCCGGCCCACATTCCGGGCGGTTCCGATGACGACCTTCCTGAAGACCGTCGAGATTCCGATCGAGGCCGCGCGCACGCTGCCCGGCCGGTACTACACGTCGCCCGACATCTTCGCCGAGGAGACGGAGGCGATTTTCGCGCGACGGTGGTGGTGTGTGGCGCGCGAAAGCGACATCGCGAGCGCCGGCGACTATCTGCTGCGCGAGGTCGCGGGCGAGAGCGTCATCATCCTGCGCGACGAGAGCGGCACGCCGCGCGCCTTCTACAACGTGTGCCGGCATCGCGGCACGCGGTTGTGCGAGGCCACGAGGGGCTGCCTGGAGTCGGGCATGATCCAGTGTCCGTACCACGCCTGGACGTACGCGCTCGATGGTCGCCTGCTCGGCGCGCCTTCCGCGGGGGAGCTCGACGGGTTCCGCAAGGAGGACTACCCGCTGCATCGGGTGGCGCTCGCGCGGTGGGAGGGGTTCCTGCTCGTGAATCTCGCGCGCGATCCGGAGCCGTTCGACGAGGCGTGGGCGCCGCTCATCGGCCGGTTCGCGCGCTTCAACCTTGGCGCGCTCGCCCCCGCGCGCACCATGGCATACGACGTGCGCGCGAACTGGAAGCTCCTGTTCGAGAACTACTCCGAGTGCTACCACTGCGCGCCGGTGCATCCGTCGCTCGCGCGCGTCACGCCGCCTACGAGTGGCGAGAACGATCTCGTCGAAGGACCGGTGACGGGCGGATTCATGACGATCAACGCCGGATACGAGAGCCTCACCATGAGCGGCCGCGCGTGCGGCATGCCGGTTGGCGATCTTCCCCCTGACGATCTGCGCCGCGTCTACTACTACGCGGTCTTCCCGAATCTCTTTCTGAGCCTGCACCCCGACTACGTGATGGCGCACACGCTGTGGCCCGTCGCCCCGGACCACACGCGCATCATGTGCACATGGCTCTTCCATCCGCGCACCCTCGAGGATCCCTCGTTCGACCCGAACGACGGCGTGGCGTTCTGGGATCAGACCAATCGCGAGGACTGGCACATCTGCGAGCAGAGCCAGCTCGGTGTCGCGTCGCGCATGTATCGCCCTGGCCCGTACTCGCGCCGCGAAGCGCTCTCCGCGCAGTTCGACCGCGAAGTGCTGCGCGCCCTGGGACACGACCTGCCGGAGTCGACATGAGCACCACGGCGCGCGCGAGCGAGCAGGCATCCCCGCAGCGCGCGCCGCGGCAACTGCTGCGCGTGCTCGGCGTCGCGTTCGGGCTCGCGATCATCGTCGGGAACACGATCGGGATGGGGATCCTCCGCACGCCGGGCGACATCGCCGCGCGGCTGCCGAGTGTGCCGCTCTTCCTCGGCGCGTGGGTGGTGGGCGGCGTGTACGCCATGCTCGGCGCGCTCTCGCTGGCCGAGCTCGGCGCGATGATCCCGCGGTCCGGCGGTCAGTATGTGTTCGTGCGCCACGCGCTCGGACCGTACGCGGGGTTCGTGGTCGGGTGGAGCGACTGGCTCTCCACCACGGGGACGGTGTCCGCCGTCGCGATCGTGTTCGGCGAGTACACCGGAGCGCTCGTCCCGTCGCTCGCCGCGCACGGGACGGCCGTCGCGTGTCTGGTGGTGCTCGCGTTCGCCATGCTGCAATGGGGCGGCGTGCGATGGGGCGACCGGACGCAGCAGCTCATCACGCTGCTCAAGGCCGTCGCGCTCATCGCGCTCGTCATCGCCATCTTCGCATGGGGGAGTGGCGCGCATGCGGCCGCGGCATCGGCCGCGAGCACGGCATCCACGGCCGCTCCCGGCGTGCCCGCGTCGTCTGCGGGGCTCGGTCTGCTTGCGGCGCTGGTCCTGTCGCTCCAAGGGGTGATCTACACCTACGACGGTTGGAACGGCGTCATCTACTTCAGTGAGGAGGTGCGCGATCCCGGACACGACATCCCGCGCTCGATGTTCCTCGGCGTCGTGTCGGTGATCGTCGTCTACCTGTCGCTCAACGTCGCGTTTCTGCACGTGCTGCCCATCCATCGGATGGCGGGCGATCCGTTCGTGGCGGGCGCCGCGGCGAGCGCCGTATTCGGCCCGAACGGCGACACGGTGATCCGCGTGGTGATGCTCGTCTCGCTCCTCGCCACCATCAACGCGTCGACACTCATGGCGTCGCGCGTCCCCTTCGCGATGAGCCGCGATGGGCTGCTCCCCGCCCGCGCCGCACAGGTGAACGAAGGCGGCACGCCCACGTGGGCGCTCGCGGCCGGGACCGCGGTGGCGCTGGCGTTCATTCTCACAGGCACGTTCGACGAGGTGCTCGCGCTGCTCGCGTTCTACTTCGTGCTCAACTATCTGCTGTCGTTCACGTCGCTCTTCGTGCTGCGTCGGCGCGAGCCGGACGCCCCGCGGCCGTATCGCGTGTGGGGCTACCCCTGGACGACGGGAATCGCGCTCGCCGGCTCGTGCGCGTTCGTCATCGGCTCCATCGTCGGCGACCGCGTGAACAGTGTGCGCTCGCTCATCCTGCTGGCGCTGAGCTATCCCGCATATCTGCTCGTGAAGCGAGCACTCGGTGCACGCGGCCCGTCGTCGCCCGATACCACATCCATCACTCCCTGACATCGTTCATGACCCTTCGACTCGTCCGCACCACGATGCCGTCGCGATGCGCCGGCTTCATCGCGTTCCTCGTCGCGCTCGCCGGTTCCGCGCGCTCCGCATGCGCACAGACGGATGATCCGCATCCCGTGCCCGCTGCTGTGCAGCCCGCTCTGACATCCATTCGCGCCAACAATTCGTGGACGCTCGATCAGCAGGTGTCGATCTGTGAGATCGCCGCGCCGCCGTTCAAGGAAGCCGCGCGCGGAAAGGAGCTCGCGCACCGCTTCACGGCGCTCGGTCTGCAGCACGTGCGCATCGACAGTGTGGGGAACGTGATCGGCGAACGGCCGGGGTCGGGCGACGGACCGACGGTCGTCCTCGCCGGCCATCTCGACACGGTCTTCCCCGAAGGCACCAACGTCCATGTCACGCGGCATGGGACGCACTTCGCCGCGCCCGGCATCGGTGACGACTGCCGCGGCCTCGCGGTGGTGCTCTCCGTCGCGCGCGCAATGAACGAAGCGCACGTCCACACGAACGGGACGGTGCTCTTCGTCGGCACTGTCGGCGAAGAGGGCGCAGGGAATTTGCGCGGCGTGCGCTATCTCTTCGAGCGCGAGCTGCGCGGGAAGATCGACGACTTCATCTCCGTCGATGGGACGGGCTTCGGCATCACCAGCCGAGCGGTGGGGAGCCATCGCTACCGCATCACGTACGTCGGCCCCGGTGGACATAGCTATGGTAGCTTCGGGATGCCGAACCCGCTGCACGCGCTCGGGCGCGCGATCGCGAAGATCGCGGAGATCCAGGTGCCGCAGCATCCGAAGACGACGTTCAGCGTTGGTGTGGTGCGCGGCGGAACATCGGTGAACTCGATCGCGCACGACGGGAGCATGGACGTCGATCTCCGCTCGGAGTCGGCGGCCGCGCTCGACTCCCTCGATGCGGCGTTCCACCGGGCGGTCCGCGAGGCCTTGACGGAAGAGCGCCACCGGTGGCCGGCGTCCACCGTCCCCCTCGATGTGCGTATCGATACGATCGGCATCCGCCCCACGGGCGTGCAGTCGGACAGCGCGCACATCGTTCGCGTAGCGGCCGACGCTGGGCAGATGCTCGGCGTGACGCTGCGGACGGGTGCGTCGAGCACCGACTCGAACATCCCGATCAGCCTCGGAATTCCCGCGATCACGATCGATGGCGGCGGGACGGGGCACGGCGCGCACTCGCCCGAGGAGTGGTACGACGACGGGCCGAGGGGTTACCTCGGCCCGCAGTGGGCACTGCTCATCGTGACGGGGCTCGCGGGGATGCGGTAGATCAATGGGGTCAGGTTCGTTTGATCGGACCGATCAAACGAACCTGACCCCATTGATCCTACATCCCTTCCGCGTTGCGTCCGCGCGCGCTCGGCGGAAGGATCCCGTTCAGGCGCAGGTAGATCGCCGCGGCGCCGTAGTGGTCGGCCCAGTCTTCGGCGAGTCCCATCATCGCGCCGCCGCGAGAGATCGAGCGGCCGCCGAAGAAGGGCACCGTCTCGCCGAGCTTCGAGTCATCGACGTTCGAGAGCGCGGAGGTGCAGTAGTCGAACGACTGCTTGAGTCGCTCCACCACCTTGTCCTTGCCGGCGGTGGGCGTGAGCTTCTCGCGCTGCGGCGCCTTCTGCCCGGAGATCGTCGAGCACATGAACTCGTTCGAACCGGCCACGTGCAGCATGAGCTGACCGAAGCTCATCTGCGCGGGCGTCGGCTTGAAGTCGTACTTCCCGGCCGGCATGCTTTCCGCGGAGCCCACGAGGTTGCGCTCCGCGCGTTTCTGCGAGCTCTTCAGCGCCGTGCTGATGGGATTCTGCTCGGGCGATGAGGATGCGGCCTGTGCGTTGGCGACGCCCGGGAGGGCGATGGTGGCGGCGAGTGCGGTATACAGTATCGCTTTCATGGCAACGACTCCATCCGTGAGAGTGAGGCCCGAACCTGCGTGCGGTCGCGAGCTGACGGCCAGCGCGCGGCATTCTGGAGTCTGGTATGGAGAAGTGCGGGGGGCAAGGGTGGGGTAAGTCGTGGGTTGTGGGTTGTGAGTCGTGAGAGGCTCCGCATCACCCGGCACGGCGTGCTCAGAACCCGCAACCCATAGCTCAGAACCCACAACTCATAGCCTTCCCCCCCTCCACGCGCGAGATTGCACCAGTTTCCTCCCGGGAGCCCCATGAGCGACTTCTTCCAGGCCGGTCCCGCGCTCGGCAATCAATACGTGGATGACGCGTTGCTCCGCGCGTATCTGCGGCGGACGCTGCCGGCGGATGTTCTCGCCGAGCTGGAACCGGATTTCCAGCGGTTCGGCGAACGTGTGGCAACGGACATCCTTGCGTTTGGCGAGGCGGCCGAGTCGCAGCCGCCACGGCACGTGCCGTTCGACGCGTGGGGACGCCGCGTCGATGCGATCGAGACGTCGGACGCGTGGCGTGCGCTCGATCGCGTGGCGGCAACCGAGGGATTGGTCGCCATCGGTTACGAACGGAGGCACGGCGCACTCTCGCGTGTCGATCAGTTTGTCCGCATGTACCTGTTCGGCCCGTCGTCGGCCACCTACAACTGTCCGCTCGCGATGAGCGATGGCGCCGCCCGCGCGCTCGAGCTGTACGGGAGCGACGAGCTGTGCACACGCGCGCTCACCCGGCTCACGTCGCGCGACCCCGGGCGCTTCTGGACGTCGGGGCAATGGATGACGGAACGGGCCGGCGGATCGGACGTGAGCGAAACCGCCACTGTCGCGCGGTGCGAGAACGGAGCATTCCGGCTGTACGGCACCAAGTGGTTCACATCGGCGACCACCGCGCAGATGGCGATGACGCTCGCGCGGATCGAGGGCGCGCCGGCGGGGAGCCGAGGGCTCAGTCTGTTCTTCGTCGAGTTGCACGATGCCGAGGGACGGCTGCGCAACATCCGCGTCAATCGACTCAAGGACAAGCTGGGAACGCGCGCGCTGCCGACGGCCGAGCTCGCGCTCGAGGGGACGCCGGCGGAGCTCGTGGGCGGCGAGGGGGACGGCGTGCGCAAGATCGCCGCGCTCTTCAACATCACGCGCATCCACAATGCGTGCGCCGCGGTGGCCGGGATGCGGCGGGCTATCGCGCTCGCTGAAGACTACGCCCGCAAGCGCGTGGTCTTCGGCCGGCTGCTCGCGGATCAGCCGCTCCACCGTGAGACGCTCGCCGAGCTCCGGACGGAGCACGCGGCAGCGCTGCTGCTCGTGTTCCACGTCGTGGAGCTGCTCGGCCGCAGCGAGTGTGGCGGCGCGAGCACGGAGGAGCTGGCGCTGCTCCGTCTGCTCACACCCATCGCGAAGCTCTATACCGGCAAGCAGGCCGTGGCGGTCGCAAGCGAAGTGCTCGAGGCGTTCGGGGGCGCGGGGTACATCGAGGACACCGGGCTCCCGCGCCTGCTGCGCGACGCGCAGGTGTTGTCGATCTGGGAAGGGACGACGAACGTGCTGAGCCTCGACGTGCTGCGCGCCATCGAGAAGGACGGTGCGTTCGCGCCCTTCATGGCCGCTGTCGAGGAACGGCTCGACCGCGTACGCACGCCATCGCTCTCCACTCTCGTCGACCGCGTGCGCGCGAGCGGCCAGCGCCTCGCCGTGTACCACAGCGATTCCGCGACGCGGGACCGCGACGCCGAGCAGGCCGGCGCGCGGGCGTTCGCCTACGGTCTCGCCCGCACGTACATGGCGAGCCTACTCCTGGACCACGCGGACTGGAGTGTGGACGTGGAAGGCGACGACGCACCGATCCGGATGGCGGAGCGATGGTGCGCCCGGGAGCTGGTGCCGCGGTTGATACAGTAAGGGAGGCGACCCGCCTGCCTACACCGGGTTTCGCTCCACCTTGATATCGACGCCCTCCGCCTCCGGCGCCCGCCGGCATGGAATGGCGAACGCGAAGACGGAGCCGGTCTCGGGGAACTCCGCCCAGGCGCGGCCGCCCAGCGCCCGCACGGCCTCGCGGACGATGCTCAGGCCGAGTCCCGTTCCTTCCACGCCCGTCTCGACGCTCCCGTGCGTGCGGAAGAAGCGCTCGAAGAGGTGTGCGCGTTCGTTCGCGGGGACGCCCACCCCGTTGTCGTACACTTCGACGACCACGTGACGCGAGCCGCCGTCCTCGACCATGCGTCCGCGCACCTCGATCCAGCGAGCGGGCTTCGAGGAGTCCGCGTACTTGATCCCGTTCGAGAGAAGATTGACGAGCGCCAGCTCGAGCACCGCCGCGTTCACCTCGACGTCCGGAAGCGAGTCGGTGACGCGGATCTCCACGCCGCTCGCACGCGCCATCTCGCGCAGCTGCCGCGCCGCCTCCGCCGCCGCCTTCGGCAGGTGGACGTGCCGCTGGTGCCGCGAGTCGCCGTCGAGGCGGGTGAGCTCGAGCAGGTTGTCCAGGACGATGCGCATGCCATCCGCGTTGCGCACGACCATGCTGGCCAGCTCCTGCCGCTTGGCGGCCTCAAGGTCGGGGAGCTCGAGCAGCTGTCCTGCGCCCATGCACGCGCCGATGCGGTTCCGCATCTCGTGCGTGAGCGCGCGGTTGAAGGCGCGCAGGCGCTCCTCGCGCTCGGTGAGGCGCTCCTTCATGAGCCGCAGGTACTGCGTCGCCGTCGCTTCCTGTATCAGCGCGACGGCGCGATACAGCCGCTGCGAGCAGATCATGAGCTCCGATGGCGTACACGGGACCTCGAGCTCATCCACCGTCCGCGCGAGGAACGCGAAGACGATGCCACCGAAAATCTCGAACTCCTTGAGGATCTCGTACTCGTCGAACCCCTGCGCGTAGCGAAGCGCGCCGAGCTCCATCGCTTTGGCGAGCACCGCGGAATCACCCGACACCGATTGCCCCGGATCCTCCAGGTAGTCGGCGATGCCGAGCATGAGCAGAGGAACGTGGTCGAGTAGTTCGTCGGAGGGGAAGAGCTTCCCGGCTCCGAGTGATACGCGTTCACTGATGCGTTCGAGCCACCGCGCCGTGAGCTCGGTTTTCGCGGCCCGCAGACGCTCTGCCAACGTCGCCGCGATGGGGCAGTTTGCCGTGATGTCCATTGCGTCCAGCACCTCCGTCGCAGGATGTCGGCACCACTGCGTGCCCATGCAACATAACCTTACAGGCGCTCAATCGAGAGAAGCACGAACTTCGAGTGTGATGGCGTGATGCATTGACACCCGCACGGCGCATAGCTATATGTGGTCGTCGGCTGCTCCACCCGCGATGGTTACCGGGCCACCAGCGGAGAGCGGGAAGGGACCTGGTGCGCGACCGGATCCCTTTTTGTCATTCGGGACCTTCAGGAGACGCATGGCGAAACAAGAGGCGATCGAGCTCGAAGGCACAGTCACCGAAGTGCTCCCCAACGCGACCTTCCGTGTGCTCCTGGCGAACGGGCACGATGTGCTGGCGACGCTCGCCGGCAAGATGCGGCGCTTCCGTATTCGCGTGCTTGCGGGCGACCGCGTGACCGTCGAAGTCTCCCCCTACGACCTGAGCCGCGGACGGATCACGTTCCGGCACAAGGGGTGAGAAGGCAGAGAGCGGATAGCAGAGAGCAGACAGCACGGTTGTCATCCCGAGCGCAGCGAGGGATCTCGGTCAACCAGCGAGATCCCTCGCTGCGCTCGGGATGACGAGGCGGCCGTTCCGCCTTTCTGCTCTCTGCTTTCTGCTCTCTGCGTTCTGCTCTCTGCTCTCTGCCTCACCGTCCCACTGCCGTTCGATACTCCACGAACATCCGGCTCAGCATCCCTACCGCCTGCGAGTCGCTGCGTGAGAGAAGCGTGATCACCGAGTCGCGCTGATTGAGGATGGTCGTGAAGGCCGGCGGCGTGCCCCCCTGCTGCTGGGCGACATTCCGCTGCACTCCCGTGAAAAAATCGCTCGCGAGCCCGCGGCTCGTCTCGTAGCTCCCGCGCTGCGCCTCGATGACCGCAGCGCCGAGCGTGGCCTCGGCTCGTGTGACGGCGAGCTGCCGCTGCGCGGCATCGAGCGCGCGCGACAGCTGCTCCGCCCGCACGAACTGCCAGAAGAAGCCAACGAGGAAGGCCGCGATGATGGCGGCCGCGATCAGACCAATCCGTCGCGCTCTGGTCATGCCTCCGCTCCGTTCAGTGTGCCCCGGTGCCCGCGCCCAGGGAGTGCGCGGGTCATCGGCCGTGGTGCGCTGCCCGCCAGAATAACCAGCGCCAGCGTCTTCCGCAAAAACCGCCGCACGGCCGCATAGGTGGATCGATGCTTGCGGCGCGACGCGCGGGGCCTCGATGCCCGAGCTCCATCCTCCCCCACGCCGTCAGGACCGTCACGACTCCACGCCGGAGCCCTGCGGCAGTGGAGCGAGCATCACGGTTGCACAGGAGGTACGAATGCCAGATGAATCCCGGCGCGCCGGTGCGCGCGCCAGCGAGCAGGCGAGGAGCGCTGCCGCGGGGAGTGGAACCAGTGGGCAGTTGGCGCCGCTCGATGATCTCCCGGATTTCCGGGTTGCCGAGGGCGAGCCCGATGTGCGTGGATGGGATGTCTCATCCGCTGACGACAAGAAGATCGGCGAAGTCCACGATCTCATCGTCGACGTCGCCGCGATGAAGGTGCGCTATCTCGACATCGACGTGGACAACGCCGTACTGGAGACGGAGGACGACCGACACATTCTCGTGCCCGTCGGGTGCGCGACGATGAACGAGAAGGATGACGAGATCCACCTCTCGAACGTGAACGCGGAGGACCTCAAGAACATCCCCGGCTTCCGGCACGAGCCGATCACGCGCGACTTCGAATCGTCGCTGCGTGGCTGCTATCCGCCCATGCCGCCGAGCGTCGCGGGTGGCTCAGGCGCGACTCGCGCCGGCACCGTGCCCACCGGCGGTGCGATCGGACGGCGGACGGTCACCCCACCCACGACAGCCGAGGCGTCGGCGAGCGGGCCGGCGGCGACCGCGGGCACGACGGCGGGCGCGACGGCCGCCGATCAGGGCTTCTACGGACACGAGCACTTCGACGAGAACCGCTTCTTCGGCACTCGGCGCCAGCCGCGCGAGAGCGGGCAGTACATCACGCGCTCCGAGGAGGAGCTCGAGATCGGCACGCGCAGGGTGCAGGCGGGCGAGGTGGACGTGCGTAAGCGCGTCGAGACGGAGCACGTCGAGCGTGAGGTGCCGGTGACGCGCGAGGAGGTCACCATCGAGCGCCGTCCGGCGCCGCCGGGAGCCTCCGCGAAGCCGGAGATCGGCGAGAACGAAGTGCGGATCCCGATCATGGAAGAAGAAGCCGTCGTCGAAAAGCGCGTCGTGCCGAAGGAGGAGATCGTCGTCGAAAAGCACGCCGTCCAGGGCGAGCAGAAGGTGGAAGCCGACGTGCGGAAGGAGCGGGTGGATGTCGATCGGGAGGGGAAGGGGAGGTAGGAGCTGTGAGCTGTGAGCTCTGAGCTGTGAGTAGCTGTGCGTGGAGGCTGGGATCAAAGGGGTCGGAGTCGATTGATCGCCGG
>DASVCF010000113.1:0-12375 GCA_036381735.1 Gemmatimonadaceae bacterium | reverse complement strand
AGCGCACTGTCAGCCCGAGCGCTTGTCATCCCGAGCGGTTGTCATCCCGAGCGCAGCGAGGGATCTATTCTCCCGGCCGAGATCCCTCGCTGCGCTCGGGATGACAAGCGCTCGGGATGCCCCCGCCCGTTCCTCCCTTCTCCCTCCTCCCTCCTCCCTGTCGTTCTGACCCACTGACTCACTGACCCACTGACTCACTCTCTCGCCCCCTCGCCGGCAGCCACAGCGTGAACGTGCTCCCCGCGCCGGGCTCGCTCCACACGTGGATCCTGCCGCCGAGTGCGCGCGCCACACGCTGGCTGATCGCGAGCCCGATCCCGCTTCCGTGCGCGGCGTCTGGGTCGAATCGCGTGAACTCCTGGAAGAGCAGCGCCTGGTCCTCGGGCTTGATGCCGGGGCCCGTGTCGATCACTGCCACCGCGAGCCATGGACCGGTGAAGGATGCGGAAGGGGCGCCCGCCGGCCGGGGCCTTCTGTGGGCGCGCGGCGCGCGCACCGGCGCCGTCGCGTGCACCTCCGCGCGTACCGTCACCCGTCCGCCGTTCGGCGTGTACTTCACCGCGTTCGACACGAGGTTCGCGAGGATCTGCCGTGCGCGCGGCGGATCGGTGTCGATGAGCGGCAGCTCGTGCGGCAACTCGACCGTGAGCGTCAGTCCAGCCGCCTCCACCTGCGCGCGGAACTCCTCGGCGACTTCGGCGGCCAGCGCGCACAAGTCGGTCGGCGCGCGATGGATCGTCATGTGCCCCGTCTCCGCGCGCGCGAGGTCCATGAGGTGACCGATGAGGTCCAGCGCGGCGTGAATCGAGCGCCGCCCGCGCCGTACGCGCTCGAGCTGCGTCGGCGTGAGCTCGCCCACCACGCCCTCCTCCAGCAGCGCGAGTGATCCATCGGCCGCGCCGAGCGGGTTCTTCACGTCGTGCGTGAAGCCGCGGATCAGGCGCGCGCGACTGCGCGTCACGCGCTCGAGCTCGCGGGCGCGCACGTTGAACCCGATCGCGAGCGTGCGGTAGCGATGGCCGAGCCGCGCGACGGTCACCGCCGCGGCGATCGCGAACAGGACGAGGAGCCCGCTCAGCCGGGCGCCCGAGCGCTCGAGTGATCGCATGGCCGCGCGCTGCTCGGCCGAAACGCTGTCGATGGTCTTGTGCAGGCGGTTCGCCGCCTCGACGGCCGCCCGGAAGCGCGCGTGCTGCTCGCCGAGATGCACCTGGTAGTCCGCGCGCGCGAGTCTGCCGCCGGCGAGTGCGTCGATGAGCGAGTCGGCCAGGTGCAGGGTATCCGTGAATCCGCTCGCCTGATCGGAGACCGGCGGGCCCATCCGTTGCGCGAGGGGGAAGAAGCGCACCACCGCGCTGTCCCGGAGCGCCCGCGCGTTGCTGACCTCGGCGGCGTATCGCGTTTCACCGGTGAGGAGAAAGCCACGCGTCCCCGCGACCTCGAGCGCGAGCGCCGTTTCGATGTCGGTGAGCGCAGCACGCGCGGGCTCCAGCACCCCGGCCACCAGACGGTTGATCCGCTCGGTACGACTGTGAACCCACACAGGCAGGACCGCCAGAAGCAGAAGCGATGCGATGACGAACCCGAAGGCCAACTGCGAGTAGCGCTCCGCGCTGTGCAGCGGATCCGTGCCCGCTTCGCGTCCGGTCGCCGAGCGATCTGGCGCCCGCGCGGATCGGCGCTCATTCTTCTCCCGGGCCATCGTCGTCATGCGATCGCGCTCGCCCGCTCGCGACTCCGCCGGGCGGTCCACATTGCTCGCGCCGTTCTCCTGCTTGCCCCTGGGACCTTCCATGCGCATTCGTCCTGCTTCCGCCATCGCAGTCCTGCTCGGCGTTGCCACCGTTTCGTCGGCCGCGCTCGCGCAAAGTGATCCCTCTCGCAATCCCCTCGCCACGCGCGTCGATTCCGTGTCGTCCGCGGTGCTCGCGGCCACCGGGGTGCCGAGCGCGTCCGTCGCCGTCGTCATGCACGGACGACTCGCCTACGCGCACGCGTACGGCGCATCGCGGCTCGACCCGCGCGTGGATGCGACCGCCGACATGCGCTACGCCATCGGCTCGATCAGCAAGCAGTTCACGGCGGCCGCCGTCCTCCTGCTGCAGCAGGAGGGGAAGCTCTCGCTCGACGATCCGGTGTCGAAGTACATCCCCGGGCTCACGCAGGGAAACGAGGTGACGATCCGCGAGCTGTTGTCGCACACGTCCGGCTATCAGGACTTCTGGCCACAGGACTACGTGCCGCCGACGATGGAGAAGCCGATCTCGCCGCAGGGGATCCTCGACCATTGGGCGAAGCAGCCGCTCGACTTCGCGCCGGGGACGCGGTGGCAGTACAGCAACACGAACTTCGAGATCGCCGGGCTCATCGTGCAGACGGTGAGCGGCGTGCCGTTCTTTCAGTTCATCCGCACGCGCATCCTCGACCCGCTGCACATGACGAGCGCGGTGGACTTCGATGCGAAGGGGCCGACGTCGGTGCGGACGATCGGGTACCTGCGCTACGGGCTCGGACCGCTGCGTCCCGCGATCTCGACGGGCGCGGGGTGGATGTTCGGCGCGGGTGAGCTGGCCATGACGGCGAGCGATCTCGCGAAGTGGGACATCGCGATGATCGACGAATCGCTGCTCGCGCCCGCGTCGTACCGTGCGATGGAGACGACGGTGCTCCTGAAGGACGGCGTGAGCACGGGGTACGGACTCGGCGTGGAGGTCGGGCAGCTGAGCGGGCACCGCGCGATCTCGCACAGCGGCGAGGTGTCGGGATTCACGGCGGAGAACATCGTCTTCCCCGATGACAGCGCGGCCGTGGTGGTGCTGACGAACCAGGACGCGGCGTCGGCCTCCGGCGCGATCGCGCAGCAGATCGCGCGCGGGCTCTTCCCCACGGAGGACGCCGAGACGCAGAGCCGCACGGCGCGCGCGCGGACGATCTTCGAGGGCCTGGAGCACGGGACCGTGGATCGTTCGCTGTTCACATCCGACGCCGACGCGTACTTCAGCGCGCAGGCGCTCCACGACTTCCAGTCGAGTCTCGGCGCGCTCGGCGCGCCAATGTCGTTTACGCAGATCGGCGAGTCGAAGCGCGGCGGGATGATCGAGCGCAGCTACCGCGTGACCTTCCCGCACCGCGCGCTGCGCGTGTGGACGTACGAGATGCCGGACGGGAAGCTGGAGCAGTATCAGGTGGCGCCGGTGGGGTGAGGGGGGTGGGGGGGGCAGTGAGTCAGTGGGTCAGTGGGTCAGAACGACAGGGAGGAGGGAGGAGGGAGAAGGGAGGAACCGACGGTGTCATCCCGAACGAAAGTTGTCATCCCGAGCGTCAGCGCCTGTCATCCCGAGCGTGAGCGCCTGTCATCCCGAGCGTCAGCGAGGGATCTCGGATGGGTGAGCGGGTGGCGCGGAGGGCACAGAGACAAGCGATAAGCCGTTCTCTGTGCCCTCCGTGTCTCTGTGGTGCCAGCCGGTCTTTGCGGGCCTGGCGCAAGATGCCTCGGTCGCTGCGCTCCTTCGGAATGGCAACCGTGTTCCGCTATCGCGATTGCGCGGTGACGCTCTGATCGGCGGTCGCTCGTCCGCGCGCTGACTCGCGCTGCGGACGCTCCGCGGCCCGTGTCTGCGCGTGGGCGCCTGCCTCCCGATCCTCGAGCAGGAGCTGCAGCTCGTCGCGATGCCGGGTCTCGTCGGCGATGATGTCGTCGATGTCGACCGCGAGGCCGTGCTCGCCGGCCTGCTCCGCCTGCTGGCGGCGCTCCACGTACCGCGCGATCGCACCGAGCTCGGCGCGCGCCGCTTCCTGCACCATCTGCATCGGGCTCTCGGCGGTGTTCACCGGCATCGGGCGCGTGGTGGGCGTGCCGCCGAGCGCGGCAATCGCATCGGCGAGCCGTGCAGCGTGCGACAGCTCGTCGGAGATCTCGCCCTCGAACATGGGCTTGAGGGTGAGACGGTGTGGGCCGCGCACCGTGCTGGCGTAGGTGCGGTACTGAATGACGGACGCGTACTCGTTCGCCAGATCCTGATTGAGACCGGCAATCAGCTCGGCGGTGTCGGGGTGCTTGGTTGGCATCGTTCGGGTCTCCTGTGAAGGTCTCCGTCTGGCGAGTCACGAGCGGGCATCGCTCGTCCCTCCAGCGACCTCGTCCGTGAGTGCCTCCCCGATCGGTGCCCGCAAATCGGTGGCCGCGCGAGTGGCGGCGCGCCAGGTTCACGTGCACCACGCCCCACCCGCGCTCCGGCGCCGGTGGGGCGTGTACGGACTGCATCCCGCGACACGGCGCGGCTCAGTGCGATGCTCCGACCCCCATCTCCTTGAGCCGCTGCAGCGCGCGCCGGTCGTTCGGCCGCTTCTGCAGCACCATGCGGTACTCGGTGATCGCCTGGTCGCGGTTGCCACTCGCGCGGTACAGCTCCGCCAGCGCGAAGTCGATGTTCGCGGAGTTGGGGTTGTACTGCTGGTTCAGGTGGTAGAGCGCGATGGCGTCCGTCGTCTTCCCGCGCTCGGCGAGCTTGCGGGCGACTTCGCTCAGCGACGTTTCACTGAAATCGTAGCGTCCTGATACCATATCCTCACGCAGCGTCTTGTAGCGGGTCACGGCGGAGTCCACGCCGTAGTGCGTGATGGCATCGTCGAGCACCGTCTCGAGCGTCTGCGGGTACGGCGAGCCGCGATGGCACGTCACGCACTGGATCATCACCGGCGGATTGCTGCGGTCGGGGAGGCTGGCCAGCACCACGTTGTTCAGGCTGTCCACCATGCGGAGCATGAAGCGCGCTTTTCGCTTGGTGGGCTTGTCGTCGAGCTTGAAGATGAGCCGCTCGCGCGGGCCGGGACCGTTCGACGCGGTGGTGTCGGCCACGTGGCAGAACTGGCATCGCACGCCGAGCGCGATGGTGAAGCCGCGCATGTGCTCGAGCAGCGAGTCGCGCGGAATGTCCTTGGGGAAGTACTTCAGGTTCTCGAACTTCTGCGGCGGGCCCTGTGCGATGGCGAGGCGGGGGAGACAGAGGACGGCGAGCGGCAGCATCACGACGAAGCCCATGCACCGACGGGCACGGGCGGTGAGGACGGACGGCATCGGGGCGGTCCCTCGGAAAGGTTGCGGGTGAAGCAGCGGGGGAGATGATGCGGGCGGGTCGCGCGATACGCAATCGACCCATCTATCGGGGAAGGGGCTGCTGCGTTCCCGCCGATCAGAACGTCCGCATCGCCTTCAGCAGCACGCTGCGCGGCGGGCCGGGGGTGCGCTCCATGATGTCCACGTAGTGCGCCTGGGTGAGGTTGGAGACCTTGAGCTGCACGCGCGTGTCGAAGATCCGGCCGGCGAGGCGAAGGTCGGCGACGGCGATGTCGCCCCGCGGGTCGAGCGGGAACGCGAGCACGCGCTCGACGCGGCTCCGGTACTGCAGGTCGAGCCCGACCATGCCGCGAAACAGGTCGAGCGTCGCCGTCACGTTGTGTCGCGAGCGGTAGGGAAGGGGGAGCTTGGTGTCGACGTCCTTCGCGTCGAGGTAGAGATAGGTCAGCTGCGCATCGGCCACGGTGCGAACGAGGCTGGCGCGCGCCGAGAGGTCCGCGCCGCGCACGCGTGCGCGCTGCACGTTGCGGAATTGGAAGACGAACGGCTGCCCCGGCGCGGACGCGGGGCCGATCAGTCCATGGTAGTCGCTCTGGAAGAGCGCGCCATCCAGCCAGAATCGCGTGCCGATGGTCGCCGTCGCGCCCACCTCGCGTGACCATGCGGTCTCGCCGCGCAAGTCCGGGTTCGGAACCACGTGGAATCCCGACTGCACCGACGACACGAACTGCTCGATCGCGCTCGGCCCTCGGTATCCGCGCGCGAAGGAGATGCGTGTGCTGAGGAAATCCGCTGGCTTGAAGACGAGCCCGAGCTTGGGGTTGAGCGTCACCTCGCGTGGCGAGCCGGTGGCGTGGTGCGAGTCGAGCCGCGCGCCCGCCACGATGCTCACGCGCGATGATGCGGTGAACGCATCCTGCGCGTAGAGGCCCGCATCCTCGAGCACGGGGCGCCCGAGAAAGTTCGAGGTCACATCCGTGCGCGCGACTTCGCCGCCGACGGTGATCGTCTGGTTGCTCCACGGGTGCGACGTGAGCTGCGCGATGGTGCCGAGCTTCGTGGCGTTGTGGAAGTCGTGGTTGTCGTGGAAGTGGTTCTGCGTCGCGTCGCGCTCGAGGTACGGCTTCAGCTGCACGAGCAGCGACGCGCGCGCAATCGGGATGATCGTCGCCCCGGCGCTCAACTTGGTCGAGCGATCGTGGTCGTTGATCGACTCGGGCGGTACCTCGTACGGCTGATCGGGCGAGAGCCAGGTGAAGAAGTTCCCTGCGTCTTCGTCGGACCACACGATGTACGCGGTGGACGGATGGTCGCTGCCCGCGGGGAAGGAGAGCTTGGTGCGGAGCAGCCAGCGCGAGGATGCGTCGTCCTGTCGGAAGCCATCCGAGGTCTCGCGCCCAACGTAGAAGCGCGCGCCCACGTTGCCGATGCGCCGCGAGTGCTGCACGTCGATCCCCGAGAAGTCGAGCCGGCGGTCGGTGAAGCGATACGCCGATGGCACGTCGTACACGCCGTAGTGCGTGTCGATGATCGTCTCGCGCTCGGGGCCGATGGGCGTGGTGATGACGTTCACCACGCCGCCGAGCGCGTTGCTGCCGTACAGCGCCGAGTACGCGCCCTTCACGACCTCGATGCGATCGATGTCGAGCAGCGGAACCGCGGTGAAGTCGATCTCGCCGCCGTCCGCCGAGAGGACGGGATGGCCGTCGAGCAGAAAGAGCGCGCGACTCCCCACGCCGCCCGCGAGCCCCGTGGCGCCGCGGATGTCGAGGTCGCCGTGGTTGATCGTGACGCCGGGGACGAAGGGGAGCGCCTGATCGACGGTGACGGCATCGCGCTCCACGAGGTCGCGCCGTGTCACCACGGCCTGGCTCGCCGGTACGTCGATGACGCGCTGCTCCAGCTGGCTCGCGGTGACGGTGAGCCCCGGGAGCTGCACGGCAATGCGCCGGAGTGCGAGCTCGACGCGCGCGGTGTCGCCGGCGCCGAGCGCGACGGGCGGCGACGTCATGCTCTCGTAGCCGAAGTAGACGGCACGCACCGCGCGCTGGCCGGCCGGTACACGGGCGAGCGCGTACTCGCCCCGCGTGTTCGTCGTCGTGCGGAGGAGCGTGCCGGGCACGAGCACCGTCGCCTGGCCGAGCACGCTCCCCGTCTGCGCGTCGCGCACGACGCCGATGATGGTCCCCGTCGCGCGCTGTGCGGCCGCGGGGCGCACGCGCGCGACGCCGAGGAGAATCGTAACCGCACACCACGCGAGCGCGCGGTGCGCGATGCGGGCTACCGTTTCTTCCACACTGTCGAGACCTGCATGCTCAGCGTGGTGACGTTCACCGTAAGCGTATCGTTGGCGAACGTGTATGTGCCCACCGACTGCACAGGCTGGACCTTGGAGGTTTGCGTCCAGTTGTTCCCCGAGATCGTGTAGGTGCCGCTGTCGGTGACGGCGGTGGTGTCGGGCGGCACGGTGAGCGACACCGTGTACGTGCTGTCGGCCAGCGTGAGCGTGCCAGTGGCCGCGGGCGGCGTGATCGTGGGCTGCCCCTGGAAGGTGAGCGACGAGAGGTCGTACGTCCCGATCAGCGCGGCGTTCGTGCTGACGGGCGCGGTGGAGCTGCCACCGCAGGCAGTCGCGACGGCCCACGCGAGCACGCCGACGAGTGGAAGAAGACGAACAGCGCGACGCTGCATGACATACTCCCCCCGAACCGGGGCGCTGAAGAACCCGGACTGCGAGTGACGGGTCCTGCGGGTGCACGGGGCCCGAGGCGCACATTCCGGATTCTTCGTGCCACGGCGTCGCGCCGTGACAGGCGTCATGCCGAGCGCCGGCGTCACGGAGTGTGCCGCGCTGACGTGTGCCGCGCTCGGCGTGTGCAGTGCTCGGTGCGTCCCGCGCTCGGTGCGTCCCGCGCTCGGGATGGCGGCCGCGCCATCCATGCCTTGACATCCGACAACACGGCCCGCATCGTTGTTGTCGGACGCCGAGGTATCACACTTTTCGGAGACCATCCGATGGCTGACCGGGCCGACCTGCTCCAGGGCACCCTGGACCTGTTGATCCTCAAGACGCTCGTCCTCGGGCCGCTGCACGGCTGGGGAATCTCCAAGCGCATTCGCCAGCTCTCGAGCGACGTGCTCGACATCGGGCAGGGATCGCTCTACCCCGCGCTCTACCGGCTCGAAGACAAGGGGTGGATTCGCGCCGAGTGGGGCGTGAGCCCCGAAGGTCGGCGCGCGAAGTTCTACACGCTCACCGCAGCCGGGAAGAAGCAGTTCGCCGCCGAGCGCTCGCAGTGGCGGCTCTTCACCGGGGCGGTGGAGCAAGTCCTCAGCGCCACCTGAGCCGACCGGAGGATCACATGCGCCAGATGATGACTCGCGTCGCGCGTCGTGTGCGCGCGCTCGTCAGCGGATCCATGCTCGACCGCGAGGTCGACGCCGAGATGCGGCTGCACATCGAGATGGAGGCCGAGGAGCTGATGCGCACGCGCGGGCTCGCGCCGGACGAGGCGCGCCGGCAGGCGCTCATCGCGTTCGGTGGTGTGGAGCGATACAAGGAGGCGCACCGCGACGCGCGCGGTGTGCGGTGGCTCGAGGAGCTGGCCGCAGATCTGCGCTACGCGACGCGCAGCCTGCGGCGCACACCGGCGTTCTCGCTCTCGGCGGTGATCGTCCTCGCCCTCGGCATCGGGGCGACGACGTTGACGTACAGCGTCGTGTCCACGGTGTTGCTGCGACCGCTCCCCTTTGCGCACCCCGATCGGATCGCGATGGTATGGGCGCACGTCCCGCAGGTCAACGCCGGGTTCGACGAGCAGCCGCTGAGCGGCGTGCAGTTCGACATGATCCGGTCGAAGAACCGCGCCTTCGAATCGGTGACGGCCATGCGGCCGCGCTACTTCAATCTCGGATCGATCGCGACGCCGGAGCGGATCGACGGCACGCAGGTGACGAGCGAGTTCTTCCAGACGATCGGCGTGCGGCCGGAGCTTGGCCGGACGTTCACGCTCGCGGAAGAGACGCCGGGTGCGGATCACGTCGTGGTGTTGAGCGATGTGCTCTGGCGCAGCCACTTCGACGCCGACCCGCACATCCTCGGGAAGACGATCACGCTGGACGGCGACCCGTACACGATCATCGGCGTGGCGCCTCCTGGCTTCGTCTTTCCGACGGGGGCCGACATGCCGGGGGACTTCCAGTTTCCGGAGCGTGCGGAGCTGTGGGTGCCGTTCCGTCCGTCACTCAGGGGGCCATCGGAGCTGGCCGTGATGGGGCGGATGCACCCGGGTGTCGCGCTCTCCACGGCGCAGAGCGATCTCGACCGGTTGTCGCAGGCGCTCGTCGAGCAGATCCCCGCCATGAAGGGGTGGGCCGACACGCGCGCCGTGCCGCTGCGCCAGCAGATGGTCGGCGACGTGACACCGATGCTGCTCACGCTCCTCGGCGCGGTCGCGCTGCTGCTCGCCATCGCGTGCGTGAACGCCTCGCAGCTCCTTCTGGCACGGGTGCATGGACGCGGGACGGAGCTCGCGGTGCGCGCGGCGCTCGGCGCGTCTTCGGGGCGCATCGCGCGTGCGCTGCTCATCGAGTCGCTCGTGCTGACGGTGACCGCCGGGATTTGCGGAACGGCGCTCGCCTACGGCGGGATCCTCGCGGTTCGCCAATACGGCCCGACGCATCTGCCGCGCCTGGCGGAAGTGGGATTCGATGGACGGATCGCGCTCGCGGCGATCGGCGTGACGCTCATCGCGGGGATCATCTTCGGCGTCGCACCGGCGATCGCGGGCGGCCGTGTTCCGCTCGCCGGGCTCATCCGCCGAGCCGGACGCGGCAGCGGGCGCGGCCTCTCGGTGCGCGCGCGCCGGGCGATGATCGCGGGCGAGATCGCGCTGTCCGTAGTGCTCGTGGCCGGCTCGGGGCTGCTCATCCGGAGTCTCGCGCGTGAGCTCCAGTCGAACACCGGATTCACGCCCACGCACGCCATCACCTTCGAGGTCACGCTCCCCACCACGCGGTATTCCGAGCAGCAGAGCCGCATCTCCATGGTGCATCCCGAGGCGGTCGAATTCATCGGTCAGGTGCTCGACCGCATCCGCGCGATCCCCGGCGTCGCGGCCGCCGGCATCGGCAAGCCGCTCCCGCTGAGCGGCGCGCAGGAGTGGAGCGTGATGTGGCCGGAGAACAGCCCTGCCTTCACCACGTTCGAGCCCGGGCACACACCAGGCGCCGACTACACGATCGCGAGTCCCGGGATGTTCGCGGCGCTCGGCACGCAGCTGATCGCGGGACGCGACTTCGATGCGACGGATCAGGAGCACACGATGCCGGTCGTGATCGTGAACGAGTCGCTGGCCAAGTGGTTGTGGCCGCACGAGAGCGCGGTCGGCAAGCGACTCAAGCTCGGCGGCTCCCCGGCATCACGGGCGCCGTGGATGACGGTCATCGGTGTCGTGCACGACCTGCGGCGCTACTCGCTCACCGAGCAGCCGCGTCCGGAGATGATCGTCCCGTACACGCAGGATCCGTATCCGAGCTTCTCCACGATGCAATTCATCGTGCGAAGCACCGGGGACCCGACGCGGTTGGTGGACGCGCTCCGCCACGCCGTCGCGCAGACGGATCCCTCCATCCCGATCGCGAAGGTGCGGACGATGGAGGACCTCATCGGCGAGTCGAGCGCGACGGCTCGCTTCGCGACGGGGTTCATGACGGCGTTCGGCGCGGCGGCGCTCGCGCTCGCGGTGATCGGTCTGTACGGCGTGATCGCCTACACGGTCTACCAGCGTCGACAGGAGATCGGCGTGCGACGTGCGCTCGGTGCCACGCACGTGGAGATCGTACGGCTCATCATGAGCGAAGGCGTCCGGCTGGCGGGGATCGGCGTGGTGGTCGGGCTCGGGCTCGCCGCGCTCGCGCTCCGCGCGCTGCAATCGCTGCTGTTCCAGGTGTCGGTGTTCGATCCGCTCACGTTGCTGATGGTGGTCGCCGTCCTCGCCGGCGGCGTGGCGGTGGCGTGCATCGTCCCCGCGCTGCGGGCGGCATCGATCGAGCCGAGGGTGGCGTTGGACGAGGGGTGACGGTGTTGCGCTGATTGATGGAGGCTCACCATGCCGCAGTGGATGCATCACGTTGCGCGGCGCGCTCGCGCAATCCTGAGGAATCGCGCACTCGACCGGGATGTCGACGCCGAGATGCGACTCCACATCGAGATGGAAGCCGAAGAGCTCGCACGCCTGCACGGTTTCACCTCCGAGGAGGCGCGACGCCGGGCGCTCGTCGCCTTCGGGGGTGTGGAGCGCTACAAGGAAGCGCATCGCGACGCGCGCGGCGTGCGATGGCTCGCCGAGCTCGTGCAGGACATCCGGTACGCGGTGCGGAGTCTCCTGCGCGCGCCCGCATTCACGCTTTCGGCGGTCGCCGTCCTCACGCTCGGCATTGGCGCGAGCACCGCGGTGTTCAGCGCCGTGGACGCGGTGCTCCTGACCCGCCTGCCGTATCCGCACGACGAGCGGCTCGTGCGCATCTACGAGCAGAACTCGCCGACCAATCGATGGACGCTGTCCGTCGCCGACTTGCAGGCCATCGAGACGCGCGGGCACACGCTCTCCGCGGTGGGAGCCGCGCAGCAGCGCGAGGTCCCGGTCTCGGCGGGGCGCGAGCCCGAGCAGCTGCGCGCGGGGTACGCGACGTCTGGATTCTTCCGCGCGCTCGGCGTCGAACCGGCGCAGGGGCGAAACATCGAGCCGCGGGACGACCGTCCCGGGGCCCCGTTCGTCGCGCTGGTGAGCGACGAGTACGCGATGCGGACGTTCGGCAGTGCAGCGCGTGCCGTGGGTCATCCCATCACCATCGACGGTGTGACGGAGACGATCGTCGGTGTGCTGCCAGCGGGCGTCAACGAGCTGGCGGGGATGCGCGCCGAGATCTGGCCCGTGCTCCAACTCGAGCCTCCGAAGCGGCGTGGTCCTTTCGGGCTCTTCGTCGTCGCCCGGATGGCCGATGGGGCGACGCTCGCTGCCGTGCGGAGCGATCTCGCGTCGGTCAGCGCGGCGCTCCTTGGCGTGTGGCCGGACTTCACCGATCACACGGCGCGGCTTACGCCGGTGCCGTTGCGCGCCGCCATCCTCGGCGACGCGGGGCGCACGCTCGGCCTCCTTGCCGTCGCCGTCGGGCTCGTGCTGCTGATCGCCGTCGCGAACGTCGCGAGCCTCATGCTCGTCCGCGCCACGGGACGATGGCGCGAGATCGTGCTGCGCACCGTGCTCGGCGCGACCCGAGGCCGGCTGGTGCGGTTG
>DASVCF010000112.1:0-14347 GCA_036381735.1 Gemmatimonadaceae bacterium | reverse complement strand
CGCCGCCCATCGCGAACTTCCAGACGCAGGCGCGCGTCGCCGGCGGGACATCCACGACCTGCGCGCTGCGCGACCCCTCGTCGATCACCGCGGTGATCAACAACGTCGCCGTGCCGGGCGCCACCGTCGGCGATCCGACCGAGAGCACGTCGTCATCGGCGAACACCCTCACGCAGCTCGTCCTGGGTGGCGAGACGCAGGTGCAGCGCGCCCTCGAGGCGGACCCGACGTTCGTGAGCGCCTGGATCGGCAACAACGACGTGCTCACCGCCGCGGTGACCGGCATGCTCACGCCCACGCAAGGCGTGTCGCCCGGCCTGACGCCGACGGATGTGTTCGTCGCGAAGTACGACTCGATGATGGCGGCGCTCGAGACCGCCCCACACCTCAAGGGCGGCGTGCTCATCGGGGTGGTCGATGTCACGAACGTCCCGATCCTGTTCCCGGCGGCGGCGCTCGCCAACCCGCAGTTCAAGGCGGCCTTCGATCAGTTCGCGGGCACGACCACGACCGTGCTGTCGAACTGCACGAACTCCGGGTCGCTGATCTCCTTCCTGATCACGGGACAGATCCGCTCCGGCGCGCATCCGCCCGTCATCGGGTGTGAGAAGAACTCCGTCCCCGGTACGCCGGTGGGCGACATCTTCGTGCTCGACACCGCGGAGCAGACCACCATCCACGCGACGGTCGCGGCGTACAACGCCGAGATCGCCAAGCAGGCGGCGAGCGCGAACTTCGTGTACGTCGATCCGAATCCCGCCCTCCTCACGTTGAAGCAGGCGAACCAGATTCCCGCCGTGCCCAACCTCGCCGATCCCGTGCATCCGTTCGGCAACTACATCTCGCTCGACGGCATTCACCCGGCGAAGGCTGCGCACATTCTGGTGGCGAACCTGATCATCGACGCGATCAACGCGAAGTACGGAACTTCGATTCCACACACGTCGTAGCAGCACGGAAGCTTGTCGTGCCGAGCGCATGCGAGGGATCTCGGGCACCTGTCATTCCGAGCGCAAGCGAGGAATCCCGGGTGGCAGAAAGAGATCCCTCGCTGCGCTCGGGATGACAGCTGCTGTCGCTCGGGATGACAAACTGGTTGCCGCCCAGCTCTGACCCTTGTCCGCACTCCGCGGCGACAGTAGCTTGCTGGCGATGCGGGAATAGCTCAGTTGGTAGAGCACAACCTTGCCAAGGTTGGGGTCGCGGGTTCGAGTCCCGTTTCCCGCTCTCGGCCGAAGGTCTCCGCCCGCCTTCGGAGGTACACGGCGGGCGATGCAGATGCGGGAGCCGCGTGTTTGACGTGCGGCTCCCGCATTTCATATGCGCCCGGGTGGCGAAACGGCAGACGCGAGGGACTTAAAATCCCTTTCCCCTTTCGGGGAGTGCGGGTTCGAGCCCCGCCCCGGGCACTACCACCGTGTTACATACGGTCCCGGCGTACCACTACGCGCCGTCCCTTGATCGTCGTGCCGCGCAGCGCACCGATGATGTCCTCGACGATCTCCTCCGGTACCTCGACGAGCGAGAACCGGTCCGCGATGTCGATGGCACCGATCGCGCTCGAGTCGATCCCCACCTCGTTGGCGATGGCACCCACCAGATCGCCCGGTCGCACGCCGGCCGTCCGCCCCGCGCCCACGTAGATGCGCGTCACATCCCAATCGGGCGCACTCCGTTCTCGGCGGCTCCCACGACGCGCCACGCCGCCGGCTCGCGGCGATCGCTCGCGTCCGCGCGCACGCTCTCCGCGCGTCCGCGGCCCGCGCTCACTCGGCAGCACCGCCACCGGAATCTCCTCCTCGTCGCGCTCACCGGCCGTCGAAGCGACGGACATCTTCACGGCGGCGGCGGCGATGTCCATGACGTCGAATTCGTCCGCCAGCGATTCGACCACCACACGGTACCCCTCGAGATCGTCACCCAGCAGACTCTCGTGCAGCGACGCACGCGTCAGCTCCAGCTTTCGCGCGCGCAGATCCGCGATCGTGGGGACGCTCGCCACGTTGATCTTCTGCTTCGTCACCTGCTCGATGTTGCGCAGATACCGATGCTCGCGCGGCTCGGCGAGCGTGATCGCGACGCCTTCGCGCCCGGCGCGTCCCGTCCGGCCGATGCGGTGCACGTACGCTTCGGGCGCCGAAGGCACATCGTAGTTCACGACGTGCGAGATCTGCTCGATGTCGATGCCGCGCGCCGCGACGTCGGTGGCGACGACCAGATCGACGGCGCCGGCGCGGAACCGTTTCATCACGCGATCGCGCTGCTCCTGCGACATGCCGCCGTGCAGCGCCTCCGAGCGATAGCCGCGCGCGTTCAGCATCTCCGTGAGCTCATCGACCTCGGTGCGCGTCCGGCAGAACACCAGCGCGGACGTCGGCTGCTCCATGTCGAGCACGCGCCCCAGCGCCGCCACCTTGTGCGCACGTGGTACCACGTACGCGGTCTGCCGGACGCGGGGCACTTCGCCGGCCGCGACACGCTCCCGCGCAATGCGAACCTCCACGGGATTCCGGAGGTGCCGCGACGCAATGGACGCGATGCGCGGCGGGATCGTCGCCGAGAAGAGCGCCGTCTGCCGCTCGGCGGGGACGGCCGAGAGGATGGCCTCGAGATCCTCGGCGAACCCCATGTCCAACATCTCGTCGGCTTCGTCCATGATCACGGTCCGGACATCATCGAGTCGCAACGTGCCGCGCTCGATGTGATCCAGCGCGCGCCCCGGCGTCGCGACAACGATGTCCACCCCGCGCTTGAGCGCGCGGAGTTGCTGCGTGATCGCCTGGCCGCCATAGATGGGGAGTACCTGCACGCCGAGGCCGCGGCCGTAGCGGTGTACCGCCTGCGCGACCTGCATGGCCAGCTCCCGCGTCGGGACCAGCACGAGCGCCCGCACCACGCCGCGCTCCCCGCCGTCGCGCGCGATCGCCTGCAGCATGGGAAGCGAGAACGCCGCAGTCTTTCCGGTGCCGGTCGCCGCCATGCCAAGGACATCGCGCCCAGCGAGGAGCGGCGGGATCGCCTCGCGCTGAATGGGCGTCGGCTCCTCGTAGCCCAGCTCGGCGAGCTCCGCGAGCAGTCGCTCGTCGAGGCCGAGCGCGGCGAAGCCCGCTTCAGGGGCGGCGGATGGAGCGGTCATGCGAGAACCTCCAGAAGTGATGGCGGCAAACGTGGAACAGGAGTATAACCGTGATGCATGCTCCTCGCCTGCACGGTGCACCGGCGCGCAGTGCGGCATCGATGCGCCGGCGCGCATTCGGAAATTCGGCCCATGGCCGTGAGTCGGCATGGATGTTGACGCCTCCCGGTCCTGCGTCGGGTAACGAATCGTGAACGCTGCGCGTGATCGCCGGGAGGACGGCATGGCAAGCAGCCGGTTGGGATGCGTCGTGCTCGCACTGATCGTCGCGAGCACCGGGTGTGGACCCAGGAGCGCGAAGCCGCTCTATCAGGTGCCCGGCGGGGATGCGGCACGGGGCAAGCTCGTGTTGCAGACCCATGCCTGCGTCGCCTGCCACACGATTCCGGGCGTGAAGTACGCGACTGGCAGGGTGGCGCCTCCCCTGGTTGATTTCGGGAAGCGCGGGTTCATCGGCGGTGTGGCACCGAACAAGCCCGAGAACCTCATCAAGTGGGTGATGAACCCGCAAGCGCTGAAGCCACGCACGGACATGCCGAACATGGACCTCACCGAACAGGAAGCTCGGGACGTCGCGGCGTATCTCTACACGCTGCATTGATCGCCGAACCCCTCACGTCCAGCGCGCTCTTCCGCGCGCGCGAGCTCGTGCTCCGGCACGGCTGGAACGCTACGGCCTATCAGATCCTCAACCCCGGAATCCGCTACTGGTTCTCGCGGCGCGGGGATGCCGTCGTCGGCTTCGTCACCCGGCATCACGTGCGCGTCGTGGCCGGCGCGCCCGTGTGCGCGGCGGATCGCCTGGCCGACGTGAGCGCCGAGTTCGAGCGCGATGCGCATGCGGCGGGCGAGCGCGTCTGCTACTTCGGTGCGGAGCGGCGGCTGGAGGCGACGTACGCCCAACGCCCCACGCACAGCATGATCGCGCTCGGAGCGCAGCCGAGCTGGGATCCGGGTACGTGGCCGCGGATGATCGCGGCGCGTGCATCGGTGCGTGCGCAACTGCACCGGGCGCGCAACAAGGGGATCATCGTCGAGCCGTGGCCCGCGCATCGTGCGACGCAGAACCCCGAGTTGCAACGATGCCTGAACGAGTGGCTGCAGGCGCGCCCGCTCCCGCCACTCCACTTTCTCGTCGAGCCCGAGACGCTCGCTCGGCTCTTCGATCGCCAGGTGTTCGTTGCCGAGCGGCGCGGCGATCCCGTCGGCTTTCTCGTCGCATCACCGGTGCCCGCGCGGAACGGTTGGCTCATTGAACAGTTCGTGCGCGGGCGCCGCGCGCCCAACGGCACCGCGGAGCTGCTCATCGATACCGCCATGCGCACGCTCGCCGCACAAGGCGCCACGTACGTGACGCTGGGGCTCGCACCGCTCTCGCACTATGCGCGCCCCATCCCGGGCCCTCTGTGGCTGCGCGTGCTGCTCGGCTGGGTGCGACTGCACGGGCGGCGGTTCTACAACTTCGAGGGGCTGGAGTCCTTCAAGGCGAAGTTTCAACCGGAGGCGTGGGAGGACATCCTCGCCATCTACAACGAGCCCACCTTCTCGCTGCGCGCGCTCTACGCCATTGCGGCCGCGTTCAGCGATCGTTCTCCGCCGAGCATGCTCGTTCGGGCGCTATGGAAGGCGGTGCGACAGGAAGGGCAGTGGGCCGCTGAGCGGATGCGACGTTGAGCGAATGGGATGCTGCACGGATGCGACGCTGATCGTCGCGCCGTGCGCGGCGCGCTGCGTTGGCCACTCCACACCGCTCGTGTCGCATGGTACGGGATGGGCAGATGGATGTCGGGTGGAGGAGAGCCATGCCACGCTCCGCACCGCACCACACCATCGATCGCCCCACGGCCCCGGGTCGCCTGCATGCACGCCCGGTAGCTGGAGCACACGCGCCCGCGCGAGAACGGCCCGGTCTGCATCCGTTGAGCATCGGCTATCGCCGCGATGGGGTTCGGTACGTCCCGCCAAGCTACCATCCCGATCGGCCCGCGCCGCTGGTCCTCATGCTGCACGGCGCCGGCGGTGATGCGGACAACGCGGTCGCGCCGTTCCTTCGCTTCGCCGACACGTACGGGCTGATTCTGGTCGCACCGGATTCGCGCGGGACGACGTGGGACGTGATCCAGGATGCGTACGGGCCGGACGTGGAGTTCATCGATTACGCGCTCGCCCAGACGTTCGAGCGGTACCACATCGATCCCGGGCACCTGGCCATCGAGGGGTTCTCCGATGGTGCGTCGTACGCTCTGTCGCTGGGGATCATCAACGGCGACTTGTGGACGCACGTGATCGCGTTCTCGCCCGGATTCATCGCGCTGAGCGCCGAGCGCGACCATCCACGCATTTTCATCTCGCACGGGACGCGCGACCCCGTGCTGCGCATCGATCGCTGCAGTCAGCGGCTCGTGCCGCAGCTGCGCGAGGCAGGGTACGACGTGCGCTACGAGGAGTTCAACGGCGAGCACACGATTCCGGACGCGATCGCGCGCGACGCGATCGAGTGGTTCACGATGAACGAGGATTGAGCGCATCATCCGGAGCGGTGCGCGGGCTGAACGCACAGCATGCGTTATGCATCGCGTGCGATCGTCGCGCGCTGCACGACTCTCCACCGTCCGACAGGACCGCGATCATGCCGCACGACGCGGCGCCGTACCATCCGGCGGATGCCGACGATCAGCGGGGAGAACGGAACCGCCTCCTCCGCCACCTCCCGAGCGGAGCATATGCGGTGCTGCGTCCGCTGCTCGACCCGGTCGCGCTCACGCCGCGGCAGACGCTGTACGCACCGGGAGAGCCCATCGCGCACGTGTACTTTCCCGAGACGGCGACGTTGGGGATCCTTGCCGAGCTGCACCACGGCGGGCGCATCGAAGTCGGTGGGATCGGCAACGAAGGGTTCGTCGGCGTGTCAGTGCTGTTGGGCGTGCAGTCCCTGCCGTACCGCGCGATCGTCCAGGTCCCCGGTGACACGAAGCGGATGAGCAGCGACGTGTTCCGCGACGCGCTCGATGCGAACCCGGGCCTTCGACGCGTGCTCCTTCGGTACCCGCTGTTTCTGATTCAACAGGTTGCCCAGCTGGTCGCGTGCAACCGGTTGCATACGCTGATGCAGCGGTATGCCCGATGGCTGCTCATGACGCACGATCGCGTGCAGGCCGACACCTTTCCGCTGACGCAGGGATTTCTGGCCGAGCTGCTTGCCGTCCGACGTCCTGGCGTATCGGTGACGGCGGAAATGCTCCAGGATGCGGGGCTCATCAGCTATTCGCGTGGGAAGCTCTCCGTGCTGGATCGCCCCGGGCTCGAGCGGATCAGCTGCGAATGCTACCAGACGATGCGTACCGCGTATGCCAATCTGTTTCCCGATGGGGGCCAGACATCGTCGGACAACGCGTGGCAGCCGCACACGACCCAGTGACCGCGCTGGTTCAAGGTAAGGCTGTCGCCAACCGTGACCGCATCCCCCTCGGTACGGCCCTCTGTACGGTAGCGTACGCCGCGATGGACGTAACACTATGTCGCGCTGAATGTTGTAATGCCTCTTCTTCAGCAGTAGATTAATACCGGCGCAGCGGTGTCGGCGTCTGGATGCAGCCGTCGCACCGGCACGTCCGTCCACTGCGCACCACTCGGCGTATCCGATCTCGCAGGTGAGGCTGCCTGCGGAGGAGATCCAATGCAGTACCGGCTGAGCGTACCCGCGATCGAACGGCGGCTCGAACCGTCACTCTCCGTTCCCGGTCTCGTCGTTCTACGTGAGGCGTTGCGCGATTACCTGCGCGGACGGCCGGCCAATCGTCGCTTGCGGCAGTCGGTCCGACTGCTATGCGACCACGCGCGTCGAAGGAACCAGCGCGTCGAAGAGCTCCTCATCGCACTCAAGGCGACGTGGTGGTCCCTCCCGGAGGTACAACGTGCAGCACACGACGCGGGTGCCGCCCGTGCGTTCCGGAGCCGCGTGGTCTCGATGTGCATCGAGCAGTTCTACGCAGGGAACTGAATCCTCCTGCGTGCTCCTGAACGACGGACGGCGACGCGAGCACGTGCTCTCGTCGCCGTCCGTCGTTCTACTGCCCGGGTCGGGCGTTTTGGAAGTCGGGCATCTCAGAACGGGATCTCGTCGTCACCCGCTGCCGTCGCCACCGCTTCCGTTCCTCCGCTGCCCTCGCTCTCCGGCGCTGCTGCCGCGGCCTGTGCGGCTGCCACCTTCTCCTTGGGTGGCCAGATCACGCCGTCGCACGAGCGATCGCGGCACTTGAAGTCCGGCGCACGTGGGTTGCGCTTACCGATGCGGTTGTCCCACATCCGGCCACCGCACTTGGGGCAAGGCGGCACATCGCTCGCGATCGACGCGCTCTTGGCGCTGCGCGTACGCTTGATGGCAATCGTGGGCGCTTCGGCCGCTCCCTCGGCTGCAGGTGCTGTGCTCGCGCCCTGGCCGTGCCGGCGATCGTACGCGATCTGAGGATCCTCGATGGCCTTGGCGTACTTGCCATCGCCGTCCATCTGCACCCAGTTCTGGCCGAGCTGATACAGCTCGTGGCCGATCCCGAAGCGGACGGCCGCACGCTTGAACGCATCGGTGGACGCCTGCTTGTAATCCTTGCCCGTCCCCACATCCTCGCGCACGACGCCGAGGATCTGCAGCCGGGCTTTGAACGCGCAGGAGCCCTCGCTCGAGAACGACTCGCTCTCGGTGCTGACGGGGGGGAGGAGCTCGAGGGTCAGGTTCCACTCGCCGGGGACCACCGTGTCCAGGCGCTCGCGAACGGTGCCCGCGTCGATGTACGCGACGAACCGCGCGAAGTACTTGCCATCCCGGGCAATCGGGCGACCATCCTGTCGCCACGCCATTGCGCCGGCGGGAAGGGGAGCGGCGAGCTGTCCCCAGACGTCCGTGTGCTCACTGTGTGCTTCGTGTCTCGCAATCATTGTCCAGTCCAACCTTATCGTCTCGAAGTCCCAGCTTTGTTGTGCTTCTTCACTGCGGCGACCGCCGGACACTCCCGGCCGTGCTCGCAGTACCATCCATGACGATCGAAGAACACCAGGTGCGCCGTCGCGGAACCGACCGGCAAGTCGTCCACCCGGAAGAGCTGCATCACTGTGGTCCCGTTCCCGCACGCAGCTTGCGGGTCGAGTTCGCGGATTCGCATGAGGCGTGTGGAGACGGTTGCTCCGTGCACACGCCGAGCCGTGTTTCGCGCCGGCCGTCCAGCGGCCTTGGCGCTGCCCCCGCGCGTGCGGCGTCGCATCGGCGTCGCCGCCGATGCCGCGGCCTTCGCGGGTCCTTTCACGATCACGTCTCTCCTTCTTGCGGCCTTTGTCTTCTTGGTGGGAACCTCCTTGGCTCCTGATCGTGCGCTCTGAGCCGTGTTGGTCGACGCCGTCCGCCGCCCCGTGCGCGCGGACGCGGCCCCTTTCGCCCTGACGGTGTCGCCGCGCGGTGCCGCTCCCGCGCGAGACACGTTGCGCCCAGCTGTGTCGCGCTTGGTCGCCTTGCGCTTAGCCACGATGCGGCTCCCGATCCCTCGCGTCGTTGAGGGGTAGCACCGAAGGACTCTCGTTCGAGGAGATGAGGTGCAGTTGCGGGTTGACGCGAAGCAACGCCGGGATGAAGCAGCCGTCGCGATGCGCGACACGCATGGGCCCGATCAGCAACGCCGCGTGCCTCACCGAGTCGATGTGACGTCCGCATTGGAAGCAGCGCGGATCGGCCTTCCACGCCGTGAGAAGCTCCTCCACGGGCGCGACATCGCGCTGGGCTCCATCGCCCACGGGGACCAGAGCATCGGCTGTGGGCGCACCCCCGACCAGTGCCAGTGGCGCCGGTTCGGCGATGCGACGGATGTCATTTCTGGCCAAAGAGATACGGCTGGCCATGTCACGTCCTGTCTCGGGGAGAGATTCGGTGCTTATTCGGTATCGGCAAGCTACAAGCGGGGCGCGGCGCTGTCAATCCTTATACGCGGTTGGCATTGTGCTCTCATGCCACTACTTTCCGTGCCCATGATCGACGTCGTTGCGCTCGCGGCCGAGCTGATTGCGCTCGAGACGCCTACCGGCTGCGAAGCTCCCGCCGTGGACTTCGTGGCCCGTTGGCTCGTCTCGCGCGGCTGGAACGTCACCGTGCAGGAGGTCACGCCGGGACGCGGGAACGTCTGGGCGTCGCGTGCAGGGGGCGGCGTCACGCTCTCCACGCATCTGGATACAGTTCCCCCGTTCTTCCGTCCATCGTTGGACGGCGATCGGTTGCGCGGCCGAGGGGCGTGCGACGCGAAAGGGATCGCGGCGGCGATGCTCGCGGCCGCCGATCAACTCGTGCAGGAGGGCGAAGAGCGCGTCGACCTGCTCATGGTGATCGGTGAGGAAGGGGGCTCGGATGGTGCGCGCGCCGCGAACCAGCTCCCGGCAACGAGTCGCTTTCTGATCAATGGCGAACCGTCCGAGAGCAAGCTCGCCACCGGCGCAAAGGGTTCGTTGCGTGTAAAGATCCGCACGACCGGGCGCGCTGCACACTCTGCGTATCCCGAGCTCGGCTGTTCGGCCATCGATCCCATGCTCGAGCTGCTCCCCGCCGTGCAGCGCCTCCCGCTCCAGAGCGATCCCGTGCTCGGCGAGGCGACGGTGAACATCGGGACCATCCGCGCGGGGACCGAGGCCAACATCGTTCCGGATCGCGCGGAGGCGGAGCTCATGTTCCGTCTCGTGGGCGATGTCGGAGAAGTGAAGCGCGCGCTCGAGCAGTGCGTGGACGGACGCGCGGAGCTGATCTACGGCTCGCACATTCCGGCGCAGCACTTTCACACCATCCCCGGCATCGAAGCCGCGCCCGTGGCGTACACCACCGACATTCCGCTGCTCGATCGATGGGGGACGCCGCTCCTCTTCGGTCCCGGATCCATTCACGTCGCGCACACGCCCGACGAGTTCATCGATGTTCGCGAGCTGCGCGAGAGCGTGCAGACGTACATGCATCTCGTGCGCTCGCTGCTGACCACCTAGATGCCCACCAACGAGAACGGCCGCGCGCCGCGCGAGCCCATCCCTGTCGCCGTCCTTGGCGCCACCGGCGCCGTGGGGCAGACGTTCATCCGCCTGCTCGCTCGCCACCCCTGGTTCCGAATCGCCGAGCTCGCCGCCTCGGAGCGCTCGGCGGGGAAGCCGTACGGCGAGGCGGCGCGATGGCTGGAGGGCGAGCTCCCGGAGGAGGTCGCGGCGATGACGGTGCTGCCGTGCGATCCCGCGGTCGTGCACGCGCCGCTCGTCTTCTCGGCGCTGGACGCGGGTGTGGCCGGCGAGGTGGAGGCGGCGTTCGCCCGTGCGGGGCGCTTCGTGCTCAGCAACGCGCGGAACTTCCGCATGGAGTCCGATGTCCCGCTCCTCATCCCCGAGGTGAATCCAGAGCACCTCGCGCTGCTCGATGCGCAACGCGCACGGCGCGGATGGGACGGTGCGATCATCACGAACGCGAACTGCGCGACGATGGTGATCGCGATGGCACTCGCGCCGTTGCACGCGGCATTCGGGATCGAGACGCTCTTCGCGACGACGATGCAGGCGATCTCGGGGGCCGGCTACCCCGGCGTCCCATCGCTCGACATCCTCGGCAACGTCATCCCATTCATCAACGGCGAGGAAGAAAAGATCGAGAGCGAGACGCTCAAGATCCTCGGTCGCTACGAGAATGGCGCGGTGGTCCCCGCACCCATCCAGGTGAGCGCGCAGGCGAATCGCGTTCCTGTCGAGAACGGTCACACGGCGTGCATGGCCGTCGGGTTCACGCGGCGCGTCGAGGTGGACGACGTGGTGCATGCGTTGACGTCGTTCCGCAGCGCGGTGGCCGATGACGAGCTTCCGAGCGCTCCCGCGCGCGCGTTGGTCGTCGTCGATGCGCCCGATCGGCCGCAGCCCAAGCGCGATGCCGGAGCGGGAAACGGGATGTCGATCGTCATCGGCCGCGTGCGGCCTGATCCGATCCTCGACGTTCGCCTGGTCGCCTCCGGGCACAACACCATTCGCGGCGCCGCGGGTGCGTCGGTGCTCAACGCCGAGTTTCTCGTCGCGCGCGGGCTGCTCGCATCCGCTCCAGCGCCGCTGCGCATCGCCGGGTGAGCGTGTGATCGTCATCAAGTTCGGCGGGACGTCGGTGGGCACCGCCGAGGCGATCGAGCGCGCCGCGCGCATCACGCGCTCCCGACTCGCGCGTCGTCCCGTCGTCGTCGTCTCGGCGCTCGGGGGGACGACCGACGCGCTGCTCGAGATCGCCGATCACGCCGCGCGCGGCCAGCTCATTGGTGCGCTGCGTCGCGTGGAGGGCGTCCGCGAGCGGCACATGGAGGCGGCGGAGCGCCTGCTCGCCAACACGCGCGAGCTGGACGACGTGCGGTGCGAGGTGAGCGCGCACTGTGACGAGCTGGCGAGCCTCGCGGAGGCGCTCTCCGTCCTCGGCCACGCCACGCCGCGAAGCCACGACGCGATCGCCGCGTACGGGGAGCAGCTGTCATCGCTGCTCGTCGTTGCCGCCTTTCGCGCATTCGGACTCGACGCCGAGCTCGTCGATGCGCGGCGCGTGATGATCACCGACGAGCGCTTCACCTGCGCGGCGCCGCAGGCCGACGCCATCGCGCTCGGCGCGCGCCAGCACATCCTCCCGATGGTGCAGTCCGGCCGCATTCCCGTGCTGGGCGGCTTCATCGGTGCCACCGCGCACGGTGTGACGACGACGCTCGGACGCGGCGGCTCGGACTACAGCGCCTCGCTCATCGGTGCCGCCCTCGAGGCCGAGGCGATCGAGATCTGGACGGACGTGGACGGCATTCTGACCGCCGATCCGCGCGTGGTGGATGGGGCGAAGCTCATCGGGCAGATTCGCTTCGATGAGGCCGCCGAGCTGGCGTCGTTCGGTGCGAAGGTGCTGCACCCGAGCACGATCGCGCCGGCGGTGCGGCGCGGGATCCCGGTCTTCGTCTACAACTCGCGCCGCCCGGAGGGGACCGGGACGCAGATCATGGCGACCGCCGCACCGCAGCCCGTGCGGGCGATCGCGGGGAAGGGGAACGTCACGATCGTCAAGGTGAATTCCTCGCGCATGCTCCTCGCGCACGGCTTTCTTCGCGCGTTGTTCGAGATCTTCGAGCGGCACCGCACATCGGTGGACGTCGTCGCCACGTCGGAGGTCTCGGTGTCGGTCACCGTGGACGATCCATCGCGTCTCGATGCGCTGCTCGTCGACCTCGCCGCATTGGGCGACGTCTCGGTGGAACGCCATCGTGCGATCATCGCCGTCGTGGGTGGAGCGCTCGGCGGGAGCAGTCGGACCATGGCCCGCGCGCTCGGCGCGCTCGGTGAGATCCCCGTGCACATGATCTCGCTCAGCGCCACGGAGATCAACCTCACGCTCATCGTGAACGGCGAGGACCTCGCGCCCGCCATGCGCGCGCTGCACGCGGCGTTCTTTCCGGCAACGGAGGCCGCATGAGCGCCGCCCCGCGCCTCGCGCTGATCGGCATGGGGAAGATGGGCCGCACCATCGCGGCGCTTGCCGCCGAGCGCGGCTGGCCGGTGGTGGCGACGATCGATGCCGAGCGCAACGTGGATGCGTCGGGGATCACACCCGAGACACTCGGCGAGGCCCAGGTGGCGATCGAATTCACGGAACCGCGCGCGGCGGCCGCGAACGTGCTCGCGTGCGTGCGCGCCCGTGTGCCGGTCGTCGTGGGCACGACGGGGTGGTACACCGAGCGGGAGGACGTGGAGGAGCAGGTGCTCGCGCTGAACGGCGCCATGTTCTGGTCGCCGAATTTCGCGATCGGCGTCAATCTGTTCTGGCACATCGCGGAGCACGCCGCTCGACTCGCGTCGCGTGCGCCCTTCGATGCGCACATCGTGGAGACGCATCACGCAGCCAAGCGCGATGCGCCATCCGGCACGGCCGCGCAGCTGGGGCACGTCGTGTCGGTCGCGTTGGGGCGCGATGTGCCCATCACCAGCATCCGCACCGGCTCGGTGCCCGGCACGCACGAGCTGCTGCTCGACGCGCCCTACGAGCAGATTCGCATCGAGCACGTGGCGCGCGACCGTCGCGTCTTCGCGGACGGCGCGCTTCTCGCGGCGCGGTGGCTCATCGATCGTCGGGGCGTGTACACCATGCGGGATCTCCTCGACTCGAACCAACTTGGCCATGTCTGACACTCGACGCCTGTTCGGCTGCGGCACCGCGCTCGTCACGCCATTCGCGAGCGATGGGGCGCTCGATGAGCGCGCGTTGCGGGCGCTCGTGGACTGGCAGATCGACGAAGGTGTGCACTTTCTCGTTCCGTGCGGCTCCACCGGTGAAGCCGCGACGATGACGCCGGCGGAGCATCGCCGCGTGGTGGAGATCGTCGTGGAGCAGGCGAATGGACGCGTGCCCATCGTCGCCGGTGCGGGCTCCAACGATACCAGGAAAGCCATCGCGCTCTCGCACGAAATGCGGGCAGCGGGCGCCACGCATCTGCTGCATGTCTCGCCCATGTACAACAAGCCGCCGCAGCGGGGGATCATCGCGCACTTCCGCGCGATTGCCGAGGCGACGGAGCTGCCGATCGTCGTCTACAACGTCCCCGGACGCACGGGGAGCAACATTGAGGCGGAAACGACGCTCGCGCTCGCCGAGGTGCCCAACATCACGGCGGTGAAGGAAGCCTCGGGAAACCTCCCGCAGATCATGGAAATCATTCGCAACCGGCCCGAGGGATTCGACGTCCTCTCGGGCGACGACGCACTGACGCTGGCGGTGATGGCGGCCGGCGGGGATGGAATTGTCTCGGTGATCTCGAATGCCGCACCGCGCGCCGTCGCGCAGCTCACGGAACAGTGCCGGGCGGGAGACGTCACGGGCGCTCGCGAGACTCACGACTGCCTGGCGCCGTGGATGCGGGCCGCGTTCATTGAATCGAATCCGATTCCGGTGAAGGCGGCGCTCGCGATGATGGGTCGCATTCAGAACGTGCTGCGCCTGCCGCTCGTGCCGTTGGCCGAGCGCCACGAGGAGACGGTGCGCGCGAGTCTCGTCACCGCGGGCGCGCTGGCATGAGCGCCATCGTCGACATCGACTCGCTCCGCGAGCGCATCGAAGCTCTTGCCGCGACGCCGACCGGTCAGGCCGCGCCGCCCGATGCCGATGAGGTGCTGCGCGCGCTGCTCGATGCGCTCGAACAGGGCGCCGTG